>NZ_CP046564.1:1927431-2248670 GCF_009818105.1 Bacillus sp. N1-1
GCTGATCCAAAATCAGAAGTCGGAAAAGAACGAATGCAAATCATGACGGAATCAAATGATGGTTTCGTCCTTTCTCAGCGTGACTTAGAGCTTCGTGGCCCCGGGGACTTTTTTGGACGAAAGCAAAGCGGGCTACCTGAATTTAAAGTAGCCGATTTAGTTCACGATTATCGAGTACTTGAAGTGGCTCGAAATGATGCTTCTGCACTTGTTGAGTCGACCGCATTCTGGGAAGATGAGACATATCGTAGTTTACGAGACTACCTTACTGAACAAGGCGTTTTAAGCGGAGAAAAGCTGGATTAGCTTGCATAATGCTACCGCAAAGTATATACTACCTTTTAGGACCTAGTCATAAGACTGAGATAAAGAGGATCACGTGATCCTCTTTATCCGTTTATTAATGCTAGATAGGCGGCGGTAGTAGATGAAAAGGAGTAAGAAAGACCGGCAAAGTCAGCTTAAGGAAACGATCGAGAGCACACCATTTATTACGGATGAAGAGCTTGCTGAAAAGTTTAAAGTTAGCATTCAAACGATAAGACTTGATCGTTTGGAGCTGTCTATTCCAGAGCTTCGCGAGAGAATAAAGTACGTGGCTCAGCAGCAGCTTGATGAAGTGAAAGCTCTCCCGATCGATGAAGTGATCGGACAAGTGATTGATCTCCAGCTTGATGAAAGTGCCATTTCAATCCTTGATATTCGTCCGGAACACGTTTTTTCTAGAAACAAAATTGCTAGAGGCCATCATCTTTTCGCTCAAGCAAATTCACTTGCCGTAGCGATTATTGATGATGAACTTGCGCTGACAGCCAAAGCGAACATTCGCTTTTCAAGTCAGGTGAAAGAAGGAGAACGAGTGGTAGCAAAAGCACTTGTCACAGACCAGCGAAAAGACAGAACGACGGTTGAAGTGAATAGCTTTGTTCAGAATGAGAATGTCTTTTCTGGTGAATTTGTTATGTATCGCTCGACTAAATCCTGAAGGGATGTTGTTTGAAAATGAGACTTGCAATTGACGCAATGGGTGGAGACAATGCACCTGATGCCATAATAGAGGGTGTATATGAAGCGATTGAAGCGTTCAATGATTTGTCTGTTACGGTTGTGGGAGACGAAAAGAAAATCAATCCGCTGTTAAAAGGAAACAAAGATCGAATCACAGTATTACATACGGAAGAATACATATCATCAGACGATCAGCCAGTAAAAGCTGTTCGAAGAAAGAAAAACGCTTCGATGGTTTTAGCTGTAAATGAAGTAAAGGAAGGTCGGGCAGATGCTGCTATATCAGCTGGTAATACTGGTGCGTTAATGGCAGCAGGATTGCTTTATGTCGGCCGCATTAAGGGTATTGATCGTCCGGGATTAGCGCCGACGCTCCCAACAATAGATGAAGCTGGTTTTGTTCTGCTCGATGTTGGAGCGAATATGGATGCGAAACCAGAGCACCTTCTTCAATACGCTCATATGGGTTCGGTTTATGCCGAGAAAGTGCGAGGTGTAAATAACCCGCGCGTTGGTTTATTGAACATCGGTACAGAAGAAGGAAAAGGAAATGAGCTAAGCAAGCAGGCATATGCACTCCTAGAGAATAGTGGCCTGAACTTTGTAGGCAACGTGGAGTCAAGAGACATTCTTGGTAACGAAGCAGATGTTGTTGTGTGTGATGGCTTTTCCGGAAATTTGGTTTTAAAAACAATTGAAGGTACAGCCTTAACGATGTTCAAAATGTTGAAGGAAGAACTTACAAGCTCGTTTACAAGTAAAGTAGCGGCGGGTGTACTAAAACCGAAGCTTAAGAATTTATCTACAAAGCTTGATTATTCGGAGTATGGTGGTGCAGGATTATTTGGTCTAAATGCTCCTGTTATTAAAGCGCACGGATCGTCAAACGGAAGAGCTGTATTCAGCGCGATTAAGCAAGCTAGAATGATGGTGACAGGAAATGTAGTATCTGCAATTCAATCATCTCTTGTTAAAGAGGAAGGAGAATAACCATGGGTAAAACCGCATTTCTATTTCCAGGTCAAGGTTCACAGGCTGTTGGAATGGGGCAAGAATTTATGGAAGCTTATTCAGTAGCGAAAGATGTATTTACAGAGGCTGATCATCGTCTCAACTTTGAGCTAACGAAATTAATCATGAACGGACCAATTGAGACGTTAACAAGAACTGAAAACGCTCAGCCTGCGCTTGTAACGACGAGTGTAGCAGTTCTTGAAGCACTTCGAGAAAAAGGGATTACAGCGGATTATACGGCCGGTCATAGTCTTGGCGAATATTCAGCTCTAGTTGCTTCAGGAGCGCTTTCGTTTTCAGATGCCGTTTTCGCTGTAAGAAATCGAGGTCTTTATATGGAAGAAGCCGTTCCTTCAGGTGAAGGAGCAATGGCAGCGATTATGGGTATGGAACGTGAAGAATTGCAAAAAGTGGTCGACGAAGTTACGGCTTCGACCGCAACAGTTCAGCTTGCAAACTTGAACAGTCCCGGGCAAATTGTCATTTCTGGTGCAAAAGCAGGCGTTGAAAAAGCATCTGAAGTTGCAAAAGAAAATGGCGCAAGACGTGTTATTCCGCTTCAAGTAAGTGGACCTTTTCATTCAAGCCTTATGAAGCCTGCTGCAGATCAACTATCAGCGATTCTAGAAGCGATTGAGATTAAAGATGCTTCGATCCCAGTTGTTGCAAATGTTACAGCTGAACCATCTACTTCAGGAGAAGAAATTCAAAAACACTTATTGGAACAAATCTATTCCCCTGTGCTTTGGGAAGATACAGTGAGAAAGCTAATGGATCTTGGCGTTGATACCTTTATCGAGATTGGTCCTGGTAATGTTCTTTCTGGTCTCGTGAAAAAAGTTAACCGTCGTGCATCCGTTCATGCCGTCGGGACGCCAGAGCAGCTCGATCAACTTATTGAAAAGTTAGGGGAGGAATAAATAATGGCTGAAAATAAAACGGCTCTAGTAACAGGTGCTTCTCGTGGAATTGGACGTGCAATTGCTTTAGAACTTGCGAAAGAAGGCATGAACGTGGCAGTCAACTACGCAGGAAGTGAAGCGAAAGCAAACAGCGTGGTAGACGAGATTAAGGCAGCTGGCGGCAATGCAATTGCCATTAAAGCGAATGTTGCAAGTATGGACGAAGTTCAGGGCATGATTAAGGAAGTTGTCTCAACATTCGGTAGTCTGGAAGTGCTTGTGAATAATGCTGGCATTACGCGTGATAATCTGATTATGCGAATGAAGGAAGAAGAGTGGGATTCTGTTATCGACACAAACTTAAAAGGTGTCTTTAACTGTACAAAGTCTGTTACTCGTCAAATGATGAAACAGCGCTATGGCCGTATTGTAAACGTAGCTTCTGTAGTCGGAGTAGCTGGAAATGCCGGGCAAGCGAACTATGTAGCAGCTAAAGCGGGCGTAATTGGATTAACGAAAACGACTGCGAAAGAACTTGCAAGCCGTAACATTACCGTTAATGCTCTTGCCCCTGGTTTCATTGAAACAGATATGACGGACGAGCTATCCGATGAGGTGAAAAGCGGAATGAAAGGACAAATTCCACTTGGTCGACTTGGTGCAGCTCTTGATATTGCCAAAGCAACGAAGTTCCTCGTTTCAGATGATGCCAATTATATTACAGGACAAACGCTTCACATTGACGGCGGCATGATCATGTAACTTTTTTATCAACGCCTAGTTTTTTTGTTTTATATATCCTATAATAGCTTGAGGGGAGGTGAGTCTAATGGCAGATACACTAGAGCGTGTAACAAAGATTATTGTTGATCGTCTTGGAGTTGAAGAATCTGAGATTAAACCAGAAGCTTCTTTCAAAGACGACCTTGGTGCCGATTCCCTTGATGTAGTGGAATTAGTCATGGAACTTGAAGATGAGTTTGATCTTGAAATTTCTGATGAAGATGCTGAGAAAATTGTAACAGTTGGCGATGTAATTGATTACATAAACAGCCATCAATAATCTTCAGGTTAATCTGAAGTGATGGAATAAGCCCCGCTTGACGGGGTTTTATTCCTGTTAATAAAGCTCCAGAGTAAAAAGATGATAGTGATAAGTCGTGGAGGTATCTATGTCCAAATCAAAACATTCACCAAAAACGAGAGCCAGACGTTTCAAACCTAAGCATTCACGACAACTCGTGGTTGGAGAGGCAATCAAATCGCAATTCACTGCTTTTCAAAAGGAAATTGGTGTATCGTTCGAAAATGAACAGCTTCTTTTTCAAGCTTTTACCCATTCATCCTATGTGAATGAGCATCGACTGCATCCGCAGATGGACAATGAACGTCTTGAATTTCTTGGAGATGCCGTACTTGAGCTTACGATATCAAGATACTTATATGAAAAGTACCCAAATATGAGTGAAGGCCAGCTAACAAAGCTAAGAGCAGCAATTGTTTGTGAACCATCACTTGTTCAATTCGCGAATGACATGAATTTTGGCCATCTCGTACTTCTTGGTAAGGGAGAAGAGATGACGGGTGGAAGAATGCGTCCGGCACTTCTTGCGGATGTATTTGAGTCGTTCGTTTGTGCTTTGTATCTTGATCAAGGTCTGGAAGTCGTCTTTGAATTTCTTGAGAAGTTTGTTTATCCGAAAATTAACGCCGGTGCTTTTTCTCATGTGATGGATTATAAAAGTCAGCTTCAGGAAGTCATCCAGCGTGAAAGTCTTGGAGTTATTGATTACGTCATTACCGATGAAAAAGGACCCGCACATAACCGAGAGTTCTCTTCGAAAGTTATGTTGAATGGAAATGACCTTGGCGTTGGAGTAGGACGTTCGAAGAAAGAAGCCGAACAAATGGCTGCACAAAAAGCACTTATAAATTTAAAAGAACGTAATGAAAAAGAATCCTGAGCTCAGGATTCTTTTTCATTAGGGTGCTTATTCGACTGTTTAAGAAGCGCGCAATTTTCCTAGTTCAGCTAAAATCGCTTGCATTTCTGCAACGCTGAGCGATTGCTTCTTATTCAGCATGACATAGATTTCATAAATGTCATCATAAGAAGATAAATCGAATGATTCTGGTTTAATCATGCCTGCGTTGATCACTTGCATTTTTTCTTTAATGCCCTCGACCATATACGCCAGGTTTTCTTCTGATTTAATCGTAAGATCCATTAGTTCCACCTGCCTTATTTAATATTCAATGACGACAGATCGCCATGATATGTACCAATCCCTCATGAGCCTAACTAATGTTGTTGGACTAGAAGGTTTTCCTTATTGTAACATGTCTTAGCTCAGTATCGTAGAGGTCATTGTTTTATGATAAAATAAGACAGTTAGTGAATTGAAACGTACTTAATTTGCATACATAGATGAAACAGATGAGGGGGAAAGATGATGTTCCTCAAACGATTAGATGTAGTCGGCTTTAAATCATTTGCCGATCGTATTTCAGTTGAGTTTGTCCCAGGAGTAACATCAGTTGTCGGTCCGAACGGCAGCGGTAAAAGTAATATTAATGACGCCATCAGATGGGTGCTTGGTGAGCAATCCGCCAGGTCACTGAGAGGCGCTAAAATGGAAGATATCATTTTCGCAGGAAGTGATACGAGAAAAGCAGTGAATTTAGCGGAGGTTACGTTAACGCTTGATAATACGAATCAATATCTTCCAATCGACTATAACGAAGTCAGCGTAACAAGACGCGTTTATCGATCAGGAGATAGTGAATATCTTTTGAATAACCAGACGTGTCGACTTAAAGATATTATTGAATTGTTTATGGACTCAGGTCTTGGAAAAGAATCCTTTTCAATTATTGGACAAGGTAGAATTGAAGAGATACTAAGTAGTAAATCCGAAGAACGCCGTAAGATATTTGAAGAGGCGGCGGGGGTTTTGAAATACAAGACGCGAAAGACGAAAGCAGAAACGCGATTAAAGGAAACGGAAGATAACCTTCACCGCGTTGAGGATATTTTATATGAATTAGAGGATCAAGTAGAACCACTTCGGATGCAGGCATCGATTGCTAAGGATTATTTGCAGAAACGTGAAGACCTTGAAAAGATCGAAGCAGCGCTTACCGTTCATGAAATTGAAGAATATCACCAGGCTTGGAAGCTAAAGAAAGAAGAGCTTGATTCTTTAAAAGCGAAGGAACTTACGTTAAATGACTCGATCACTGTAAAAAAAGAGACGTTAGCAAGTGCAAGAGAGAAGCTAGACAAATCTGAGCATAACCTAGAAACATACCAACAACAGCTTCTCGATACGAGTGAAGAGCTAGAGAAACTTGAAGGAAAGAAAGAAGTTCTTAAAGAACGGAAGAAAAATGCGCATCAAAACCGGTCTAACCTAGAAGAGCGGATGACGTTTTTACAAGAGAAAAAAAGCTATTATGAAAAGGAAATTGAGCATCACCGCAGTCGATTTGATCAGCAGAAAAAAGAATTAGGTCAATTAAAGTCTAGTTTGAAGAAAGAAACAGAACTTCTATCTGATATAGAACAAGACATTGAGCAAGAGCTTGATCGAATGAAGTCAGATTACTTTGAGCTGCTTAATGAGCAGGCGTCCATACGGAACGAAAATCGTTATCTTCAAGACCAGCTTTCTATACTTAGTCAGCGTAAAGATCGGCTTGATGGAGATAATCATAAATATATTGAAGAGCGAAGCGCCGTTGACGAAAAGAAAGCAGAACGCTCAGCCAAGTTAGCTCAGTCAAAACAAGAACTTGAAGCTCACGTCTCGCGATTCTACAAAAGCAAACATGATGTAGAAGAGAAAAAGAAAGCACTTGGCGAGAAAGAATCAAAGCTCTATCAAGCGTATCAATATATTCAACAATACAAATCAAAGAAAGAAATGTTAGAAGAAATGCAGGACGATTATGCCGGGTTCTTCCAGGGCGTAAAAGAAGTGCTCAAAGCCCGTGAAGACCTTTCAGGTATTGAAGGAGCGGTAGCTGAACTCATTACCGTACCTAAAGATGTGGAAACGGCACTTGAAACGGCTCTTGGAGGAGCCATGCAAAACGTTGTCGTCCAAGATGAGGCATCGGGCAGACAGGCAATCACTTATTTGAAAAAGAATCGCTCAGGACGAGCTACTTTTCTTCCTCTGTCAGTCGTGAAGTCACGAAAGATATCGAGCTATGATTTAGAACGCGTAAAACAAAACGAGGCATTCGTAGGCGTTGCTTCTGACCTCATCACTTTCGATCCAAAGTATCAGGCTGTAATGGAGAATTTATTAGGCTCTGTTCTTGTTGCCAAAGAACTAAAAGGTGCGAATGAACTTGCAAAAGTCATGCAGTACCGAACACGGATCGTTACGTTAGAGGGAGACGTTGTGAATCCCGGCGGCTCCATGAGTGGAGGAAGTGTGAAGCAGAAATCCTCATCACTATTAAGCCGTCAACGTGATCTTGAAATTCTGATCAAAAAACTTGAGGACATGCAGAAAAAGACGACGGGTGTTGAGCAAGAGATCAAGAAGGATAAAGTCGCTTTAGCTGCTCTAGAAGAAAAGCTAGATGAGATGCGCGAACGTGGCGAAAACCTCAGACTTGAAGAGCAGTCTCTATTAGGAGACTTAAGAGCGATTGAAGGAGACGAACGTAATTCGAATGAACGTCTTCAGCTATACGATCGTGAGAAAAAAGCGATTGAAGAAGAGATTGAAACGCATCATAAGCGCCATATCTATCTTATAGAAAGACTCGAAACGATTACGAAACAAGCAGCAACACTTGAAAGTAAAATTGATAACTTAACTGCGAAGAAACAAACTCAGCAAACGTCTCGTGAAACAATTCAAACCGAGATTACTGAGCTGAAAGTAAAAGTGGCTGAGCACCAGCAATCATTCCAAAATCAAAAAGAAACGCTTGATCGTTTAACAACAGAACAGAATGAGACGAATACACAGTTGGCTGAAACGACAGAAGAATTCACCCTTTTATCTGAAGCGATGTCTTCAAATTCTAACGGAGAAGAGAAACTGGACCAAAACATTGTTTCGTTCCGCGCTGAGAAAGATAAATTACTTCAGACGCTTCAAAATGAACGAGAAGTAAAGCTTTCTCTGCAACAAGAGATTGAAACGGTTAGTACGAAGCTGGATTCTCTTATCGCAGAGGACAAGCAGCTCTCAGGATTAATGCAGGCTGTTGAAGTTAGCATTAATCGTTTGGATGTTGAACTCGAGAATAGATTAGCGATTTTAAGTGAGGAATACGAGTTAACCTATGAAGCAGCGAAGGAAAAGCATGTTCTTTCCCTTGAACCCGAAGATGCAAGGCGAAAGCTAAAGCTCATTAAATTAGAGATTGATGAGCTAGGAACCGTGAACCTTGGTGCAATTGATGAATACGATCGCGTCAATGAGCGCTATACGTTCCTTAGTGAACAGCAAGCGGATCTTCTTCAGGCAAAAGAAACGCTTTATGCGGTCATTAAAGAAATGGATCAGGAAATGAAGAAAAGATTTGAAGAGACTTTCACGAAAATTCGTGCTCAGTTCCAAATCGTTTTTAAAGAATTGTTTGGTGGAGGGAAGGCAGATCTTGTCCTCACTGATCCGGATAACCTCCTTTCAACAGGGGTCGATATTCTGGCACAGCCGCCTGGGAAAAAATTGCAACACCTTGCTCTTCTTTCAGGAGGAGAGAGGGCATTTACTGCCATTGCGCTTCTATTTTCGATTTTGAAAGTTCGTCCAGTACCATTCTGTGTACTTGATGAGGTAGAAGCCGCTTTAGATGATGCGAATGTGGGGCGTTTCGCTAAGTACCTGAAGCAATTTAGTGAAAAAACCCAGTTTATTGTTATTACCCATAGAAAGGGTACAATGGAAGAGTCGGATGTGCTTTATGGGGTAACGATGCAGGAGTCAGGTGTGTCTCGACTCGTTTCCGTAAGACTTGAAGAATCGAAGCAATTAATATCGCAATAACAAGTAGGGGGATGCAAAGTGAGTTTTTTTAAAAAGTTAAAAGATAAGTTCACCACACAAACAGATGATGTAACAGGGAAATTTAAAGACGGACTCGAGAAAACAAGAACGTCTTTCTCAACAAAAATGAACAATCTCGTAAAAAACTATCGAAAAGTAGACGAGGAGTTCTTCGAAGAATTAGAGGAGCTTCTCATTAGTGCTGACGTCGGTGTAGCGACGGTAATGGACCTTATTGACGTTTTAAAGGATGAAGCAAGAACGCGCAATATTAAAGATACGAAAGAACTTCAGAGTGTCATTTCAGAAAAATTAGCGGAGCTTCTCCATAAATCTGACGAAGATGGTTCGCTTAATATTCAAGAAGAGGGACTAACGGTCTTCTTATTCGTTGGGGTTAATGGGGTTGGGAAGACAACGACAATCGGTAAGCTTGCGCACAAGTTTAAGCAAGAGGGCAAGAAAGTTGTTCTCGCAGCAGGAGATACGTTCCGAGCAGGTGCCATTGAACAGCTAGATGTATGGGGAGAAAGAGCTGGCGTAGATGTGATCAAGCATCAAGCTGGCTCAGATCCAGCGGCAGTTGTTTTTGATGCTGTACAATCTGCTAAATCACGTAACGCAGATATATTGCTTTGTGATACAGCCGGGCGTCTTCAGAACAAAGTAAACCTTATGAACGAGCTAGAAAAAGTAAAGCGTGTTATTCAACGTGAAGTACCATCTGGTCCACATGAAGTGATTCTTGTTCTTGATGCGACAACAGGTCAAAATGCGATGAGTCAGGCAAAGCAATTTGGGCAATCAACGGACGTGTCTGGTATTGCATTAACCAAGCTCGATGGAACTGCTAAAGGTGGCATTGTACTGGCTATTCGACATGAGCTTGATATCCCTGTTAAGCTCGTAGGACTTGGTGAGAAGATGGATGATTTACAGGAATTTGATCCGGATACATTTGTGTATGGATTATTCTCTTCTATCATTGAAGAAGAGGAAGAAAACGAAGAATAAAATCTTCGTAAATTGTGTTAAGAAAAAATCTTGACAAATAAAATGACGCATAGTAATATAATTAACGTAAAGGTGATTACCTTAACAAGGGGCTGTTAACAATGCTAGAGAAAACGATGAGAATTAACTCGTTATTTGACTTTTATCAGTCGCTTTTAACACCGAAACAGCGTAATTATATGGCATTGTATTACCTTGATGATTATTCATTAGGTGAAATCGCAGAAGAATTTCAAGTTAGCCGTCAGGCTGTCTATGATAACATTAAGCGAACAGAACAAATGATAGAAGAATATGAAGCAAAACTGTTGCTATTCGAGCGATACATCAAAAGACAGGAGCTGTTAGAAAAGCTCAAGGAAGCGATCATGAGTGAGAATGAAAACTCGAAGGCGCTGTCGTTGATAACATCTCTTGAAAAACTGGATTAGGAGGCGGCGAACATGGCATTTGAAGGGTTAGCCGACCGACTGCAAGACACCCTGCAGAAGATACGCGGTAAAGGGAAAGTAACGGAAGCTGACGTAAAAGAAATGATGCGTGAAGTAAGGTTAGCCTTGCTTGAAGCGGACGTTAACTTTAAAGTCGTAAAACAGTTTATCAACAAGGTCAAAGAGCGCGCCGTTGGACAGGAAGTTATGAAAAGCCTGACCCCAGGGCAGCAGGTCATTAAAGTCGTTAATGAAGAGCTGACAGCGCTTATGGGTGGAGAACAGAGTAAGATTGCTGTTTCAAACCGCCCACCGACTGTGATTATGATGGCCGGTCTACAGGGTGCGGGTAAGACGACAACTGTCGGTAAGCTTGCAAACCATTTACGTAAAAATCATAACCGTAAACCACTTTTAGTAGCGGCGGATATTTACCGTCCTGCAGCGATTAACCAGCTTGAAACACTCGGTAAACAGCTTAGTATGCCGGTCTTCTCGATGGGTGATCAAGTGAGTCCGGTAGAAATTGCTACAAAAGCAATTGAAAAAGCAAAAGAAGAACATCTGGACTATGTCATTATTGACACGGCAGGCCGCTTGCATATTGATGAGAATCTGATGCAGGAGCTAAAAGATGTTAAAGAAGCTGTTACGCCTGATGAAATCTTCCTAGTGGTTGATTCCATGACAGGGCAAGACGCTGTTAACGTTGCTGAAAGCTTTAATGATGCACTTGATATTACAGGTGTCGTTCTAACAAAGCTTGATGGTGACACGCGCGGTGGTGCTGCACTGTCGATCAAGTCTGTAACAGATAAACCGATCAAGTTCGCAGGTATGGGTGAAAAGCTTGATGCACTAGAACCGTTTCATCCCGAGAGAATGGCTTCGCGAATTCTCGGCATGGGTGACGTGCTAACGCTCATTGAAAAAGCCCAGACTTCTGTTGATGAAGACAAAGCGAAAGAGCTTGAGAAAAAGATGCGAACGATGAGTTTTACGTTTGATGATTTCCTTGATCAACTTGGTCAGGTTCGAAGCATGGGACCACTTGATGAATTGATGGACATGATTCCTGGTATGAATAAAAAAGCCATGAAAAATGTAAGTGTTGATGAAAAACAAATTGGCCGGGTTGAAGCCATTATTCAGTCAATGACAACACGTGAAAAAGAAGAGCCAGATATTATCAATGCGAGTCGCAAAAAGCGAATTGCCGTCGGAAGTGGTACGTCTGTGCAAGATGTCAATCGTCTCTTGAAGCAATTTGATGAGATGAAGAAGATGATGAAGCAGATGACCAATATGTCTAAAGGCGGTAAGAAAAAAGGTAAGGGCATGAATTTCCCATTCATGCAATAAAAATGAAGTAAATTTTCTCTTTACAAGAGTATAAATTTATGATATTATATTGATTTATGTGAACATTTTTTGGAGGTGAAAGACATGGCAGTTAAAATTCGTTTAAAGCGTATGGGTGCTAAAAGAGCTCCTTACTATCGCGTAGTTGTTGCTGATTCACGTGCACCACGTGACGGACGCTTCATCGAGGAAATCGGAACTTACAATCCGGTTGCTAATCCAGTTGAAGTGAAAATCAACGAAGAGAAAGCTCTTGATTGGATGCTTAAAGGCGCTAAGCCTTCTGATACAGTACGTAACCTATTCTCCACTGCAGGACTTATGGAGAAGCTTCACAACGCAAAAAACACAAAGTAATTTAACACCTTAGAGGAGGCTTTCTTGAAAGCCTCCTTTGGTGTATCCTGGTCCATCATTTCGAAAAAGGTGGGAGACGATCATGGAAGCCCTAGTTGAAACAATTGTAAAAGCTCTTGTCGATCATCCTGATGATGTTCGAGTTGAAAAAGAAGCAACAAACAGCCTGGACATATACAAGCTTTACGTTCATGCCGATGATACAGGTAAAGTGATTGGAAAGCAGGGTAAGGTTGCTAGATCAATCCGAACAGTGATGAATGCCGCGGCTGTTCAGTCAAGCAAACGCGTACAGTTGGAGATACTCTAGGGGAGCTTACACTCCTCTTTTTTATTTGTAACTTTAAAGACCGATAATTATTACATACGGAGGGCAGTGCGATGAAAATCATTGTAACGTATGATGTGAAACAAGTTTTAACAGAGCAAAGCCGGGCTTCCTATTTAGATCAATGGCAAAAAGAACGCTCAGCCCTTCAACAGGAAAAGGAACATCTCGTATTTGAAATGAAACGATTGCAAAAAAAGCGTCCGTCTGACCACAAATGGATTGGCGATCAGTTTGAAAAAGAAATCCGGTCGAGAACGGAACGGATGTCTTATCTAGATTTTAAAATTGATCAGCTTGACCAGTTATCGCTAGGGTCTGAAATCCACGATGGGGAGATTGAATCGATTCAAGAGGTTCGAGTTGGTGAAAAGTGGCATGCGCGAGAGCAAAAAGGTAAAATAGTCATTAAAGACGGGATCGTGCAAAGCATTGTCCCTGACTCCACAGGAAAGGATATCACGATATGACAGAATGGCTTAATGTAGGTAAAATCGTTAATACTCACGGCGTGCGAGGAGAAGTGCGTGTGATTTCAAGAACGGACTTCCCGGAGGAACGTTATGCGGTTGGCAGTAAGCTTTACTTATTTAAGGATGAAGAACCGGTTTCTTTAACCGTTGCCTCTCACCGTAAACATAAGCAGTTTGATTTACTGACATTTGAAGGCTTTCATAATATTAACGAAGTGGTTCATATGAAGGAAGGCATTCTAAAAGTTAAGGAAGATCAAGGTGGTCGGCTTGCCGAAGAAGAGTTCTATTACCGAGATATCATTGGACTTGAAGTTCATACAGTAGAGGGCGAATATTTAGGGAAAATCAAAGAAATATTATCACCTGGAGCGAACGACGTTTGGGTAGTTCAAAGTATAAGCGGTGGTAAAGACCTTTTATTGCCTTATATCGAGCAAGTTGTAAAGCAAGTTGATTTAGCGGAAGGGAAAGTTACCGTTCATTTGATGGAAGGACTTCGTGATTAGCATGAAAATTGATGTGCTTTCTCTGTTTCCAGAAATGTTTACAGGCGTGTTTAACCATTCTATCTTAAAACGCGCTCAGGATAATGGAGCCGTCTCTTACAATGTAACCAATTTCAGAGATTACAGTTTGAACAAACACAAAAGCGTGGACGATTACCCATATGGTGGTGGCGCTGGAATGGTATTAACGCCTCAGCCGGTTTTTGATGCGGTCAATGATCTTTCTGAAGGAAAGCGCCCGCGTGTCATTCTTATGTGTCCTCAAGGAGAGAGGTTTACACAGAAGAAGGCAGAAGAATTAGCGAAAGAAGAGCATCTCATTTTCATATGCGGTCATTATGAAGGGTACGATGAGCGAATTCGAGCAAACCTTGTCACGGATGAGATCTCGATTGGAGATTTTGTTTTAACTGGTGGTGAACTCGGTAGCATGGTTGTTATTGATAGTGTAACTAGACTTCTCCCTGGTGTTCTAGGAAATGATACGTCAGCTCCAATGGATTCCTTTAGCAGTGGATTACTTGAACATCCTCATTATACTCGTCCTGCCGAATACGAAGGGATGAGTGTGCCTGATGTGCTTATGTCTGGTAATCATGAGGCGATACGCAAATGGCGTCTCAAAGAGTCGTTACGACGCACCTTGAATAGAAGGTCAGATCTTCTAAACGAGAAAGACTTAACAAAAGAAGAGCAGAAGTTATTAAGTGAAATAAAGAGTGAAAAAGAATGAATTCATTCTTGTAATCTAAAAAGTGCTATGCTATGATAACAGTTGTGGCATTAGTCACGTATTACGATGTTCCGCTGTAATGTAAGACGATTTATATGAGCATCTGTGTGGAAGGAGGGTTACTTGATGCACAAGTTAATCCAGGATATCACAAAAGACCAACTTAAGTCGGATCTTCCTAATTTCCGACCAGGAGATACTGTGAAAGTTCACGTTAAAGTTGTTGAAGGCACTCGTGAGCGTATTCAGTTATTCGAAGGTGTTGTGATTAAACGACGTGGTGGCGGAATCAGCGAAACATTTACAGTTCGTAAGATTTCTTACGGAGTAGGTGTTGAGCGTACATTCCCAGTACATTCACCGAAAGTTGCTAAGCTTGAAGTTGCTCGTCGCGGTAAAGTTCGCCGTGCGAAGCTATACTACTTGCGTGCACTTCGTGGTAAAGCCGCTCGTATTAAAGAAATTCGATAAAGTAAGACACGGAGAAGGAGCTTGCATTGCCAGGCTCCTTTTTTCTATTGAAAAAATCGGCATATGAAAAAAACGTCACTCTGTGATAAAATAAAGCGAATTACGAAGGTTTGTAGGAAAGGCATAAGGGGAAAGAAATAGGTAAAAAAAGACCCTTTCATTAGGAGGAACTAGCATGAAAAGCACCAGATCAGCAGAGAAAAAAGATTCCTGGGAGTGGATACGTGCGCTCATTATTGCTTTTATTCTAGCAGGAGCCGTTCGTTATTTTATTTTTGCTCCTATTGTAGTTGATGGAGAAAGCATGATGCCGACGCTGCAAGATCGTGATCGGATGATCGTGAATAAAATCAGTTATAATATTGGTGATGCTGAACGTTTCGATATTATTGTATTTGAGGCCCCTGAAGGCAAAGATTATATTAAACGAGTGATCGGTCTTCCTGGAGATAAGGTAGAGTACAAAGGTGATATGCTATACGTAAATGGTAAAGCAATGAAAGAACCTTATCTAGAATCATATAAGGAAGATTTATTAGAAGGTAACCTTACCTATGATTTTGATCTAACTGGAGTAACTGGTGAAGCAACCGTTCCAGAAGGGCATTTGTTTGTAATGGGTGACAATCGACAGCATAGTAAAGATAGTCGATCCATTGGCTTCGTTCCTGTAGAAAAAGTAATAGGAGAAGCAAACGTTATTTTTTGGCCTTTAAATGATATACAAGTAATGGAATAGTGTGGGGTGTATTCCCGCATGATTTGAGAATAGGTGGAGATTGCATGACGATTCAATGGTTTCCCGGACATATGGCAAAAGCACGACGGGAGATTACCGAAAAGCTAAAAATGATTGATGTTGTAATTGAACTAGTGGATGCACGAATCCCGCTTGCTTCAAGAAATCCGATGATTGATGAAATTGTTTCGTCAAAACCGAGACTCATTTTGCTCAACAAAGCAGATATGGCGGATAATCAGAAAACAGCCGAGTGGAAGTACTATTTTCAGTCACAGGGTCATAAAGCGTTAGCGATTGATTCACAAACAGGTAAAGGCGTGAAAAGCATTCCTGCTGCTGCGAGAGAGCTGATGAGTGATAAAATTGATCGCATGATTGAGAAAGGCATGAAGCCCCGCGCTGTGCGTGCTTTAATTTTAGGAATTCCAAACGTAGGGAAATCGACGTTAATTAACCGTTTGGCAGGGAAGAAGATTGCTAAAACTGGTGATCGCCCTGGTATTACAAAGAAGCAACAGTGGATCAAAGTGGGAGATGAGATGGATCTTCTCGACACGCCGGGAATACTCTGGCCTAAATTTGAAGATCAAATTACCGGATATAAGCTTGCTGCTACGGGGGCAATTAAAGATGAAATTCTTGATTTTCAAGATATTTCGGTATTCGTGCTCAAGTTTATGAGTGAACATTATCCCGATAGACTAATGGACCGGTATCATCTTGATCACATTCCGGAAGATGTTGTGGAGTTGTTTGATGAAATCGGAAAAAAACGTGGGTTTTTAATGAGTGGTGGCTGGATTGATTACGATAAAACAGCTGAAACCGTTCTTCGAGAGCTACGAAGTGGTAAATTGGGCGACGTATCGCTAGAAACGCCAGAAAGGTAAGGCCATGAGCCTTACCTTTTTTTAAGTGAACAATAAGAAAGAGGGGATCATATGAGCGATCAACTAAAGTCGATTAAAGAAATTGATCAAATGTTGAAGGAAGGGCAATATACGAACAAAGATTGGGAACAATGGAAGCAAGATGAACGGAAAGGTGTAGTACGCTTACTTGCTAGAGAAGGAAAGAAAGAGCAAGAAAAAATGAAGATTCTTAAGATGCATGAAGAAATGAGTGGCCTAGAAGCTCATTACAGAGGAGAAGGTCGTCTTTCGATAGCAGGAGTCGATGAAGTAGGAAGAGGCCCTCTAGCAGGCCCTGTCGTTGCTTCAGCAGTCATATTAGATCCTGAAGTGCCGATTCTTGGCCTTCAAGATTCAAAGAAACTGTCGCATGCGAAATTAAATCACCTTTTTGATCAAATACATAAGGATGCCGTCGCTATCGGAGTAGGCGTCGTTAGTGCAGCTGAAATTGATGAATTAAATATTTATCAAGCGACAAAAAAAGCGATGCAACAAGCTGTCAAGGGGTTACGTGTACAAGCTGATTTCTTACTTGTAGATGCCATGCACATTCCCCTTCAGATCGATCAGGAGTCCCTTATTAAAGGGGACGCCAGAAGTGTTAGTATTGCAGCCGCATCCATCGTTGCTAAGGTGACCCGTGATCGCATGATGGTGAAGTTAGCAGAAACCTATCCAATGTATGGATTTGAGCGACATGTAGGCTATGGAACAAAGGAGCATCTTTCTGCCCTTGATGAATTTGGTATTACAGAAGTTCATCGAAAATCATTTGCTCCTGTAAGAGACCGTTTAAGCGTATGAATAGATAGAAAAGGTTGATACTATACCTATTCTAATGTGAAGGAGCAATTATTTGTGAAAGATCCAGGACCTCAAGAAAAGAATGAATCTTTTTATGAAGAAGCAGGAGAAGAGTTTGGTGTCTATACCCCAGCAGCAGCAAGAGAATTAACGATTACGGACCATAAGAAGAGGGAGCAAGAAAGCTCGCCTAAGAAAGCGGGAAGAAATGAGCAGGAAGAGGGGAGGTGACCCCTCTTCTTTTTTGATTTTACTTAGTTTATTGTAAATTTACCAGTGGCACTCATTTTCGCAGAACAAGCGTGAAATAAGCGGAATGATTCGTTTTCAGACGATGAATTGGAACAATTTTTGCAAGAAAGAAAAGAGACTTTATGCAAAAGGGTAGACAATCGGTGTGAATTTTCTATACAATGAAAACGTCGTCAAAGATTTGATTGACTAGGATAGGAGGATGAGAGAATGAATATCCATGAATATCAAGGAAAAGAAGTCCTAAGAAGCTACGGGGTATCCGTCCCTAATGGACAAGTCGCATACTCCGCGAAAGAAGCTGTGGACGTTGCAAAACAATTAGACAGCAGTGTTTATGTTGTAAAAGCACAAATCCATGCAGGTGGTCGAGGGAAAGCTGGCGGAGTTAAAATCGCTAAGAACCTTGAGGAAGTTCGTACATATGCTGAGGAGATCCTCGGAAAAACACTTGTTACTCATCAAACAGGACCAGAAGGCAAAGAAGTAAAGCGCTTACTTATCGAAGAAGGTTGCGATATTAAACAAGAATACTACGTTGGCCTTGTGCTTGATCGTGTGACATCACGTGTTGTTATGATGGCATCCGAAGAAGGTGGAACTGAAATTGAAGAAGTGGCTGAACATAGCCCCGAGAAGATCTTCAAAGAAGTGATTGATCCTGCCGTTGGTCTTCAAGGTTATCAGGCTAGAAGACTAGCATTTAATATTAATATTCCAAAAGAACAAATTAACAAAGCAGTAAAGTTCATGCTTGGATTGTATAAAGTTTTTGTTGAAAAAGATGCTTCTATTGCTGAAATCAACCCACTTGTGACAACGGGTGATGGAAATGTAATGGCGCTTGATGCAAAGCTAAACTTTGATCCAAATGCACTTTATCGCCATAAAGATATTCTTGAACTTCGTGATCTTGACGAAGAAGATACAAAAGAAATCGAAGCATCAAAATATGAGTTAAGCTACATCGCTCTAGATGGCAATATCGGCTGTATGGTTAACGGTGCAGGTCTTGCGATGGCAACGATGGATATTATCAAGCATTACGGCGGCGACCCCGCTAACTTCCTTGACGTTGGGGGCGGCGCAACGGCTGAGAAGGTAACGGAAGCTTTCAAAATTATTCTTTCTGACAAAAACGTAAAAGGCATCTACGTTAACATTTTCGGTGGGATCATGAAGTGTGATGTAATCGCTGAAGGTGTTGTAGAGGCTACGAAACAAGTAGGTCTTGAAATTCCGCTTGTTGTACGTCTTGAAGGAACAAATGTTGATCTTGGAAAGCAGATCCTGAAAGATTCAGGATTAAATATTACCGCTGCTGAGTCTATGGCTGACGGCGCGGAAAAAATCGTTTCATTAGTTAAGTAGAAAGGCGGGACTAGGAATGAGCGTATACATTAATCAAGATACAAAAGTCATCGTTCAAGGGATTACGGGATCTGTTGGTTTATTTCATACACAGCAAATGCTTGAGTATGGTACGAAAATTGTAGGTGGCGTAACGCCTGGTAAAGGCGGTACTGAAGTGGAAGGCGTTCCTGTATTTGATACAGTGGAACAAGCCGTTCAAAAAACAGGCGCTAATGCTTCTGTCATTTATGTTCCGCCTGCTTTTGCAGCCGATGCCATTATGGAAGCAGTAGACGCTGAAATGGACCTTGCGATTTGTATTACGGAAGGAATTCCGGTTATCGATATGGTGAAAGTAAAGCGTTATATGGAAGGAAAGAAAACGCGTCTTGTTGGACCGAACTGTCCAGGCGTGATTACTCCTGAAGAATGTAAGATCGGCATTATGCCTGGGTACATTCACAAAAAAGGTCACGTAGGAGTTGTTTCTCGTTCTGGTACGTTAACGTATGAAGCGGTTCATCAGCTTTCAGAATCAGGTATTGGTCAATCAACAGCCGTTGGTATTGGGGGTGACCCGGTGAATGGCACGAACTTTATCGATGTCTTGAAAGCTTTTAACGAAGATGACGATACGTATGCGGTGATCATGATCGGTGAAATCGGCGGTACTGCTGAAGAAGAAGCGGCTGAATGGGTGAAAGCGAACATGACGAAACCTGTAGTTGGCTTTATCGGAGGTCAAACAGCGCCTCCAGGAAAACGTATGGGTCATGCTGGTGCGATTATTTCTGGTGGTAAAGGTACGGCTGATGAAAAAATCAAGACAATGGAGTCTTGTGGAATTAAAGTCGCTCCAACGCCTGCAGTAATGGGTGAAACACTGATTTCTGTTTTAGAAGATAAGGGCTTACTAGAGAAGTGCACAACACATAAGGCTTAATCAAAATAGCTCCCGTTTTGGGAGCTATTTCTCTTATACATAGCGGGCATGCGATAAATTTTATTCTTGATAGGAGAGAACCGTGATTGAGAACATTTAGAAGCCGGTTAATTCAGTTGCATCAGTGCCGGGGGTGTACCTGGAAACTGATGCAATCCTTTCTCATATTTGACCCAACGCTTCAAAGCATATATGATATGTCTGCTACTCAGTTAAGGCAATTTGGTTTATCAAACGAACAAGCTGGATATTTATATGAAGATCTTCATTTTATTAAACCATGGAGATTGGCTCATTTTAAAGCGGGCGAAATTCGCGTAATAACAAGATTTGATAAGGCATACCCTGAACAACTTACGCATATTTATGATGCACCGTGGGTGATTTATTGCATTGGGAATACCACGCTTCTAAATGAACGTCGCTTGTTGAGCGTAGTTGGCTCACGAAAGCATTCACCAGATGCACGTGAAATGATGAACCTTATCTTAACACCGATCGTATCGAGTGGATGGACGATTGTTAGTGGGCTAGCCCTCGGTATTGATACACTTGCTCATCAGCTTGCTCTCGATCATGGTGCAGGGACGATCGCTGTACTTGGCGGTGGATTTAAATGGATTTATCCGAAAGAAAACCAGCTGCTAGCTTCTTCCGTTGCGAAAGACGGGCTCCTTTTATCGGAATATCCACCCAATTGTCGACCTGAAAAACATCACTTTCCGGAACGGAATCGCATTATTAGTGGATTATCCGCTGGAACGTTTATCGTTGAAGCGCAAAAACGCAGTGGTTCGCTCATTACAGCTGACCAGGCCATGGAACAGGGACGCGAAGTATTTTGCTTACCTGGAAAAATAACAGATCCGTCTGCTGAAGGGACAAATCGCCTCATTCAGCAGGGTGCTAAACTTGTTTTAGAAGCAAATGACATCCTCAATGAACTACCGAATTTTCATGAAAAGGATACTAGCACTATTTGACAAACAAGTTTTGACTATTGAATAATAAGGAAGATTTTAAAATTTACCTCAATGGGGGGAGGAAACGTATTGTGGCAGATTATCTAGTAATTGTTGAATCTCCCGCTAAAGCAAAAACAATTGAAAAATATTTAGGAAAGAAATATCAGGTGAAAGCCTCATTAGGTCACGTCATTGACCTTCCTAGAAGTCAGATGGGCGTTGATGTGGAAAACAACTATGCTCCTAAATATATAACAATACGCGGGAAAGGCCCTGTCCTAAAAGAAATCAAAGATGCAGCAAAAAAAGCGAAGAAAGTCTATCTCGCAGCTGACCCCGATCGCGAAGGGGAAGCGATTGCATGGCATCTTGCTCACAGCTTAAAAATTGACGAGCAAACAGAGTGCAGGGTTGTCTTTAATGAAATTACAAAAGATGCGGTAAAGGATGCGTTCAAGCAACCGAGACCGATTAACATGGATCTAGTCGATGCTCAGCAAGCAAGACGTGTCTTAGACCGTTTAGTTGGGTATAACATTAGTCCATTATTATGGAAAAAAGTAAAAAAAGGTTTAAGTGCTGGACGAGTTCAATCCGTTGCAGTTCGCCTTATTATTGAAAGAGAAAAAGAAATTCAAAATTTTGAAGCAGAAGAGTATTGGAAAATCAAAGCGTCGTTTGAAAAAGATGGAGAACAATTCGAGGCTGGTTTCTACGGAGTAGATGGAAAGAAAACGGATCTGCAATCCCGTGAAGATGTCGACAATGTTCTAAAACGTATTGAAGGCGATCAGTTTAATATCCAGTCTGTTCAAAAGAAGGAACGTAAACGAAACCCGGCCCTACCTTTTACTACATCTTCTCTTCAGCAGGAAGCGGCGAGAAAACTTAATTTCCGCGCGAAGAAAACGATGATGCTCGCTCAGCAACTTTATGAGGGGATCGCAATCGGAAAGCAGGGAACGGTTGGTTTAATTACGTACATGCGAACTGACTCAACACGTATTTCTGAAACGGCGAAGGATGAAGCGAAAGAATACATTCAAGGTAAATATGGCGACACATACTTATCAGCTAAAAAACCTACTAAGAAACAGTCAGGAAAATCACAAGATGCTCACGAAGCGGTTCGACCCACATCGGTTATGCGTGATCCATCTGAAATGAAGGCATACTTAAAGCGTGATCAACTGCGTTTATACAAGCTTATCTGGGAGCGTTTTGTAGCGAGCCAGATGGCGCCGGCTATCATGGATACGATGAGCGTTGATCTAGAAAACAACGGAACGATTTTCCGTGCGACTGGTTCTAAAGTGAAATTTAAAGGGTTTATGAAGGTGTATGTTGAAGGAAATGATGACAATAAAAAGGAAGAAGATAAAATGCTTCCTGACCTTGAAGAAGGAATGAACGTATCTACTTCAGAAATTGATCCGACACAGCACTTCACACAGCCGCCGCCGAGGTATTCGGAAGCTCGCCTTGTTAAAACAATGGAGGAACTCGGTATAGGAAGACCATCTACTTATGCACCAACCCTCGATACGATTCAGCGTAGAGGATACGTTGCGTTAGAAGATAAGAAATTTGTTCCAACTGAACTTGGCGAAATAGTGTTAGAGCTGATTTTGGAGTTCTTCCAGGATATTATCAACATTGAATTTACGGCTGGCTTAGAAAATGATCTTGACAAAATCGAGGATGGCGAGGCAGAATGGATTTCTGTCATCAACGAATTTTATCAAAACTTCGAACAGCGCCTTAAGGTAGCAGAGGAAGAAATGAAGGAAGTCGAAATTAAAGACGAACCCGCTGGAGAAGATTGTGAGAAGTGCGGCTCTCCAATGGTAATTAAGATGGGACGTTATGGAAAGTTTATGGCTTGCTCAAACTTCCCTGATTGTCGCAATACAAAACCGATTCTAAAAGAAGTTGGCGTTACTTGTCCGAAGTGTAAAGAAGGTAATGTCGTTGAACGTAAAAGTAAGAAAAATCGCCTTTTCTATGGTTGTGATCGTTTTCCTGAATGTGATTTCCTATCGTGGGATAAACCGATCAAACGTCCATGTCCTAAATGCGGTGACTTACTTGTTGAGAAGAAAACGAAGAAAAAGAAAGAAATCAAGTGTGTGAACTGTGATTTCGTTGAAGAAGAAAATTAGTAAGGGGTTTTAGCAATGAGTAAACACGTGACGGTGATCGGCGCTGGACTTGCTGGAAGTGAAGCCGCGTGGCAGCTTGCAAAGCGAGGAGTGGATGTTCATCTTTATGAGATGCGTCCAAAGAAGCAAACGCCTGCTCACCATACTGATAAATTTGCGGAGCTTGTGTGCAGTAACTCGCTAAGAGCGAATACGTTAACAAACGCAGTCGGAGTGTTAAAAGAAGAAATGCGAAAGATGGACTCTGTTATTATTAACTCGGCTGATGAATGTGCGGTCCCTGCTGGTGGTGCACTTGCAGTCGATCGCCATGAATTCGCCGCTAAAGTAACGGAGAATGTTAAAAACCATCCTAACGTAACGGTTTTTTCAGAAGAGTGCACAAAAATCCCTGATGGACCAACAATTATTGCAACAGGTCCTCTTACATCGAAAGATTTATCTGATCAGTTGAAGGCGCTAAGTGGTGAAGAGTATTTATACTTCTATGATGCTGCTGCGCCTATCATTGAAACAGAAAGCATTGATATGGACAAAGTGTACAAGAAGTCCCGTTACGATAAGGGAGAAGCAGCGTACTTAAACTGTCCAATGACGGAGGAAGAGTTTAACACGTTCTACGAAGCGCTTATATCCGCTGAAACGGTTCCGTTAAAAGAATTTGAGAAGGAAATTTTCTTTGAGGGCTGTATGCCGATTGAAGTCATGGCCCAACGTGGACAGAAAACGATGACGTTTGGTCCTCTTAAGCCTGTTGGATTAGAAGATCCTCGCACAGGTAAGCGTCCTTATGCGGTCGTGCAACTAAGACAGGATAATGCGTCCGGTACGCTTTACAACATCGTTGGTTTCCAGACGCACCTTAAATGGGGACCACAAAAAGAAGTGATTCGCTTAATTCCGGGTCTTGAGAATGCTGATATTGTTCGTTATGGCGTGATGCACCGGAATACGTTCATTAACTCGCCTAATCTATTAAAACCAACCTATCAGTATAAAGAACGTGAAAATCTCTTTTTCGCTGGTCAAATGACGGGTGTTGAAGGCTATGTTGAATCGGCGGCATCAGGTTTGATCGCTGGGTTTAATGCTGCTCGGCTCATGAATGATGAAGAGCCATTGGTATTTCCTGAAGAAACGGCACTTGGTAGCTTAGCGAATTATATTACGACAGCGAATCCAGATAATTTCCAACCGATGAACGCTAACTTTGGTTTGTTTCCACCACTTGAAACGCGGATCAAAAGCAAAAAAGAACGCAACGAAACGATCGCGAATCGAGCCTTAGAAACAATTCAGAATTTTGTAAAAAGATTGTAAATTTCTATTGCTAAGGCTTCTAAATTGTGTTACGATTTAGAAGCCTTTTGAGGTGATAACGATGAATAACAATCAACAAGCTCATATTCAATCATTTTCTGAGTATCTTCAGATTGAAAAGAATTGTTCACCACATACGATCTCAGGTTACTTACAGGATATTGAACATTTCAGGTCTTTTATGAAGCAGCAGACTATTGATGTCTTTGCTGCTGTTTCTTATGCAGATGTCAGAATTTATTTAACTGAGCTTCATGAGCGAGGTTACGCAAGAAAAACAGCAGCAAGAAAAATTTCAACGTTACGAAGCTTATATCGATTCCTTTTACGTGAGAACATCGTAGAGATTAATCCCTTTACAATGAGTTCGCTGCCAAAACAAGAAAAACGTCTTCCGCAATTTTTGTACGAAAAAGAACTTAACGTGCTTTTTGACACGCCAGATACAACGAAGCCGCTTGGTCAACGCGACAGAGCGCTGCTCGAAGTACTATACGGGTGTGGCATACGAGTGAGTGAGTGTGTTGGGCTTAATTTGGAAGACATTGATTTTGCGATTGGAACGATTTTTGTACTTGGTAAAGGACGTAAGGAAAGGTATGTACCAATAGGGAGTTTCGCTATAGATGCAATGAAAGAGTACATTCATGATGGACGAGAACAGTTGCTATCGTCAGGGAAAGAGCCGACAAAAGCCCTGTTCCTAAATTTTAGAGGTAGTCGTGTGACGGCAAGAGGTGTTCGTACAATTTTAGATAAGATTGTAAAAGATGCTTCTTTGCATGTACATATAAGCCCGCATGTGATGAGACACACATTCACAACGCATTTGCTGAATGAAGGGGCAGACTTACGTTCTGTGCAGGAGCTATTAGGGCATTCTGATTTATCATCTACTCAGATCTATACCCACGTGACGGGAGATCGATTGCGAAATATATACATGAACCATCACCCAAGAGCTTAAGGGCTCGGGAGGAGGAACTTATGGGAGACTTTCATTCTACAACGATATTTGCCGTTCAGCATAATGGTGAGTGTGCAATGGCTGGTGACGGTCAGGTTACATTCGGAAATGCTGTGGTCATGAAGCATACAGCTAAGAAAGTAAGAAGGCTTTTTCATGGAAAAGTAGTTGCGGGATTTGCTGGATCCGTTGCTGATGCTTTTACTCTTTTTGAGAAATTTGAGAGCAAGCTTGAGGAATTTGGTGGCAACCTTCAACGTGCAGCTGTGGAACTTGCTAAAGAGTGGCGCAGTGATCGCGTGTTAAGAAAGCTTGAAGCAATGCTAATTGTAATGAACAAAGATGAGCTATTGCTTATCTCAGGTACTGGTGAAGTGATTGAACCTGATGATGGCATTCTTTCAATTGGTTCAGGATCAAACTACGCTCTTTCAGCAGGCAGAGCACTTAAGCGTTATAGTGATAACAAAACCGCTGAAGAAATTGCGCGAGCATCTATGGAAATTGCATCTGAAATATGCGTGTACACGAATGATCAAATTATCGTAGAAACCATTTAGTATATAAAATGTATCTTTGGAGGAGATCGTATGTCTAATCCATTAACACCGAGACAAATTGTTGAAAAGCTTGATCAGTATATTGTTGGTCAGAATGACGCAAAGAAGGCTGTCGCAGTGGCATTAAGAAATCGATACCGCCGTAGCCAGCTGAGCGACAAACTGAAGGATGAAGTGAATCCGAAAAACATCTTAATGATTGGACCTACAGGCGTAGGTAAGACTGAGATAGCACGTCGACTTGCTCGCCTTGTCAATGCGCCATTCATTAAAGTTGAAGCAACAAAATTTACTGAAGTAGGTTATGTTGGTCGAGATGTGGAATCGATGGTTCGTGATCTCGTGGAAACATCAATCAGGCTTGTCAAAGAAGATCGTATGGAACAGGTGAAGGGCAAGGCGGAAGAAAATGCGAACAAACGCATTGTGGAATTGCTTGTACCTTCTAGTAAAAAGCAAACCCAATACAAAAATCCGCTTGAAATGTTATTTGGTAATCAAGGACAAGAGGAAACAGCGAACCAGTCCGCAAGTGAAGATCAGTCCATTGCATCTAGGCGGAAGCAAATGGCTCAGCAGCTCGCACTTGGCGAACTGGAAGATCGCATGATTACAGTGGAAGTTGAGGAGCAAAACAACTCCATGATGGATATGTTCCAGGGCGCTGGTATGGAACAAATGGGTATGAACATGCAGGATATGCTCGGCAACATTATGCCCAAAAAGAAGAAAAAGCGTAAGCTGCCTGTCTCAGAAGCAAGAAAAGTTTTAACGCAGGACGAAGCAGCAAAACTGGTGGATATGGACGAAGTTGCCCAAGATGCTGTTTCAAAGACAGAACAATCGGGTATCATCTTCATTGATGAAATTGATAAGGTAGCTGGGAAAAGCCAGCAATCAGCTGATGTTTCAAGAGAAGGTGTTCAAAGAGACATTTTACCGATTGTAGAAGGCTCAACAGTAACAACAAAATATGGACCTGTTAAAACAGATCACATTTTATTTATGGCTGCAGGAGCTTTCCATATGTCAAAACCATCTGATCTGATCCCTGAGCTACAGGGGCGTTTCCCAATTCGCGTAGAGCTATCAAGTTTAACGGTAGACGATTTTAAGCGGATTTTAACAGAGCCCGATAATGCTCTTGTGAAGCAATATACAGCTTTATTAGAAACTGAAGGTATTAAAGTTGAATTTTCTGACGATGCTATTCTTAAAATTGCTACAATTGCTACAGAAGTGAACCAGGACACGGATAATATTGGTGCGCGAAGACTTCATACAATTTTAGAAAAGCTTCTTGAAGATCTTTCATTCGAAGCACCGGACATTAATCTAGACAGCATTACAATCACACCAGAGTATGTTGAGGAAAAGTTAGCTTCTATTGCGAAGAACCGTGACCTCAGCCAATACATCCTATAATACATACAGGAGGACAAAACAATGAATTTACTTGAAAAAACAAGAAAAATTAATGGTATGCTACAAAAGTCAGAGGGGCCAGTTAACTTTACCGATATGGCAGAAACGCTACGTGACGCTATTATGGCAAACGTATATGTTGTAAGCCGCAGAGGTAAATTACTTGGCATCGCAATTAATCAAGAAATTGAGAACGAACGTATGAAGAATATGTTCTCAGAGCGCCAGTTTCCTGAAGAATATACGCAGAATCTCTTTAATATTGGTGAAACGTCTTCGAACCTTGATATTACAAGCGAATACACAGCTTTCCCTGTAGAGAATCGTGATCTTTTCGAAAAAGGTCTAACAACGATTGTACCAATCGTTGGTGGTGGGAGCCGTCTAGGTACGCTCATTCTTTCTCGTCTAAGCGATTCATTCTCAGATGATGATCTTTTATTAGCTGAGTACGGAGCAACCGTAGTTGGGATGGAGATTCTTCATGAGAAAGCCGAAGAAATTGAAGAAGAAGCAAGAAACAAAGCAGTCGTTCAGATGGCGATTTCTTCTCTTTCCTATAGTGAACTTGAAGCAATTGAGCACATTTTCGAAGAACTTGAAGGAAACGAAGGCCTTCTCGTTGCAAGTAAAATTGCTGATCGCGTAGGGATCACACGCTCTGTAATCGTAAACGCTCTTCGTAAGCTTGAGAGTGCTGGTGTTATTGAGTCTCGTTCTCTAGGAATGAAAGGAACTTATATTAAAGTTCTTAACGACAAGTTTCTTGTAGAACTATCAAAACTGAAGACCCAATAATCGATCAAACGCTCCGAGAACTCTCGGAGCGTTTTTAATAGAATGTGGTATTTTCAACATTACTTTTATGAGTGGTTCTTTGGATTGCTAAGCTTTTATATGTACTGTGAGAGTAAGTTAGTATAGGTATTCGTGGAATTTAAGATTTAAACTTGCGACTTGTCACATGATATGATATATTAATCAACGGTGTTAATCACACACGCTTGTTGATTTGGAAAGTGGTGCTGCAGACGCAGTTTTTTCTGAAATAGATGCAAGCGGAGGATAAAAAAACCATTAGGAGGAACACAATCATGGCAGTAATCTCTATGAAACAGCTTCTTGAAGCTGGGGTACACTTCGGTCACCAGACTCGTCGTTGGAACCCGAAAATGAAACCTTATATCTTCACTGAAAGAAACGGTATCTACATTATCGACCTTCAAAAAACAGTGAAGAAAGTCGAAGAGGCTTATAACTTCGTTCGTGACATCGCTCAGGACGGTGGTAAAGTTCTTTTCGTAGGTACAAAAAAGCAAGCGCAAGATTCCGTTAAGGATGAAGCGATCCGTGCTGGTCAATACTACATCAACCAACGCTGGTTGGGTGGAACGCTTACGAACTTTGAAACAATTCAAAAGCGTATTAACCGCCTGAAGAGCCTTGAGAAGATGCAAGAAGACGGTACTTTCGAAGTACTACCTAAAAAAGAAGTTATCCTTCTTAAAAAAGAAATGGATCGCCTTGAAAGATTCCTTGGTGGTATTAAAGATATGAACGGCGTTCCAGACGCATTGTTCGTAATCGACCCTCGTAAAGAGCGTATCGCTATTGCTGAGGCTCGTAAGCTTAATATCCCTATCGTTGCGATCGTGGATACAAACTGTGATCCAGATGAGATCGACTATATTATCCCTGGTAACGACGATGCAATCCGCGCTGTGAAACTTCTTACTGCTAAAATGGCTGACGCTGTTATCGAAGTTAGCAAAGTAGAAGAAGAAGCAGAAGTTGAAGCGGTAGAAACTGAAGAAACATCTGTATAAGAACACAAAGGGGTGATAAAGGGGAACTCTAACCCCTTTATCACCTTTTTTTAACCCAAAAGGGTATGATTACATATCATAATTCAAGGAGGAATTACTAATGGCAGTAACAGCTCAAATGGTAAAAGAATTGCGTGCACAAACAGGCGCAGGAATGATGGATTGCAAAAAAGCACTAACTGAAAACGATGGTGACATGGACAAGGCAATTGACTGGCTTCGTGAGAAAGGTATCTCGAAAGCAGCGAAAAAAGCTGACCGCGTAGCAGCAGAAGGTCTTGCAACGATCGCTGTTGAAGGAAACAAAGCAGTAATTGCTGAAATTAACTCTGAAACTGACTTCGTTGCAAAGAACGAGAGCTTTACTTCTTTAATCAACGAAATCTCTCAACACCTCCTTAAAGCAAACCCTGAGTCTGTAGATGCAGCTCTTGAAAGCAAAATGGAAAACGGACAAACAGTGACTGAATATTTGAATGATAAAATCGCAAAAATTGGAGAGAAAATTTCTCTTCGTCGCTTCCAAATCGTTGAAAAAACTGATGCAGACGCATTTGGCGCTTACCTTCATATGGGTGGACGCATCGGTGTACTAACACTTCTTGAAGGCACGACTGATGAAGAAGTAGCGAAAGACGTAGCAATGCACACAGCGGCAGTTAACCCTCGTTTCGTATCTCGCGATGCTGTTCCAGCTGAAGAAGTTGAGCGTGAGCGCGAAGTTCTTAAGCAACAGGCTCTTAACGAAGGTAAGCCTGAGAAAATTGTTGAGAAAATGGTAGAAGGCCGTATCAACAAATTCTTCGAAGAAATTTCTCTAGTAGATCAGCCGTTTGTTAAAGACACTGATCAAAAAGTAGGAAAGTATGTAGAGTCTAAAGGCGCTACTGTAAAAGGATTCATCCGCTACGAAGTTGGCGAAGGCATGGAGAAACGTGAAGATAACTTCGCTGAAGAAGTTATGTCTCAAGTGAAGAAGTAAAACAATGATAGGGAACACGCTGTGTTCCCTATTTTTCAAGAACAAATACTGATAAACATGCTGGAGGGTTAAAATGAGCGGAGCCAAGTATGAACGCGTTGTGTTAAAATTAAGCGGAGAAGCATTGTCCGGTGGAGAAGGTCAGGGAATATCTCCTTCAATCGTTCAGTCTATCGCATCACAGGTGAAGGAAATTCATGAAATGGGTGTAGAAGTTGCTGTTGTTGTAGGCGGTGGAAACATCTGGCGTGGAAAAGTAGGCAGTGAAATGGGAATGGATCGTACGACTGCTGATTATATGGGGATGCTTGCTACTGTAATGAATTCACTTGCAATGCAGGATAGCCTTGAAAGCATTGGAGTTGAAACGCGTGTTCAAACTTCAATTGAAATGAGACAGGTAGCTGAGCCGTACATCCGTCGTAAAGCCATTCGTCACCTTGAAAAAAAACGCGTTGTCATTTTTGCAGCAGGTACTGGTAACCCATACTTCTCGACAGATACGACTGCAGCATTGCGTGCGGCAGAAATTGAAGCAGATGTTATTTTAATGGCGAAAAACAACGTAGACGGCGTTTATACAGCCGATCCAACAGTTGACACAACTGCGAAGAAGTATGACACTCTTTCTTACCTCGATGTACTCAAGGAAGGTTTAGCTGTAATGGACTCCACAGCTTCTTCACTTTGCATGGACAACGATATTCCACTTGTTGTCTTCTCTATCATGGAAGAAGGTAATATTAAGCGCGCCATTTGTGGCGAAGAAATTGGAACAGTAGTAAAGGGGAGAAATTAAGATGACGAAAGAAATCTTGAAAAACGCTGAAGAACGTATGCAAAATGGAATTTCAAGCTTAAAGCGTGAGCTAGCGACACTACGAGCAGGAAGAGCAAATGCTTCTCTACTTGATAAAGTTCAAGTGGACTACTACGGTGCTCCAACACCTGTTAACCAACTTGCTGGTGTTTCAGTTCCAGAAGCGCGTATGCTATTGATCCAACCTTACGACAAAACTGCGATTGGCGATATTGAAAAAGCCATTCTTAAATCTGATCTTGGTCTAACACCTTCTAATGATGGAAATGTCATTCGTCTTACAATCCCAGCACTTACGGAAGAGCGTCGTAAAGATCTTGTTAAACTCGTTAAGAAATATGCTGAAGAAGGCAAAGTTGTTATCCGTAACATTCGCCGCGATGCAAATGATGAGTTAAAGAAACAAGAAAAAGATGGCGACATTACAGAAGATGAACTTCGCCGCGGAAACGACGATGTGCAGAAGCTTACTGACAAATATGTAGCTGAAGCTGACAGCATTGCTGCTGATAAAGAAAAAGAAATCATGGAAGTCTAAATCAATAACATGTAAAATAAGATAATAAAAGGACCCTCTTTTCCCACAGGGGGTTTTTTTGTTAAGTAAGTGACACAATGGAGGATTTGCAATGCTTGGGAAGTTCTCGAACTGGATGAGAAAGAATGAAGATGAGGAACAATTAGAAATTAACACATCTGCTAATATCCCAGGGCATATTGCGATCATTATGGATGGCAATGGACGCTGGGCCAAGAAGCGAGGTCTCCCACGTGTGGCTGGCCACCGTGAAGGTGTGAAGGTAGTGAAGAAGATCGTTCGGAAGGCAAATGATCTAGGCGTTCAATATTTGACGCTCTATGCCTTTTCAACTGAAAATTGGAAACGACCGAAAGAGGAAGTAGACTTTTTGATGAAGCTCCCAGAACAATTTCTACTTAGCCACCTGCCAGAATTAATTGAGCAGAATGTTCAAGTACGAATTATGGGAGAACGAGAGCAGCTGCCCCCCCATACGTTCAAAGCCATTAGCAAGGCAGTAGAAGAAACGAAAGATAATACCGGACTTATTCTTAATTTCGCACTAAACTACGGCAGTCGTCATGAAATGAAGACGGCCATGCAGCGGTTATTAAGTGATGTGAAAAAGGGGATACTGACAGAAGAAGAGATTACGGAAGAGAGAATTTCTTCCTATTTACTCAGTAGTCAATATCCGGATCCGGATTTGCTTATACGGACAAGCGGAGAAATACGCTTAAGTAACTTTATGCTCTGGCAGCTGGCATACACAGAACTATGGTTTACAGAAGTTCTATGGCCTGATTTTACAGAGCACCATTTTGTTGAAGCCGTACAGGAATATCAGCGAAGAGGAAGACGTTACGGCGGGGTGTAAGTGTAGGAGGACATTAATGTAATGAAACAACGTGTTATAACGGGTGTGATTTTTGGCGCCCTCTTGTTAGGAATGATTGTAATTGGAGACTGGCCGTTCATTCTTTTGATGGCGCTAGTTGCCACAGTTGGAATGGTTGAACTGTTACTGATGAAGAAAATCACATTAGTTTCACTTCCTGGCTTACTTGCTATCGTCGGAACGTGGATTCTTGTCATGCCTGATGACTGGATTGCTTCACTAACATCATCTGTTTTTACCAAAATTGATCTCTTATTCTTCGGATTGCTCATTCTACTTGCAATGACGGTTCTGACGAAAAATAAGTATAGTTTTGATGAAAGCTCTTTTATTATGATGGCATCGCTCTATGTTGGTTTAGGTTTTTATTATTTCACAGCAACACGTTATCTTGGTGAAAGTAATTTAGACGGCATGATTCATTTGTTCTTTATTATTTTTCTCATATGGGCATCTGATTCTGGAGCCTATTTTGTGGGACGATCACTCGGTAAGAAAAAACTTTGGCCACATATATCTCCAAACAAAACCGTTGAAGGTGCAGTTGGTGGCGTTGTGATGGCCTTAATCGTAGGGATTGTTTTTCAACTGATTTATCCGGTATATGAATCCATGGTTGTTGTCATAATCGTATCGGTGTTAACATCTGTTTTTGGACAGATTGGTGATCTTGTTGAATCTGCGTTTAAGCGTCATTATGGAGTGAAAGATTCCGGCAGTATCTTACCAGGGCACGGAGGGATACTTGATCGATTTGATAGTCTTATATTCGTTCTCCCCCTTCTGCATTTACTTAACCTGGTATAGTCGAAACAGAGTGGATTGGAGGAACGAATTTTTTGAAGAAAATTAGTTTACTTGGAGCATCTGGCTCGATCGGTGTTCAGACTCTCGATATCATAAGAATGCATCCTGATATGTTTTCCCTTGTCGCATTTTCCGTTGGAAAAAATGTTGAAAAAGCGGTAGAAATAGCGGAAGAGTTTAAGCCAAAGTTATTGTCTGTCCAAAAGAAAGAAGATGCTGATTCACTCAGAAGAACGATTTCAAGGAAAACGAAAATTGTTTATGGAGATGAAGGGCTTTTAGAAGTTGCTTGCCATCATGAATCAACCGTTCTCGTTAACGCAATTCTTGGAAGTATCGGCCTTTCTCCAACTTTATCAGCGATTGAACAGGGAAAGACAATTGCAATTGCGAATAAAGAAACGCTCGTTACAGCAGGCCATCTCGTAACAGAAGCTGCAAAAAAACATGGATCTGCCCTTTTGCCAGTAGATAGTGAACATTCAGCACTGTTTCAGTGTTTGAATGGTGAAAAGCAGGATCAAATGGAACGACTTATTTTAACGGCTTCAGGCGGTAGTTTCCGAGATAAGAAACGAGAAGAGCTAACTGGAGTTAGCGTTCACGATGCTTTAAATCACCCAAACTGGTCGATGGGAGCTAAAATTACGATCGATTCAGCAACGATGATGAACAAAGGACTAGAAGTGATTGAAGCCCATTGGTTATTTGGAACGCCATATGATCAAATTGATGTCGTGCTTCATAAAGAAAGTATCATTCACTCAATGGTAGAGTACATAGACGGGAGCGTCATGGCGCATCTAGGTACTCCGGATATGCGAATTCCAATTCAATATGCACTTAGCTATCCTGATCGACTTGAAATCAGAAATGCAAAACGGTTAAACTTATGGGAAGTTGGTCAATTACATTTTGAAAAAGTGGATTACAACCGCTTCCGTGCATTAAAGCTAGCTTATGACGCTGGCCGTGCTGGTGGTTCACTTCCAGCCGTATTAAATGCAGCAAATGAAACGGCCGTTGCCGCATTTCTTGAGGGGAAAATCGATTTCTTAACGATCGAAGAGCTCGTAGAAAAAGCGATGGAGAAACATGAGATCATTCAAAATGCGTCGCTTGAAGAAATACTTGAAGTTGATTCTGAAACAAGATTACGAGTTCAGTCATTAATTAAATAAAGGTGGTAAGTGGATATGAACACTGTGATTTCGATCATTATCATATTCGGAGCACTCGTTTTTTTCCATGAATTGGGTCACTTGCTTCTCGCAAAGCGTGCGGGGATCTTGTGTCGAGAATTCGCAATAGGCTTCGGACCGAAAATCTTCACATTTAAAAAAGGGGAGACGGTTTACACAATCAGGCTCCTACCTCTTGGTGGATTTGTCCGAATGGCCGGAGAAGATCCTGAAATGATTGAGTTAAAACCAGGTCAGCGTGTTGGTCTTCTTTTCAATGATCAAAACAAAGTGTCAAAGATTGTGATTAACCAAAAGTCAGCTTATCCTAATTTAAAAGAAGTAACGGTGGAAGACGCTGATCTTGAGCGTGGCCTTTTTATTAAAGGCTATGAAGGTGAAGATGAACCCGCTGTTGTCTATCCGATTGATGAGACGTCTCATTATGTGATGGACGGTTCAGAATTCCAAATTGCGCCATACGATCGTCAATTCGGATCAAAATCGCTTTGGGATCGTTTCCTGGCTATTTTTGCTGGGCCGGTAATGAATTTCTTGTTAGCGATCGTGATTTTTATTGCACTCGGTTTATTACAGGGTACGCCGACGAATCAAGTGAAAGAAGTCGTTGATGGAAGTCCTGCTGAACAAGCAGGTATGATGAACGGTGACGTGATTACTGAAATCAATGGAACCGAAATAACGGGATGGAATCAAATGACCTCGATTATCCAGGAAAATGCCAATAACCAACTTGGCTTTAATGTGGATCGTGAAGGAGAGAATGTTTCCCTATCGATTACTCCTGAAAAACAGGAGCTCTCAGAAAACCAGTCGGTTGGTCGAATTGGTGTTGCACCTGAATATCAGGTGAATTTCTTGGATTCCATTGTCTTTGGATTTACTTCAACCTATGAATTTGGAAAGGCGATCTTTGTAGGACTTGGACAACTTGTTACAGGCCAACTTTCGATCGATGCCTTCTCTGGACCAGTAGGTATTTATAGTTATACGGAAGAAGCAGCATCAGGTGGTCTTTATGTCCTAATGAGATGGGCTGGCTTCTTAAGCATTAATCTCGGGATCTTTAATTTATTGCCGCTTCCGGCACTTGATGGCGGTAGACTTCTCTTCATTGGTGTTGAAGCATTACGAGGAAAACCAATCGATCCCCAAAAGGAAAGCCTTGTTCACTTTATTGGCTTTTCGTTCCTCATGTTGCTTATGTTAGTTGTAACATGGAATGATATCCAGCGCTTCTTCTTATAAGAGCGACAGGACCCGTTTTAAGAATGAAATGAGGTGCAGGAGATGAAACAATCAAAATACTTTAATCCAACCCTTCGTGACAATCCAGCTGATGCAGAAATTAAAAGTCATCAGCTCCTTGTCCGAGCGGGTTTTATGCGTCAAAATGCGTCAGGTATTTATTCATACCTTCCATTAGGCAAAAAAGTATTAATGAAAATCGAAGAAGTAATTCGTAAAGAGCTCGATGGAGTTGGGGCGCAGGAGCTCTTAATGCCAGCGATTCAGCCAGCTGAATTGTGGCAGGAAACAGGTCGATGGGATGTTTATGGACCTGAATTAATGCGATTAAAAGATCGTCACGGACGACCATTCGCACTTGGGGCAACGCATGAAGAATTAATTACGAGTCTTGTTCGAGATGAGCTAAAATCGTACAAGCAGTTGCCTGTTACGTTATATCAGATTCAAACAAAGTATCGCGATGAGCGTCGTCCTCGCTTTGGATTGCTGCGTGGCAGAGAATTTATTATGAAAGATGCTTACTCTTTCCATTCTTCTGATGAGCAGCTTGATGAGGCATATCAGATGATGCATAGCGCGTATAGCCGTATCTTCACAACACTTGGTTTAAACTTCCGTCCAGTTGTGGCCGATTCTGGAGCAATGGGTGGAAAAGATACAGAAGAATTTATGGCACTTTCTAGCGTTGGAGAAGATACGATTGCATACAGCGACTCCTCGGATTATGCTGCTAATATTGAGATGGCAGAGGTCCACGTTACTTATCAGAAACCAGATGAGGCAGAAGCTTCTTTAACTGAAGGAGAAGGTGAAGCTTCAGCAGATCGCCAAATTCATGCAACCCTACTTAAAGTACAAGAGGAAACAATTCTTGTTCTAGTAAGAGGCGATCATCAATTAAATGACATTAAGGTGAAAAACCTTTTTGGCACCGATATGGTGGAAGTAATAAACGAAGAAGTAGATGTGAAAACATTTAGTGGAAAGATTATGGCCGATCATGGCGTTAGTTCGATTGTAAATGGCTCTTTAACTGGTAAGCATGCTTACCAAAATGTGAATCCGGAGCGTGACCTTGATATCGAACGTTATGAAGACCTTCGCTTTATTCAAGAAGGAGATCCATCTCCTGATGGGAACGGTACGATTGTATTTGCAGAAGGCATTGAAATTGGACAGGTATTTAAACTTGGTACAAAATATAGTGAAACAATGGGCGCGTCTTACCTTGACGAAGGTGGAAAAGCGAAACCGATGATCATGGGCTGTTACGGCATCGGAGTCTCAAGAACGCTCGCAGCTATTGCTGAACAAAATGCAGATGACAATGGACTTAGATGGCCACTAGCTGTGACCCCGTTTGATGTTCATTTGATTACGATTAATGTGAAAGATGATGAGCAGACAGCTTTATCTGATCGTCTTTATGGTACGTTGCGTGAAGAGCGCTACGATGTTCTTTACGACGATCGCAAAGAGCGTGCGGGCGTTAAGTTTAAAGATGCCGACCTCATCGGACTTCCGATAAGAGTGATCGTAGGTAAGAAAGCTAATGAAAAGATAGTCGAAGTAAAGCGAAGAGATACTGGTGAGTCGATGGAAGTTCCAGTTAATGACTTGAACAAGACAATCCAGCAGCTTTTAACACAAATGAACTAAAAATGTGGATAGGTGCCATTGGTACCTTCCACCTTTTTTTTCGCTACCTCTTCGCATTTTAAGAAGGAGGAAGAATTGAATGGACCAGGATTTAAACATACGGAAAGAACGTCTCCAGCTGCTCCTTCAACAAATATCGGTTCCAGAAAAATTCGTTGACTACTTCAAGGATGGGTACATTTCAAAGTTAACGGTCTATAAAGAAACGAGGAAGTGGCATTTTGACTTTCACTTTCCAGACGTTCTTCCTTTTCATGTATACGAGCTATTTCGCAGTCGTTTGCAGGATGGATTAAAGCACATTGCCGAAGTGACCTATAGCATTGCTACGGACTCAGGAGGAAATGAAGAACTTGCCATGGCTTACTGGGAAAACGTTGCGGAACTAATGCAGGATCATTCTGCGTCCTTAACCAACGTTTTAAAAAAGCAGACTCCGAAAATTAGTGGCAATAAGCTAATCGTTACGGTACGAAATGAAACAGAAGCAGCGATTGCTAGAAGAAAATTAGCAGCACCGCTAGCTGACTGTTACACAAATGCCGGCTTTCCGAAATACATGCTTGAAGTAGAAGTGAAAGCTTCTGAGCAGGATTACCAGAAGTTTGTTGAACAAAAGCAACAAGAAGATCAATCCAAAATGATGGAAGCTTTGATTGAAAAAGAAAAAGCAGATAAATCTTCAAGCAAGAACGTGCCGGATTCACTTGTCATTGGGTACAAAATTAAAGAAGATCCCGTGCCAATCGAAACGATTCAGGATGAAGAACGTCGTATCGCTGTTCAAGGTTATGTTTTCCACGCCGAAACGAAGGAACTTAGAAGTGGTCGAACATTATTAACCTTTAAAATAACGGATTATACGGATTCAATTCTAGTTAAAATGTTCTCTCGTGATAAAGAAGATGTGCCGATTTTAGAAGCTGTTCGAAAAGGCATCTGGGTGAAGGTTCGCGGTGGCATTCAAAATGATACGTTCGTTCGTGATCTTGTCATGATTGGGAATGATTTAACGGAAATCAAACCTGACTTGCGACAGGACGAGGCACCTGAAGATGAGAAACGAATTGAACTGCATGCGCATACGCAAATGAGTCAAATGGATGCGGTTAGTACAGCTGGAGGGTTGATCTCTCAGGCAGCTAAATGGGGACATCCAGCGATTGCAATTACAGATCATAATGTTGTTCAATCATTTCCTGATGCTTACGCTGCTGGTCAAAAGCATGGCGTTAAAGTTATTTATGGTCTTGAAGCTGATCTTGTCGATGATGGTGTCCCGATGGCGTACAATGAAGCAGATCGAGATCTTGAAACAGGTACTTACATCGTTTTTGACGTTGAAACGACCGGGCTGTCCGCTGTTTACAACAAAATCATCGAACTGGCAGCTGTAAAACTAAAAGATGGTGAAATTGTTGACAAATTTGAGCGATTTGCAAATCCGCATCATCCGCTTTCTTCAACAACAATTGAACTAACGGGTATTACCGACGATATGGTGACGAATGCACCTGAGATTGAAGATGTGATCAAAGATTTTCATGAATTCATGGGAGATGATATTCTCGTTGCCCATAATGCTAGCTTTGATATGGGGTTCTTAAATGTTGGGTTACGTAATGCCGGTTTAGGCGAAGCGACTAACCCGGTTATCGATACGCTCGAATTGGCTCGTTTTCTTTATCCTGAAATGCGTAATCACCGATTAAACACGCTATGTAAAAAGTTTGATATTGATCTTACTCAACATCACCGAGCGATTTATGATGCGGAAGCTACAGGATATTTATTATGGAAGCTAGTGAAGGATGCTCTCGAGCGTGAGATAACGAATCACAATATGCTAAATGACAATATGGGCCAAACCGGTTTTCAGCGTACCCGTCCGTCTCATACCATTATTTTGGCGAAAAATGATGTTGGGTTAAAGAACTTATTTAAGCTTGTTTCGCTATCGCATATCGATTATTTTTATCGAAGCGCTCGGATACCGCGTTCTAAGCTGGAGAAGTACCGAGAAGGCCTGCTTATTGGTTCTGGATGTGATAAAGGGGAAGTATTCGAAGGGATGATGCAAAAGTCTCCTGAAGAAGTTGAGGACATAGCGAAGTTCTATGATTACCTCGAAGTTCAGCCTCCTCAAAATTATATGCATTTAATTGAGAAAGAACTTGTTCAAGATGAAATGGCTTTAAGAGAGATTATCGGTAAAATTGTAAAGCTTGGTGAGAAATTGAATAAACCCGTCGTAGCGACTGGGAATGTACACTATCTTGAGCCAGAAGATCATATTTACCGAAAGATTTTAATTAAAGCCCAGGCGGGTAACCCGTTAAATCGTCAAACGCTTCCGCAAGTTCACTTTAGAACGACGAACGAAATGCTCGATTGCTTCCATTTCCTTGGTGCAGAAAAAGCGAAGGAGATCGTCGTTCAGAAGCCACAAGTAGTGGCTGATTTAATCGATGACATTAAACCGATAAAAGACGATCTTTTCACACCTCGAATTGAAGGTGCTGATGAAGAAATGCGTCAAATGAGCTACGGTATGGCTAGAAGTATATATGGCGATGAGCTTCCTACTATTGTTGAAGAAAGACTTGAAAAAGAGCTAAAGAGTATTATCGGTCACGGGTTTGCTGTTATCTATCTTATTTCTCATAAGCTTGTAAAAAAGTCGTTAAACGACGGCTATCTAGTAGGATCTCGTGGTTCAGTAGGGTCCTCTTTTGTGGCGACCATGACAGAAATTACGGAAGTTAACCCATTGCCGCCGCATTACGTCTGTCCTTCTTGTAAGAAATCGCAGTTCTTTGATGATGGGTCAGTAGGATCAGGGTTCGATCTTCCTGATAAAAACTGTGAAGATTGTAATATTCCTCTTACAAAAGATGGTCACGACATTCCCTTTGAAACGTTCCTTGGGTTTAAAGGCGATAAGGTACCCGATATTGATTTGAACTTCTCAGGTGAATATCAGCCTCGTGCTCATAACTACACGAAGGAACTGTTCGGGGAAGACAATGTGTTTCGTGCAGGAACAATTGGTACTGTTGCTGAGAAAACGGCGTATGGCTATGTAAAGGGATATATGGGTGATCATGATCTTCACTATCGAGGAGCTGAGATTGATCGTCTCGTATCAGGGTGTACAGGCGTGAAACGGACTTCAGGGCAGCACCCGGGTGGAATTATCGTTGTGCCAGACTATATGGATATTTATGATTTTTCACCAATTCAATTCCCAGCAGATGATAAAACGTCCGCATGGAAAACAACGCATTTTGATTTCCATTCCATTCATGATAATCTTCTGAAGCTTGATATCCTTGGACACGATGATCCGACGGTTATTCGCATGCTTCAAGATTTAAGTGGCATTGATCCGAAAACAATACCGACTGATGATGCAGAAGTTATGAAGCTCTTTAGCGGAACCGAGTCTCTTGGCGTTACACAAGATCAGATTATGTGTAAAACAGGAACTTACGGTATTCCGGAATTCGGAACACGTTTTGTTCGTCAAATGCTTGAGGATACGAAACCAAGCACTTTCTCTGAACTTGTTCAGATCTCAGGTCTATCGCATGGTACCGATGTATGGTTAGGAAATGCGCAAGAGCTCATCCAAGCTGGGACATGTAACTTAAGTGAAGTAATTGGTTGTCGTGATGATATTATGGTTTACTTGATTTATAAAGGTCTTGATCCGTCGCTTGCGTTTAAAATCATGGAGTTCGTACGAAAAGGGAAAGGACTTCAGGAAGAATGGGTAGCGGAAATGAAGAAGCATGATGTTCCTGACTGGTACATTGATTCTTGTTTGAAAATCAAGTATATGTTCCCGAAAGCTCACGCAGCTGCGTATGTATTAATGGCTGTTCGGATTGCTTATTTCAAAGTGCATCATCCGATTCTTTTCTATGCTGCTTATCTAACGGTAAGGGCAGATGATTTTGATATCGATACAATGGCAAAAGGATCGAATGCAATTCGAGCGAAAATCGAAGAGATTAACGAAAAGGGACTTGATGCATCACCAAAAGAGAAAAACCTCTTAACAGTGATGGAGATTGCGCTCGAAATGTCAGAGCGCGGTCTTCGTATGCAGAAGGTTGACCTTTACCGATCAAAAGCTGCTGAATTTGTCGTTGACGGGGATTCGCTCATCCCTCCGTTCAATTCTCTACCGGGCGTTGGAACGAATGCTGCAATCAATATTGAAAACGCCAAAGAAGCCGGTGAGTTTCTTTCTAAAGAAGATTTACAGCAGCGAAGCAAGATTTCGAAGACAGTGCTAGAATATCTAGATGATCATGGATGTCTTGAAGGACTTCCAGATGCTAACCAGCTTAGCTTATTCTAAAGAGGAGCCTTCGCTTCTCTGTTGAATTGGTTATATGAGTATGGTATAGTAATTGTGGAAATACTAGTGAATACACACGCGACGGAAGAGTGGGGCTATCCCACTCTTTCGTTTTCGATTGGGACCCTGCTGTACAGGATCAGAAAGGAGGACAACCAATGAATGAAAATGTGATTACGGTTACTGAAGAACTAGTAAAACCAATAGTAGATGAAATGAACCTGGAACTTGTAGACATAGAATTCACGCAGGAAGGCAAGAATTGGTTTCTCCGTGTCTATGTCGATTCTCCTCGAGGTGTTGATATTGAGGAGTGCGGGACAATTAGCGAAAAGCTAAGTGAACAGCTAGATAAACATGATCCAATTACACAACCTTATTTCCTCGAAGTTTCTTCTCCGGGGGCAGAGCGTCCGCTGAAGAAAAAGACTGATTTCGAGAAAGCGGTTGGAAAACAAGTCTATATGACAACTTACGAACCAATAGATGGAGAGAAAAGCTTTGAAGGTAAGCTTTCTGATTTTGATGGTGAAACGGTTGTGATTGAACAGCGAGTGAAAACGAGAATTAAAAAGGTAGAATTACCTTATGAAAAAGTAGCAAGCGCAAGGCTTGCGGTTGTTTTTTAATTAAAGGGGAGAATGAAAATGAAGAGTAGTGAGTTATTAGATGCGCTAACCATTCTTGAAAAAGAAAAAGGCATCAGCAAGGATATTATCGTTGAGGCGATTGAAGCAGCGCTTATTTCGGCGTACAAGCGAAACTTCCATCAGGCACAAAATGTAAGAGTCGATTTTAATCAGGACACTGGTTCGATCCGAGTATTTGCTCGAAAAGATGTCGTAGAAGAAGTGGAAGATTCTCGTCTTGAGATCTCACTCGAAGATGCGAAAGACATTGATCGTCAATATGAATTAGAAGATATCGTGGAAATCGAAGTAACGCCTCGTAATTTCGGTCGTATCGCAGCTCAAACAGCGAAACAAGTTGTTACTCAACGTGTCCGTGAAGCAGAACGTGGGATCATATTTAGCGAATTTATTGAACGCGAAGACGATATCATGACCGGAATTGTTCAGCGTCAAGATCATCGTTTTATTTATGTTGACCTCGGTCGAATCGAAGCACTTCTCCCTGCAGGTGAACAAATGCCGAATGAAACGTATCATTCTCATGATCGTATTAAGGTATATGTGACGAAAGTTGAAAAAACAACCAAAGGGCCACAGGTGATGGTTTCAAGAACTCATCCTGGTCTTCTTAAGCGTTTATTTGAACTTGAAGTGCCAGAAATTTTTGACGGCACAGTAGAAGTGAAGTCAATTTCACGTGAAGCCGGCGATCGATCAAAAATTGCCGTTCATGCGGAAGATCCTGAAGTGGATCCAGTTGGCTCTTGTGTAGGTCAACGCGGTCAACGAGTTCAGGCAATCGTAAATGAGCTTAAAGGCGAGAAAATCGATATTGTCAGCTGGTCGGAGGATATCGTGGAATATGTAGCAAATGCTCTTAGTCCTTCAAAAGTACTTAAAGTAAATGTAGATGAAGAAAACAAAATGACTCAGGTTATCGTACCAGACTATCAGCTCTCGCTTGCGATCGGGAAGCGCGGTCAAAACGCCCGTCTAGCAGCAAAGCTGACAGGATGGAAAATTGATATTAAGAGTCAATCTGAAGCAGAAGAGCTCGGCATCTATAGTGCTGACGAAGCTCCTCTTTTTGAGGAAAATGACGCTGAAGATTCAGACCTAGATTAAGCAAGATCGGGAGAGGTGTCCATCGTGCAAAAACGTAAAATTCCGATGAGAAAATGTGTCGCCTGTCAAGAAATGAAGCCAAAAAAAGAGCTCGTTCGAATTGTTCGTTCGCCTGAAGGGGTTATATCTATCGACCAAACGGGTAAAAAGAATGGACGAGGGGCATACCTTTGCAACAAAGAAGAGTGTTTTACTCTTGCTAAAAAGCGAAATTCTTTAGCGGCTCATCTAAAAGCAGAAGTGACGGAAGACATTTATGCTGACCTCGCAGAATCGCGGTCAAACTAAATGAACAACAAGAATTGGGAGTCACTTCTAGGACTTGCTCAGCGTGCTGGCAAAGTTGTGTCTGGAGAAGAACTTGTGGTGAAGGAAATTCAGCGCAAGAGTGCCAGACTCGTTTTAATAGCGAATGACGCATCTGACAACACGAGAAAGAAAATTACGGATAAAGCAACTACTTATAAAGTCCCAGTATGTTTTGTTACAGGGCGCTATGAACTTGGTCATGCAATTGGCAAAGTTCAACGAGTCACGATAGCCGTTACTGATGCAGGGTTTGCGAAGAAACTTCACGCGATGCTCGATCAATAACTCGGGGGTGATCGTATGAGTAAGATGCGAATTCATGAGTATGCAAAAGAACATAATACTACTAGTAAGGATGTTATCGAAAAGTTAACAAGCATGAATATTACGGTAAAAAATCATATGTCTGTGATTGATGATCAGGCGATGGCTAAGCTTAATAACGATTCGAAACAATCCAAAAAGGGAAGCGACAAAAACAGTATGGAAAATAAAAACAATCGAAACAACCCAAAAGCAAATGCAAATCAAAAGAATAGCAAAAGCGCGCCAAATCGTCGCGGTGGACGTCGTCCAAACCGCCGTGGGAAAGGACAACCTCCTAAAAACACGGCTGCTCCAAGAAGACTGCCTTCTAAAGTAACCTTTATTGGTTCACTTACAGTTGGCCAACTTGCTGAAAAGCTAGGTAAAGATGCTTCTGAATTAATTAAAAAGCTAATGGGTCTAGGTGTAATGGCTACAATTAACCAGGAACTAGACAAAGATACTATGGAGCTCATTTGTGATGATTACGGTGTTAAAGTTGAAGAAGAAGAGCTGTTCGAAGTAACAGATCTTGATAATTACACAAGTGAAGACGAAGAAGGTAAGCTTGTTGAGCGTCCTGCAGTTGTGACGATCATGGGTCACGTTGACCACGGTAAAACAACGCTACTTGACGGAATTCGCGATACAAAAGTAACGCAGGGTGAAGCTGGCGGTATTACACAGCACATCGGGGCTTATCAAATTGAAGAAAACAATAAGAAAATTACGTTCCTTGATACTCCTGGACACGCAGCATTTACTACAATGCGCGCACGTGGAGCAAAAGTAACGGATATCACGGTTCTTGTTGTTGCAGCGGATGACGGCGTTATGCCACAAACGGTTGAAGCCATTAACCATGCAAAAGCAGCAGAAGTGCCAATTATCGTTGCAGTTAATAAGATGGATAAAGAAGGAGCAAATCCTGATCGCGTTATGCAGGAACTAACTGAGTATGAACTTGTTTCTGAAGCATGGGGTGGCGATACAATTTTCGTGAACCTTTCTGCTATTAAGCGTGAAGGAATTGACAATCTTCTTGAGACGATCCTCTTGATCTCAGAAGTAGAAGAGTTTAAAGCAAACCCTAATAAGCTTGCTACAGGTACAGTAATTGAAGCGCAGCTAGATAAAGGGCGCGGACCAGTTGCTACACTTCTTGTTCAAGAAGGTACGCTAAAAGTTGGTGATCCTGTCGTAGTTGGTAACACGTTTGGTCGTGTTCGTGCGATGGTCAACGATCTTGGTAAGCGTGTCGAAACAGCTGCACCTTCTACGCCTGTCGAAGTGACTGGTTTGAGTGACGTTCCAAATGCGGGAGATCGCTTTGTGGCATTTGAAGACGAGAAAACAGCACGTCAAGTTGGGGAAGCGCGTAATCAGCAGCAAATTGAAGCTCAGCGTAAAGAATCTTCAAAAATGAATTTGGATGATTTATTTGAAAAGATTCAGCAAGGCGATGTGAAAGATATCAATGTTATCGTGAAAGCTGATGTACAGGGTTCTGTTGAGGCACTTGCTGGCTCACTTCAGAAGATTGAAGTAGAAGGTGTGAAGATCAACATTATTCATACAGCTGTTGGTGCGATTACAGAATCAGATATAATTCTTGCTTCTGCTTCTAATGCGATCATTATCGGATTTAACGTACGTCCTGATTCAAATGCGAAGAAAGTCGCTGATTCTGAGCAAGTAGAAATTCGCTTGCATCGCGTTATCTATACAGCGATTGAAGAAATCGAATCGGCAATGAAAGGAATGCTTGATCCAGTTTATGAAGAAAAAGTAATTGGTCAAGCTGAAGTACGTGAAACGTTTAAAGTTTCTAAAGTAGGTACAATTGCAGGATCTTACGTAACAGAAGGTAAAATCACACGTAATTCTGGCGTTCGTGTTATCCGTGACGGAATTGTCGTATTCGAAGGTGAAGTAGATACACTGAAACGCTTCAAAGACGATGCGAAAGAAGTGGCAAAAGGATACGAATGTGGTATTACTCTTGCAAAGTTCAATGATGTAAAAGAAGGCGACATTATTGAAGCCTATATCATGGAGGAAGTAAAGCCTAAGTGATTGGATACGTCGAATGTGAATGCATCATTTACGATGCGCAATCTTTGAAGGAAAAAAGAGCTGTGCTTCAGTCGGTGATAAGCCGACTGAAGCACAATAATCTTGCAATTTCTGAGCTTGATAGCCAGGATCTTTGGCAACATACTGTGATCGGTATTGTCACAACGGCTTCAAGCAAAACGGCCTGTGAGCGTGAGCTTCAGCGTGCCATTTCATTGATTGACTCACGTCCTGATATCGAACTCACTCGAGCAACTTATGAGTGGCTTTAGGAAAGAAACGAGGTGTAACGATGAGTAATGTTCGCGCAAATCGTGTTGGTGAACAGATGAAGAAAGAACTTGGTGATATAATCAGCAGGAAGATTAAAGACCCGCGCGTAGGTTTCGTTACAGTAACAGCAGTCGAAGTTACGAATGATCTACAGCAAGCAACGGTATTTATTACTGTCCTTGGTGACGAAGAGAAGAAAGAAGCAACCCTGAACGGCCTTGCAAAAGCAACAGGATTTATCCGTTCTGAGATAGGGAAACGCATCCGTCTTCGTAAAACACCGGAGATTTACTTTGAATTTGATGAATCGATCGATTATGGTAACAAAATCGAACGACTTCTTGCAGATTTAAATCAAGCGGATGAGTAGTGACGAAGGGATAGGCAGGAATGTCTATCCTTTCTCTATGTCATCAGATTGAAAGGAGGAAGAGCATGAACGGCGTATTACCTTTAAAAAAACCGGCTGGGATGACCTCTCATGACTGTGTTGCCATAACTAGAAAGTTATTACACACCAAAAAAGTGGGGCATACGGGAACGTTAGATCCTGATGTGACGGGCGTATTGCCTTTATGCATTGGAAGAGCAACAAAAGTTGCACAATATATGACTGACTTCTCGAAAACGTATGAAGCCGTTATTACACTTGGGTTTTCAACGACGACAGAAGATGCATCTGGGAATAAGGTGGATGAAAAGAACGTAGAGAAAATCCCATCAATTCACGAAATCGAAGAAGCTCTTGCAAAGTTTAGAGGGAGGATTGAGCAAGTTCCTCCGATGTATTCAGCTGTTAAAATAAACGGAAAAAAATTATATGAGTATGCATTTAAGGGAGAGGTCGTTGAGCGGCCGTCTCGGAAGGTCACCATTCATGAGCTTGAACGAATTGGTGAGGTAACAAAAGACGATGGAACTGTTTCAATCCCTGTACGTGTCACTTGCAGTAAGGGGACTTACATTCGAACGCTTGCGGTCGACATAGGGGAGCATCTTGGGTATCCAGCTCATATGTCATTTTTAATTCGAACCGCTTCTGGCCCATTTAAACTAGAAGAATGTTTGACATTTGATGAGATTAAACAGATGATAGAAGATGAAACGCTCTCTCTTTTCCCGATGGAATATGCTCTTTCTGCCATGCCATCTTTAACAGTCGAACCTGAACTTGAAGCAAAACTTCAAAATGGAGCTGTACTTCCTCAGGTGGATGAGATGACAGAAGATCGACTCGTTATGTACAATAAGGACGGAGAAGCAATTGCAATCTATCAAAAACATCCTGAGAAACCTGGCTTAATGAAGCCTGAGAAAGTGTTTTCGAGATGAAGTTAGAAGGTGAAACCGTTGAAGACAATTTATTTATCGCATCCACATCAATTGAAGGCGGAACATCCTGCGGTCATGGCGCTTGGATATTTTGATGGCATTCACCGTGGTCATCAGAAAGTGATTTCGACGGCAAAAAAGATCGCTGATGAGAAAGGTGTAGAGTCAGCAGTTATGACTTTCTATCCTCATCCATCAGTCGTTTTAGGGAAATCCACCCCGCAAACCAAAGCCATTACTCCCCTCGATGATAAAATTGATCTAATTGAAGGAATGGGGATTGACGTTCTTTATATCGTGAAGTTCGACCAAACGATTGCGGGCATAACGCCACAACAATTTGTAGACGACTATATTATTGCTTTATCTGTTGTACACGTTGTCGCAGGGTTTGATTATACATATGGAAGTAAAGGGAGAGGCACGATGGATTCGCTTCCTTTCCATGCGCGAAATCAGTTTGATCAAACCGTTATTGATAAAGTTTCACAGCAAGATGAAAAAGTTAGCTCAACCCTCATTCGGTCATATATACGTGATGGAGCGGTAGAGAACGTTGAAGAGGTTCTTGGTCGCCGTTATGTGGTTAAAGGAACGGTTGTAAAGGGAGACCAGCGTGGTCGTACAATAGGTTTTCCAACAGCAAATGTTGACCTAAAGGACGATTATCTTGTTCCTGATACAGGCGTTTACGCAGTTCGGATGCGGGCGAAAGAAGAGTGGATGAACGGTGTATGTAACGTCGGGTATAAACCAACGTTTTATGAAGAAAAGCCAGATCAGCCTTCTCTAGAAGTGCACGTATTTGATTTTAGTGGTGACTTATATGGCCAGCAGGTAGAGGTGGAATTTTACGAGAAGATTCGCGGTGAAGTGAAATTCTCATCCGTAGATGACTTGATTGCTCAAATTGGTCAGGATGCGAAAGACGCAAAGAAAATCTTGAAATAGATTTCCCTTGCATTTTAGAACGAAAACCTGTAATCTATTATCTGTACGACAAGTACACAACCTATACTGGGCAATCGAGTCACCGACGTTTGCGCGGTATCAGGGGATTAGAAATTAAGGAGGTGAAACGGATGGCAATCACACAAGAGCGTAAGCAAGAGCTTATCACTAAGTTCAAAACTCACGAGAATGATACTGGTTCTCCAGAGGTTCAAATCGCTGTCCTTACTGAGGAAATCAACAATTTGAACGATCATCTACGTTTCCACAAGAAAGACCACCACTCTCGTCGCGGTCTTCTAAAGATGGTTGGTAAACGCCGTAATCTTTTAACGTATCTTCGTAACAAAGACGTTACTCGTTACCGCGAACTTATCAAAGAACTTGGTCTACGTCGATAATGATTCAGAAAAGCGGGATATTTCCCGCTTTTTTATTAGGTTAAAAATACATAGATTTCTTCCTTTCTTTTTAGAAGTAAAAAGGTTAGGGTATAATAAAAGAAATGATTTTATTGGATGAGAGGAGTTCTCACATTAATGGCACAAGAGAAGCAAGTGTTTTCAATTGATTGGGCTGGTCGCGAATTGTCAGTTGAGATTGGTCAGCTGGCGAAGCAGGCGAGCGGTGCAGCATTGATTCGCTACGGCGATACGGCTGTACTAGCAACGGTTACAGGTTCTAAGGAGCCGAAAGACCTTCCGTTTTTCCCACTAACGGTTAATTATGAAGAACGATTATATGCAGTAGGTAAAATTCCTGGAGGCTTCATCAAGCGTGAAGGCCGTCCAAGTGAAAAGGCAATTCTTGCGAGTCGTTTAATTGACCGCCCGATTCGTCCTTTATTCCCAGATGGTTTCCGTAATGAAGTTCAAGTAGTGAGCACAGTTATGAGCGTGGATCAGAACTGTTCTTCCGAGATGGCAGCAATGTTCGGTTCATCTCTAGCACTTGGAATTAGTGATCTTCCATTTGATGGTCCGATTGCAGGCGTTCTCGTTGGACGCATCGACGGTAAGTTCGTCGTAAATCCTAATGTTGAACAGCTTGAACAAAGTGACATTCATTTAACAGTTGCAGGTACGAAAGATGCGATCAATATGGTTGAAGCTGGCGCTGAAGAAGTACCAGAAGAAACGATGCTGGAAGGTATTCTATTCGGACATCAGGAAATTAAGCGTCTAATTTCTTTCCAGGAACAAATCATTGAAGCTGTAGGAAAAGAAAAACGTGAAGTAGTGCTGAAAAAAGCAGACGAAACGCTTGAAGCTAAGCTTAGTGAGGAATACCTCACTGATATTCAAGAAGCTGTAAAAGTGATTGAAAAGCATGCAAGACAAGAAGCGATCGATGCTGTTATGACGCGTGCAACGGAAGCCTATGAAGAAAGTGAAGAATATAGCGCTGAAGAAGTAAAATCAATTTTGAATAGCTTTGTGAAGCAAGAAGTTCGTCGCTTAATTTTGAAAGATAAAGTAAGACCAGACGGACGTGGCGTTGATGAAATTCGCCCACTTGATTCCGAAGTAGGCATCCTTTCAAGAACACACGGCTCAGGATTGTTCACTCGTGGACAAACTCAAGCACTTAGTATTTGTACACTAGGCGCACTCGGAGACGTTCAAATTCTTGACGGTCTTGGTACAGAAGAATCGAAGCGATTCATGCACCACTATAACTTCCCTAAATTCAGCGTTGGTGAAACAGGCCCAATGCGTGGACCAGGTCGTCGTGAAATTGGTCACGGTGCTCTCGGTGAGCGTGCTCTTGAGCAAGTTATCCCAACAGAAAAAGATTTCCCTTACACAATTCGTCTTGTATCTGAAGTGCTTGAATCAAACGGTTCAACTTCACAGGCAAGCATCTGTGCAAGTACGCTTGCGATGATGGATGCTGGCGTCCCAATTAAAGCACCAGTTGCTGGTATTGCAATGGGACTTGTTAGTGATGGAGAAGATGTAACAGTACTTACAGATATCCAGGGGATGGAAGATGCACTTGGTGACATGGACTTTAAAGTTGCTGGAACAGAGCAAGGTGTAACGGCGCTTCAAATGGATATCAAAATTTCAGGAATTAATGAAGACATCCTTCGCCAAGCGCTTGAACAGGCTAAAAAAGGTCGTCTTGCGATTCTTGAAAACATGATGAGTGCAATCAACGAACCTCGTACAGAGCTTTCTGCGTATGCACCGAAGATCTTGACAATGTCAATTAAACCAGATAAGATCCGTGACGTAATTGGACCAAGCGGTAAAATCATCAATAAAATTATTGAAGAAACTGGCGTGAAAATTGATATTGAGCAGGACGGTTCAATCTTTATTTCTTCTACAGAGCAAGAAATGAACGCAAAAGCGAAGAAGATCATCGAAGATCTTGTTAGAGAAGTTGAAGTTGGCACAACTTACCTTGGTAAAGTGAAACGAGTAGAGAAATTTGGGGCATTCGTTGAGCTATTTGCTGGGAAAGAAGGCCTTGTTCATATTTCTGAACTTGCTGAAGAGCGTACAAACAAAGTAGAAGATGTTGTCTCGATCGGTGATGAAATTATGGTTAAAGTAAAAGAAATCGATAAGCAGGGACGCGTCAATTTATCACGCAAAGAGATCTTAAAAGAACAGCGTGAACGTGAAGAACAAAGTCAAAAGAGTTAAGGAATTCGGCTGAGGCCGGATTCTTTTTTTGCTTTCAGGAATTGATGCTGAATCGTTGGCTAATTTCCATCTTGCATAAACCCTAGTTCTAGAGCTTGCCCCCTCAACATACTTTTTTACAAAAGGGGGCAGATGAATGAAGAAATCCTGGGTTCAATTCATTGTGTTTATTATGATCTTAGGCGTAGCAGCAGGTTCACTTCAGAACCCCTACACATCGATGTATTTAACTGATTTAAAAGAGCAAGCGGCAATAAGTGTCAACGGAAGTCCGTTATATAATGAAATCTTACAAGCAAAGGAACGAATGGATATTCCGCCTGCGAATGCGATAGTTGATCGTGTATGGAAAGGCATTCCTGGGTATAATGGAATCGTCGTTGATGCAGAACAGTCTTATGCGAAAATGAAAGGAAAGACCTTTGATGAAGAGATGCTGGTAAGAAAAGAAGTCGAGCCTGATATTCAGTTAGATGATCTAGAACCTACTGCCGTGTACAAAGGAAATCCGAATAAGCCAATGGCCGCTTTTATGATTAACGTGGCATGGGGGGAAGAGTATTTACCTGACATGCTACAACAGTTAAAAAAGTATAACGTGCACGCAACCTTTTTTCTCGATGGCTCCTGGGCAAAGAAAAACCCTGATATGGTACGCATGATTGATGAAGAAGGGCATGAAATTGGGAACCATGCTTATTCTCATCCTGACTTAAAACAGTTAAGCGATGCGGCCATTCGGAAAGAGCTTGAAGATACAAATCAAGTGATTGAAGCAACTCTTGATAAAAAGCCCGTTGTTTTTGCCCCTCCAAGTGGAAGTTATGCAAACAATGCTGTAAAGATTGCCGATGAACTTGGGATGCAAACGGTGTTATGGTCAGTTGATACAGTTGATTGGAAAAAGCCTACGCCACAATCCTTAACAGCAAAGGTGTTACAAAATGTGCACGCAGGAGCGCTTATTTTGATGCATCCGACTGAACCAACAGAGAAAAGTCTAGAAGCACTAATTCGGGGAGTTGAAAAAAGAGGCTATCAGTTAGGAACAGTCTCACAAGTGTTAGATTCGAAGCGGGTGGAGAAAAGGTGATAGAATTGTGTCAATTCTACATTAATGATATAGTGATTTTGGAGTGTTACGAAACATAATGGTTCGATACAGGAGGAACAAGCTTGATAAATAAAGTAACTTGCAAAAACGGTGTAAGAGTTGTGTTAGAAAATATTCCAACAGTTCGATCGGTTGCGATCGGGATATGGATTGGAACCGGATCTCGTTTTGAACCTAAAGAGTTAAACGGCGTCTCGCATTTTCTTGAACATATGTTTTTTAAGGGGACAGAGAAGCATAGCGCAAAAGAAATCGCTGAAGCATTTGATAGCATTGGCGGTCAAGTTAATGCGTTTACATCCAAAGAGTATACGTGTTACTACGCAAAAGTTCTTGATGAGCATGCAGATTATGCGCTTGATGTGTTAACGGATATGTTTTTCCAGTCAACGTTTGAAGCGGGCGAGCTTGCGAAAGAGAAGAACGTTGTGCATGAAGAAATCAAAATGTACGAAGATACGCCAGATGATATTGTTCATGATATGCTCAGTCAAGCAAGCTATGGTGATCATGAGCTTGCTATGCCAATTCTCGGGACAGAAGAAACGTTAAAAGATTTTTCTGGAGATACGCTTCGTGAGTACATGCAAACACACTATACACCTGACAACATCGTCGTATCCATTGCTGGGAATATAGACGAATCCTTTATGCAAAAAGTTGAAGCGGCTTTTGAGCATTGGGAAACGCCTGCAGGAAAACCTGAAGTACAGGCGCCAATCTTTCATTCGGGCCAAATCGCTCGCCAAAAAGAAACAGAGCAAGCTCACTTATGCCTAGGATATGCTGGGTTGCCGTTTGGCACAGATGATATCTATAGTTTAATCGTCATGAACAATGTGCTTGGTGGGAGCATGAGCAGTCGTCTCTTCCAGGATGTTCGGGAGGATCAGGGTCTTGCTTACTCGGTGTTCTCGTACCATTCTGCTTATCAAGATAGTGGCTTATTAACAATCTATGCTGGAACGGCTCAAAACCAGCTTGATCGTCTATATGAAACGATTCAGAAAACACTTCAGGATTTTAAACGTGATGGAATCACTTCAAAAGAGTTAAAGAACTGTAAAGAGCAGCTAAAAGGAAACTTAATGCTTAGTCTTGAAAGCACAAATAGCCGAATGAGTCGGAACGGTAAAAATGAATTGTTGTTAAACCAGCATCGCTCACTCGATGATATTATTACAAATATCGAAAGCGTTAATCATGAGAAAGTAAACGATATGATTCAATCCATGTTTACAGATGAATTTTCATGTTCACTCATTAGCCCTAACGGCAAGTTGCCAAGCAGCATGAAATCATAAGAGAGATCCCGCCTGAATAAGGCGGGTTTTTTCATGTCTTCCGAGAAAGACTCTTTCATAGACTAAGATTATCAACCAGTGTAGAAGGGGGACGTTATTATGAGATTAAGTCAACTTAGTGGGAAAGAGCTTATTGATATTGAAAAAGGACGTAAGCTCGGTGTGTTGGGACAGACGGATCTCCTATTTGATGAAAAGACAGGATTATTGAAAGAATTAATCATTCCAAAATCTTCATGGATGGGGCTGAAACGGAAGGACCAGGAGATCTCAATACCGTGGGATCATATTGAAACAATTGGGAGAGATATGATTATTTTGCAAAATAATCAGAAGGAATAAAACTGGTACTCTTATCGATTCACCAAGCGGGCATACACCACATAGAATGTTGAGAAATTACAATAATCCCCGTAGTAAGACGTGGAAAAGGAAAGGGGAGGAACGATGCTAACGAATCAACATATCGCTGTCATTGGCGGTGATGCCCGCCAGCTTGAAATTATTCGGAAGCTGACTGAATTAAATGCGGATCTGTATTTAATCGGCTTCGACCAGCTTGATCACGGATTTACCGGTGCAACCAAATGTACGTTAGATGAAGTTAAGCTAAATACCCTTGATGCAATTGTCCTTCCAGTGAGTGGAACTACGATCGAAGGAGAAGTCGACACTATTTTCTCTAATGAAAAAGTCGTATTAACAGCTGATCAGTTAAAACAAACCCCAGAACACTGTACGATTTATAGCGGGATTAGCAACAGTTGTTTAGATAAAATGGTCACTGAAGCATCAAGAACTTTAATTCGCTTATTTGAACGAGACGATGTTGCCATTTATAATTCCATTCCGACAGTTGAAGGAACGGTAATGATGGTAATTCAACATACGGATATTACAATTCATCAATCCAACATCGCTGTACTTGGCCTTGGACGTGTAGGAATGTCTGTTGCGAGAACTTTCGATGCACTTGGAGCGAATGTTAGCGTAGGGGCAAGAAAGCCGGAGCATATTGCACGCATTACAGAGATGGGGTTAAAGCCATTTCATTTATCTGATCTACCGAACCAAGTATCAAATTTAGATGTGTGTATCAACACAATTCCGGTTCAAATCGTTACGTCACAAGTAATCGCAAAAATGCCAGGCCATACGCTCGTCATCGATCTTGCTTCAAAACCAGGTGGCACAGATTTTCGCTATGCTGAAAAGCGAGGAATTAAAGCTCTTCTTGCGCCAGGACTTCCTGGAATCGTAGCCCCAAAAACCGCTGGGAAAATTATCGCAAATGTTCTGACACAGTTATTAATTGAGCGGTCTCAGAATGGAAAGGAGAACTCGCCATGAGTTTGAAAGGAAAACACATTGGGTTTGGTTTAACAGGTTCACATTGTACGTATGATGCGGTTGTTCCTCAAATCGAAGAACTTGTTCAATTAGGTGCGAAGGTAACTCCGTTTGTCTCCCATACGGTTATGAATACAAACACGCGCTTTGGGGAAGGGGAAAACTGGATCGCTCGTATTGAGGAAATAACAGGTAATGAAGCAGTTAATTCAATCGTAAAGGCCGAGCCGTTTGGTCCCAAAACACCACTTGACTGCATGGTGATCGCTCCAATAACAGGGAACTCCATTAGTAAATTTGCGAATGCGATGACTGAATCTCCAGTATTGATGGGGGCAAAAGCGACTTTACGTAATGAAAAACCAGTTGTGTTAGGTATTTCCACCAACGACGGACTTGGACTAAACGGTACGAATATTTTAAGGCTGATGTCCACAAAAAACATTTATTTTATCCCATTTGGCCAGGACGATCCGGTGAAAAAACCAAACTCGTTAGTCGCTCGTATGCCTTCGTTAAGAGAAACCGTGGAAAAAGCCCTTCTCGGCAGACAGCTTCAGCCAGTTCTAATCGAAAGGTATTTGGATTAACCAATTGATTTATCTTTCTTTAGAATAGGTTTATGATAGAATAGAGAATAAAATCACTAAGAATGGGGAGAAACCTCGGTTTCTCCTTCTGTTGTGATGGATTTTGAATGGAATATGGGAGGAGAATAAGTCATGAGCGGGAAAAAATATCATGTAGCAGTAGTTGGAGCAACAGGGGCAGTCGGACAACAAATGATCAAAACACTAGAGGAACGAGACTTTCCGATATCGACCTTAACGCTCCTTTCATCATCGCGTTCAGCTGGTAAGAAAGTTACCTTCAAAGGACAGGAGTTAACTGTAGAGGAAGCAACACCTGAAGCATTTGAAGGGGTTCAGCTCGCCTTATTTAGTGCTGGTGGCGGTGTATCAAAAGCACTTGCGCCAGAAGCTGTTAAACACGGAGCAATCGTTGTGGATAATACAAGCGCATTCCGCATGGACCCGGAAGTGCCTCTTGTTGTACCTGAGGTAAACGAAGGGGACTTGAATGATCATAAAGGAATTATCGCAAATCCAAACTGCTCTACTATTCAGATGGTCGCAGCACTTGAACCACTGAAACAAGCATATGGCCTTACTAAAATTATTGTTTCTACTTATCAAGCCGTTTCAGGTGCAGGTGCAAATGCCGTAACTGAAATGAAAGAGCAGTCTCAAGCGGTGCTAAATGGTGAAAACTATGAACCACAAATATTGCCAGTTAAAGGCGATAAGAAGCACTATCCGATCGCTTTCAATGCCATCCCACAAATCGATGTATTTGAAGAAAACGGATTTACTTATGAAGAAATGAAAATGATAAATGAAACAAAGAAAATCATGCATGATGCTGAGCTTCATGTAGCAGCGACTTGCGTTCGTCTTCCAATTGAAACAGGCCACGCTGAATCGGTTTATGTTGAAATTGGGAAGGAAGATGTGAGCGTAGAAGATGTAAAAGAGCTCTTGAAAAATGCGCCTGGCGTTACGCTAAAGGATGATCCTGCAAACCAGGTTTATCCAATGCCAGTTGATGCGGTAGGCAAATCAGACGTTTTTGTCGGTCGCATTCGAAAAGATTTAAATCAAAAAAATGGCTTCCATATGTGGATTGTCTCTGATAATCTACTGAAGGGGGCGGCATGGAATTCCGTGCAAATAGCTGAAAGCCTATCCGACCTAAATATTTTGAAATAGACATAAGAAGGTGTTCTGAATGAAAGTCATCGTGCAGAAGTTTGGCGGTACTTCATTAAAAAGTGAAGACGGCAGACTGAGAGCTGTTAACCATATTAAAGACGCAGTGAACGATGGATATAAAGTTGTTGTCGTTGTTTCCGCAATGGGCCGTAAAGGCGATCCCTATGCAACCGACACGCTTCTAAGCCTCATTGGCGACCGAGATCGAAAAGTAACTTCTAGAGAGTACGATTTGCTTGTATCATGTGGCGAAAGCATCTCCTCTGTTGTGTTTTCCAATCTCCTTTTAAACGAAGGTTTGAAAGCAACAGCCTATACTGGTGGTCAGGCAGGCTTCATGACAACAGCTGAGCATAGCAAAGCTAGAATTTTGGAAATGAAGTCTGAACGTTTGATGGAAGAGTTAAAGCTCATGGATGTGGTTGTCGTAACAGGCTTTCAGGGTGTTACAAAAGATGGTGATGTAACGACGCTTGGCCGTGGCGGTAGTGACACGTCAGCAGCCGCACTTGGTGCTGCTCTTTCGGCTGAATGGGTTGATATCTTTACCGATGTGGAAGGCATTATGACGGCTGATCCAAGAATTGTGGAAAAAGCCCGACCGCTTTCGATCGTAACCTATAATGAAGTATGCAACATGGCGTATCAAGGAGCGAAAGTTATTCATCCGCGCGCTGTTGAAATTGCGATGCAGGCAAAAATCCCGCTAAGAATTCGATCAACGTATTCCTCGTCGACTGGGACCCTGGTCACATCTGCGACTGGAAAACCAACTGGCGAACAAGTTATTGATCGGCTCATTACGGGTATTGCACATGTGAGCGGCGTTACGCAAATTAAAGTGTATGCTAAAGAAGGACAATATGACCTACAATCACGCGTATTTAAAGCGATGGCACTTGAAGGCATTAGCGTGGACTTTATTAACATTAGCTTAACTGGTGTTGTGTACACCGTCATGGAAGAAATGACGGAGCGCGCCGTGGCCACGCTAAATAACATGGGTTATGAGCCAGAAGTAATCGAAAATTGTGCAAAGGTTTCAGCAGTTGGTGCTGGCATGAGCGGTGTGCCGGGCGTAACGGCAAAAATTGTCGAGTCATTAGCGGTAGAAAACATTGATATTCTGCAATCAGCTGATTCCCATACCACAATCTGGGTACTCGTGAGACAGAGTGATCTTTCAGCAGCTGTGAACGCCCTCCATGAAACATTTAACCTCCATCTGGATCCAGCGCAAGAAATGGAACAGATGATGGATCAGCTTTAAGTGAAAGGCAAGGAGTGAACGAGATGAATTTTGGAAAAGTACTTACGGCAATGGTGACCCCATTTGATCGTAAAGGATACGTTGATTTTGCTAAAACAGAGCAACTCATCAACTATTTAATCAATAATGGAACAGATGGCCTTGTTGTAGCAGGTACCACTGGTGAATCACCAACGCTTTCTTCGGAAGAGAAAATTGCGCTCTTTAAGCATTCGGTGAAAGTAGCAGACGGCAGAGTACCAATTATTGCAGGAACAGGCAGTAACAATACGCATGCGTCTATCGAATTAACGAAAAAAGCAGAAGCTGTAGGTGTCGATGCGATTATGATCGTAGCGCCTTACTATAGCAAACCAGGCCAAAAAGGTCTTTATGAGCATTTTAAAGCGATTGCTGAGTCAACGAAGCTTCCCGTTATGATCTATAACATTCCAGGTCGCTCTGTTGTCAACATGACTGGAGACACGATTGTTGAGCTTTCAAAAATTAGCAACATTGTCTCAGTAAAAGAAGCGAGCGGTGATCTTGATCAAATTACTGACATTATTACCCGCACAGAAGAGTCTTTCTCTGTTTATAGCGGAGACGATGGCTTAACGTTACCGATCTTATCAGTAGGTGGGGATGGCGTCATTTCAGTAGCTTCACATGTTCTTGGCAATGAAATGCAACAAATGGTTTCTGCCTATGAATCTGGTGAGGTGAAAGAAGCGGCATCGATCCATCAACGAATTTTACCAATTATGAATGAACTCTTTAAGGCACCAAGCCCATCTCCTGTAAAAACAGCCCTTCAATTAAAAGGAATGGATGTTGGAAGTGTTCGTTTGCCGATGGTTCCTCTAACAGCAGAAGAACGCTCATCGCTTGCGGCAGCTCTAAATAAGTAAGGAATTGAAACGGACGCAGCTGCGTCCGTTTTTTTACATTATAAAACAGTAAATCGAATAACTCATTGTTTCGCTTTTTCGGATGAATGGTAAATTCACCTCTCGTTCATACTACTAGTACCAGAGTAAGGAAGGGGTACCAGTATGAACAGTGAGTATCGAAATGAAAACCCGGGCCAAGAGCCCGATAAAAAAGATGATCAATCAAAATCAACGCTAGTGGATAAAATTCAGCAGCTTGGGCAAACGAACGTTCCAAGTATGGATCAGTCGAATATTCATTGTTTAACGATCATCGGCCAAATAGAAGGGCATGTGCAGCTACCACCACAAAATAAAACAACGAAGTATGAGCATCTTATACCACAAATTGTTGCGATCGAACAAAATCCCAAAATCGAAGGCGTGTTAATTCTTCTAAATACAGTAGGGGGCGATGTGGAAGCAGGACTCGCCATATCTGAGATGATCGCGTCTCTCTCAAAACCGTCGGTATCCATCGTTCTCGGCGGTGGACATTCGATAGGCGTTCCAATCGCGGTTGCGGCGAACCATTCTTTTGTTGCTGAAACGGCAACAATGACGATTCACCCCGTGCGATTGACCGGCTTAGTGATCGGTGTCCCGCAAACATTTGAGTATTTAGATAAGATGCAAGAGCGTGTTGTAAGTTTTGTTACGAGGCATTCGAATATTACTGAAGAGAAGTTTAAAGAACTAATGTTTTCACGAGGGAATTTGACGAGAGATATTGGAACAAACGTTGTCGGTGATGATGCGGTAAGCTACGGTTTAATTGATGAGGTAGGTGCCGTAGGACCTGCAATGAAAAAGCTAAATGAATTAATTGAAGAATACAAAGGCAAACAAGAGGGTGACATTGTCCAATGATTCTTTATACCATTCTCCCGAACGAAGCGGTTTTCCCACCGGACCAGAGCGTGTATGAGCAACAAAAGATCATCGAATGGAATGGCGTACAGTTACTCGTTGAGAGAACGTCGCTTACCGAGTGTCGCGTCGTTCAGGTGCTGAGCACAGACCCACAAGACTATTTAAATGACGCTACACAGCCGGGACAAATGTTAACGCTATCGACTTCTCCGCTGAAATAGAGCCTATAGGACCACGGGAAGATGTGGTATACTAGGAATAGATTGGTGAACAAAAAGCAGCCCGAGATGGCTGCTTTTTTCACCAGCTATGGCTTGTATAGAGGTGAGAAAATGGCAAAACGTAAAAGAAAAAAAGCAACGAAGAAACAGGCCGCCTGGCAGTCACAGGTCAAAATTGAATTTATCGGTTTAACCGTTCTGGCGTTTACCGTTTTAGGTGTTTTGAAAATGGGAGTTGTCGGACGAGCCATTTACCATATGTTTCGTTTTTTTGCAGGAGAATGGTATGGCCTTATTATTGCAGGTCTCGTTCTGTTCGCAGGTTATTTAATTGTGAAGCGGAAGCTCCCGTCGTTCTGGTCAAGGAGATTGGCTGGATTTTATTTGCTTGGAACGTCCTTTTTATTGTTAAGTCACGTTGGCTTATTTGAAACGCTGTCTCGTGAAGGGCAGTGGGATAGTCCGTCGGTTATTGCCAATACATATGAACTCTTCCGAATGGATGTTAGCGATCCATCAGAATCTAGCCCGCTCGGCGGGGGCATGATCGGTGCGCTTCTCTTTGCTTTTTGCTACAGACTATTTGACGCAACAGGAACGCAGCTTATGGCGTTTCTAATGATTTTACTTTCTTTCGTTCTCATAACAGGAAAGTCTTTCAGCGATGTGCTCGGAAAAGCGCTCGACTGGGTAAAGAACTTTGTCATGAACACATATGATGAAGCGAAATCTCTTCTGTCTGAAAGCAAGAATGCAAGAAGAGAAAAGAAAGAACAGCGTGCTGCTTTAAGAGAGCAAGAATCGTCGATTGAGCCAGAAGAAACGTATGATGTTTCTGAAGTACCAAAGAATGCTCAAGAAGAAGAAGCACCATTTGAACCTGAAATACGAACCTTTACAGAAAGTGCTTATCCAACGCAAGCCGAACCACCTGTTGAGAAAGAAGCGACAGAAGGAAGCGAGTCGAATAAGGAAACAGCAGATGGTACGCCAATTCAATCGTTAACGGTGGGAGAATTGGAAAACAAGGATTATCGTCTGCCATCTCTTTCATTACTTCAGCCGCCAAAGAAAGTGTCACAGGACAATGAACGTCAGCAAATTTCCGCGAACGCACGTAAATTAGAAAAGACGTTTGAGAGTTTTGGTGTAAAAGCGAAAGTGATGAAAGTTCATTTAGGACCAGCCGTTACTAAATATGAAGTTTACCCCGATACGGGTGTGAAGGTAAGTAAAATTGTGAATTTAACGGATGACCTTGCCCTTGCTCTTGCTGCAAGAGACCTTCGAATTGAAGCGCCGATCCCAGGTAAATCGGCAATCGGAATTGAAGTGCCGAACTCCGAAGTGGCGATGGTGACATTAAGGGAAGTACTTGAATCAAAGGAATACCAGTCTCATGCTTCAAAAGTGGCGATTGGATTTGGTCGCGATATTTCTGGTGAAGCCGTCGTCTCCGATTTATCAAAAATGCCTCACTTACTTGTAGCGGGCGCAACTGGTAGTGGTAAAAGTGTTTGTATTAATGGCATTATTGCAAGCATAATGATGAAAGCAAAACCGCATGAAGTGAAAATGATGATGATTGACCCTAAGATGGTAGAGCTAAATGTCTATAATGGGATCCCCCATCTTTTAGCACCGGTTGTAACGGATCCGAAGAAAGCTTCACAGGCGTTGAAGAAAGTTGTAAGTGAAATGGAACGCCGTTATGAGCTGTTTTCCCATACTGGTACTAGGAATATTGAAGGCTACAACAATCATATTAAGCGCCATAATGAAACGTCAGAAGCGAAGCAACCTTCTTTACCTTACATCGTTGTGATCGTCGATGAGCTAGCAGATTTAATGATGGTGGCTTCTAGTGACGTAGAGGATGCGATTACAAGACTTGCTCAGATGGCGCGTGCAGCGGGCATCCATTTAATTATCGCAACACAGCGACCGTCTGTTGACGTCATCACTGGAGTCATTAAAGCAAATATCCCGTCACGTATTGCATTTAGCGTTTCTTCAATGACGGATTCTCGAACAATTCTCGATATGGGTGGTGCTGAGAAACTTCTAGGAAAAGGGGATATGCTCTTCCTTCCTGTTGGAGCCAATAAACCTAAGCGTGTGCAGGGCGCGTTTTTATCAGATGAAGAAGTAGAAGAGCTTGTTGACTTTGTAATCGCCCAACAAAAAGCGCAGTATCAGGAAGAAATGATTCCTACGGATAAACCTGAAGAGGCACAGCCAGAAGTGGACGATGATTTATATGATGACGCAGTTCAGCTTATTACGGAAATGCAAACGGCATCGGTTTCTATGCTACAAAGAAGATTTCGAATCGGCTATACTCGAGCAGCTAGACTGATTGATGCGATGGAAGCTCGTGGAATCGTTGGACCATATGAAGGCAGTAAGCCTCGTGAAGTACTCATAAGTAAGGAAGAAGAAGCGCAATCTAGCTGATTGCGCTTCTTTTTTTGACGTATGGGCAAATAGACGTTCTAATGTAAAGTAAGAAGCCTTACAATGTTAGAAATCCTATCATTTTAAATATTGGTAATCGAGCTTTTTTTCAAAAAACTATTTCCTTATCTCCTTGAAAATGGTATAGTTATTGTCGAAATATGACTATTTTTTCAAAAATATTTCAAGCGTGTTTCAAGCCCAATTTTCATTTATATAATTTTTTGGGAGCCTTGAAAACGCAACCAAACAAAGCATAGCTCGATAGAGAGAAGATAGAGCGGGCGGCGTTTAAAAAACATGAGGGGGATTAAGATGAAGAAGAAGTACGGTTTTATGTTGTCAGCTGTATTAGCTGCTGGTACGCTTTTATCTGCTTGTGGGACAAATGAAGCGAACAATGAAAGTTCAGGCGGCGGGAGCAGTGAAGGTGAAAGCAACAACTTTAAAGTAGCTATGGTAACAGATACTGGCGGTGTAGATGATAAATCATTTAACCAATCTGCTTGGGAAGGTCTTCAGCAGTTTGGTAAAGATAATGGACTTGAGGAAGATAAAGGCTACAAATACGTGCAATCCACTGCAGCAAGTGACTACCAACCAAACCTATCAGGTTTGATTCGTGAAGATTATAACTTGATCTTCGGTATTGGTTTCCTTATGCAGCAAGACATTCAAACGATTGCGACACAAAAGCCTGAAGCGCAGCTAGCACTTGTTGATAGTGTTGCGGTTAATGAGAATGATGAGCCGATGGAAAACGTTGCGAGCATTACATTTAAAGAGCATCAAGGATCATTCCTAGTGGGTGTTATTGCAGGGATGCAGTCTGAATCAAATAAAGTTGGCTTCATTGGTGGAGTTAACTCTGAATTAATTAAAAAGTTTGAAAGTGGATTTAAAGCAGGAGTGAAATCGGTTAATCCGGATGCTGAGATTTTCACACAGTATGCAGATGATTTCAACGCAGCTGAAAAAGGCCAGCAAATTGCGGCAACTCTTTATGATAAAGGTGCGGATATCATTTATCACGCTGCTGGCGGAACAGGGAATGGCGTTTTCACAGAAGCGAAGAACCGTGCGAAAAACGGAGAGAAAGTATGGGTAATCGGTGTTGACCGTGACCAGCATGAAGAAGGTATGCCTGAGAACGTAACGCTTACTTCTATGGTAAAGCGTGTTGATACAGCGGTTATTGAAGTTTCCAAGCAGACAATGGATGGTAACTTCCCTGGAGGACAAGTAACTGAATTTGGTCTTGAAGAAGACGGCATAGGTATTGCTGAAACACAGGAGAACGTTTCTGAAGAAGCACTACAAAAAGTAGAAGAGTATAAAGAGCAAATCCAGAGCGGCGAATTGGAAGTACCAAGCACTGACGAAGAGTACGAAGATTTCGAGAGCTCTCTATAAGGGATCGTCGAACACGTTTCCTCTAGCAGGAAAGGCGATCTACTGGAAATCTCACCTACATTATAGCCAAATATGGGACGAAGGCTAGTATTTTCATAGACTAGCCTTTGTTTCATGTTTTGGATAAGGGAGTGGCATCTACATGGAATACGTCATTGAAATGAGGAATATCCGTAAAGAATTTCCTGGTATTGTTGCAAACGACAATATTACGCTTCAGCTAAGAAAAGGAGAAATCCATGCCCTTCTTGGAGAAAATGGCGCTGGGAAATCAACTTTAATGAACGTGCTATTTGGCCTCTATCAACCTGAAAAAGGTGAAATACACGTTCGAGGTAAAAAGGTAAATATCACAGATCCTAATGTGGCAAATGAGCTTGGGATTGGGATGGTTCACCAGCACTTTATGCTTGTTGAAAAATTCACAGTTACTGAGAACATTATCTTAGGGAATGAACCGACTGCTAAAGGTCAGGTTGACGTTAAGAAAGCCGCAAAAGATGTTGAGGCGATTTCGAAGCAATATGGTTTGTCGGTAGATCCTAATGCAAAGATTGAAGATATATCCGTAGGGATGCAGCAGCGTGTGGAAATTTTAAAAACGCTTTATCGCGGCGCAGATATTTTGATTTTTGATGAACCAACTGCTGTACTAACTCCACAGGAAATCAAAGAGCTTATAGCGATCATGAAAAAGCTGATTTCAGAAGGGAAATCAATTATTCTGATCACTCATAAATTAAAAGAAATTATGGAAGTAAGCGATCGATGTACCGTTATTCGTCGCGGTGTAGGTATCGGAACAGTGGATGTTGCAGACACGAATCAGGATGAACTAGCATCGATGATGGTCGGACGTGAAGTGAACTTTTCAATTCAGAAAAAACCTTCAGAGCCTTCCAATGAAACACTTGAAATTAGTAGTCTAGTCGTAGAAGATGCGCGAAAAGTTCCTGCTGTGAATGGTATGAACTTATCGGTTCGTGCAGGTGAAATCGTTGGAATAGCAGGTGTCGATGGAAACGGACAGTCTGAGTTAATTGAGGCTATTACAGGCTTACGTAAAGCGAAGTCAGGGAGCGTTAAACTGAATGGAAAAGACGTAACAAACTGGAAGCCGCGACGTGTCACTGAAAGCGGTATAGGACATATTCCCCAGGACAGGCATAAGCACGGGCTTGTTTTAGATTTTTCGATTGGCGAAAATATGGTTCTTCAGACCTATTATAAAAGACCTTTCTCAAGAAATGGCATTTTAAACTTTTCTACTATTATGGATAAAGCTAAATCATTAATTAAAGAGTATGATGTGCGTACCCCAAGTGAGATGACACCTGCAAGGGCCCTTTCTGGTGGTAATCAGCAGAAGGCGATTATTGCGCGTGAAATCGATCGGAGTCCGAATCTATTGATTGCAGCTCAACCAACACGCGGGCTTGATGTTGGGGCGATTGAGTTTATTCACTCGAAACTAGTTGAAGAGCGTGACAAAGGAAAAGCGGTTCTTTTGATTTCCTTTGAACTTGAAGAGATTATGAATGTAAGTGATCGGATCGCCGTGATTTATGAAGGGAAAATTGTTGCCATTGTAAAGCCGGAAGAAACGACAGAGCAAGAGCTAGGTCTCTTAATGGCTGGCGCAAAGCGCAAAAAGGCTGGTGAGACAACATGAAGTTATTAAAAGGGAAATGGGCGAGCATTACTGTACCGTTGCTTTCGGTAGCTCTTGGATTACTCGTCGGCGGGATCATTATGCTTGTGAGTGGCTATAATCCCATTGTTGCGTATGCAGCATTGTTTAACGGTATTTTCTCAAACACGTATGTATTAGGTGAAACCGTTCGGCAGATGACTCCGCTCATTTTGTCCGGGTTAGCCGTGGCATTTGCTTTCCGTACAGGTCTTTTTAATATTGGAGTAGAAGGGCAGCTGCTTGTCGGTTGGCTAGCATCTGTTTACATCGGGCTTCAGTTTGAAGGGTTAAGTCCTGTAGTTCATATTCCTCTTGCCATTATTGCAGCAGCATTAGCGGGAGCGATTTGGGCCTTTGTACCTGGATTCTTGAAAGCGAAGTATCAAGTTCATGAAGTTATTACAACGATCATGATGAACTATGTTGCTCTTCATGTCGTTAACGCGATTATTCGTACGTATTTACTCGCTCCTGGTGAGCGAACGGATCAAATTAACGCTTCAGCATCGCTTCAATCGCCGTTCTTAGAATCCATCACCGATTTCTCACGTCTTCACTACGGTTTTGTTGTGGCGATTATTGGAGCGATTATTATGTGGTTCCTTCTATGGAAAACGACGACAGGCTATGAACTACGCTCTGTTGGATTTAACAAATATGCGTCAGAATATGCTGGAATCAATGTGCAACGAAACATCGTTCTCTCCATGGTCATTTCGGGTGCTTTTGCTGGAGCAGCAGGAGCGATGGAGGGGCTTGGAACATACGGTTATATGACCGTTATGGCTGACTTTACTGGCGTTGGATTTGACGGAATCGCAGTTGCGCTTTTAGGTGCAAATGGGGCGCTTGGTGTTGTCCTTGCTTCTGCACTGTTTGGTGGGCTTAAAATTGGTGCGCTTAATATGCAGTCTGTTGCACAGGTGCCAACACAGCTTGTTGAAATCGTGATTGCGATGATTATTTTCTTTGTCGCATCCAGTTACTTGATTCACTGGATCAGCAACAGGGTGAGCAAAAGGGGGAAAATTTAATGGATTTCATGCAGATTCTTCAGCTCATTATTCCTGCCGCTATCTTTTCAGCAGCTCCCCTGATTTTCACGGCTCTTGGAGGAGTATTCAGTGAACGGTCAGGCGTTGTAAACATCGGACTTGAAGGGTTAATGTTAATGGGGGCTTTCACAGGCGCACTGTTTACAATCCTTGGCGAACAGTGGGGAATGGGGGCTGCTTCTCCATGGTTTTCACTAGTCGTTGCGATCATTATCGGCATGCTGTTCTCTTTGCTTCATGCAGTGGCAAGTATTTCGTTTCGAGCCGATCAGGTTGTCAGTGGCGTGGCCCTTAACTTCCTTGCGGCTGGTCTTGCCATCTTCCTTGTAAAGAAAATCTTTGATGCAGGGCAAACGCCGATTATTCAAGAACGTATTTATAAAACTGATGTCCCATTTTTGAGCGATATCCCGTTTATTGGACCTTTGTTTTTCTCAAGCGCGTATTATACATCTTATATTGCGGTTGCGCTCGCCTTCCTCGTATGGTGGGTTCTCTATAAAACCCCATTCGGCTTACGACTCCGTTCAGTAGGAGAGCACCCTATGGCGGCAGATACGATGGGGATTAATGTGACGAAAATGCGCTATGTAGCGGTTATGCTAAGTGGTGGATTTGCCGGTCTTGGCGGTGCGGTTTACGCGACGTCAATCGCCGGGAACTTCAGCCATGCAACGATTTCTGGACAGGGCTTTATGGCACTGGCCGCGATGATCTTTGGTAAATGGCACCCGCTCGGTGCAATGGGAGCAGCGTTATTCTTTGGTCTTGCTCAATCGCTAAGTATAACCGGCCAACAAATTCCGGGATTAAAAGAAATTCCAGAAGTTTATCTTCTTATTTCCCCTTACGTGTTAACGATTCTTGCTCTTGCAGGACTTGTTGGACGAGCGGATGCGCCAAAAGCAATTGGTCAGCCGTATGAAAAAGGGAAGCGATAACTTTTAGATAAAAGCTCTTCGTGAAAACGGAGGGCTTTTTGTTTTGACAATAGGAAAGACAGTAACGCTCTAAAAAAGCGTGTTCTAGTTCAAGAGCTCCAATAGCTCCGTTTCTAACCGCTCGTCTCCGCTTTTCATGATCTAGCTGCAGTGGGCAGGGTCTCGATCGCTTCAGCATTTCAAATGAACACAAAGACCGTGTTCTTTTGAAATGCCTCCAGCGCTTGTCGACCCTAACCGCCCACTTTCGCTTTTCTTTTAAAAAGTACTAATTGCTTACACTATGACACATACTATGGTATAAAGGGGGTAAGTTTTACTTTCCTCTAATGGTAGGTAATGGATTTAAAAAAGGAGTGAGGTCAATGGCGATTATCCCTCATGAGAAAACCTCGTGCGGCGGTTTGACGCTACATAGGATCCAGACGGATAAATATAAAACAACGACGGTTGTGGTTCAATTTAAAGCGCGTTTGACGAAGGAGACGGTGACGGAGAGGGCTCTTTTGCCTTATGTGTTGCAAAGCGGTACAGAAAACTATTCTTCTTCGAAAGCGGTTCGTACGGAGCTTGAGAAGCTCTATGGGGCGACGCTTGGTGTGGATCTTGCCAAGAAAGGTGATTTTCATGTGATGACGTTCCGGATGGACTTCGCGAATGAAAAGTTCCTTTCTGAAGATGAGCCTTTGTTTAAGAAAGCCCTTTCTTTACTTTCAGAGGTGATCATGAATCCGAAGACGGATGGATCTGGCTTCGATTCTTCGATTGTTGATAAAGAAAAGCGGACGATGAAACAGCGTATTCAATCGATTTATGATGATAAAATGCGCTATTCAAATATGAGACTAACGCAAGAAATGTTCCCGAATGAAGCTTTTGGCTTGCATATTTACGGAGAAAAAGAAGAAGTGGATGGCGTGACAGCGCAGTCTCTTTATGATTACTATAAAAAAGTTTGTGCAGAAGATGAAATTGATCTTTATTTAGTTGGTGACTTAGAAGGCGTTAATGCTGAAGAAGTTGTAAAAGAGCTTTTCCCGTTTCAAGAACGTAGCGATCGAAAGTCTGAAACAACTGAAAAAGCCTCTCTTGATGTAGAAGAAAAAGAGATCCTTGAAACACAGGAAATCAAGCAAGGGAAGCTGCATATGGGCTTTCGCTCTGGCGTTGGCTATGCGGATGATGAATACTTCGCCCTTCAAGTATTTAATGGCATGTTTGGAGGCTTCTCACACTCCAAGCTTTTCCGGAACGTACGGGAAAAAGAGAGCCTTGCTTATTACGCCGCGTCGCGCTATGAAAGTCATAAAGGCTTAATCATTGTGATGTCAGGCATTGAGTTTAAAAACTTTAAAAAGACGGTTGATATTATTAAAGAGCAGCTTACGGCTATGAGAGAAGGCGACTTCAACGAGGAAGAAATGAAGCAAACAAAAACCATGATTCGCAATCAGCTCCTTGAGACGGTCGATGACGCAAAAGGAATGGTCGAGCTGCTCTATCACGGTGTTGTCTCTCAAAAGTTACGGACAATTGAAGAGTGGCTTGATGGTGTGGAAGCTGTGACAAAAGAAGATATTTTAGCGGTTGCGGATAAGGTTAAGCTTGATACCGTTTATTTCTTAAAAGGCGAGGAGGCTTAATCATGAAAACTATTCCATTTAATCAGTTGCAGGAAACGCTGTATCACCAAACGATGGATAACGGACTTGACGTGTATGTTCTCCCTAAGAAGGGTTTCAATAAAACGTACGCAACGTTTACAACAAAGTACGGATCAGTAGACAATCACTTTGTTCCTTTAAACGGTTCAGAGAATGTGCAAGTGCCAGATGGCATTGCTCACTTTCTTGAGCATAAAATGTTCGAAAAAGAAGACCGTGATGTATTTCAAGATTTTAGTAAGCAGGGTGCGTCTTCGAATGCATTTACATCGTTTACAAGAACAGCTTACTTGTTTTCAACAACTCAGAATGTGATGCAGAACCTTGAAACGCTTGTGAACTTTGTTCAAGATCCGTACTTTAGTGACCAGAGTGTTGAAAAGGAAAAGGGTATTATCGGTCAAGAAATTGAAATGTATAATGACAATTCTGATTGGCGTGCGTATTTTGGCGTCATTGAAAATATGTTCCACCACCATCCGGTTAAAATAGATATCGCTGGAACGATTGAATCTATCGCAAAAATCACGAAGGAATCACTTTATACGTGCTATGAAACGTTCTACCATCCTTCAAACATGGTGTTGTTTGTAGTAGGTGCTGTGGAGCCGAATGAAATTATGTCCTTTGTGGAGAAAAATCAGGCAGCAAAATCGTATAAAGATCAGCCGCCAATCGAACGTTTCTTTGATGCAGAACCAAAGACAGTAGCAGAAAAGAAGAAAGTGTTGCCGATGTCTGTTCAAGTGGCTAAATGCCTGGTTGGATTTAAAGAACCAAATCCAGGACGCCAGGGAGAAGATCTTCTTAAACATGAGCTATCCATTAATCTTGCGCTCGATTTAATGTTTGGTCAGAGTTCAGAGAACTATGAGAAGCTTTATAATGAAGGGCTCATCGATCAAAGCTTTTCATATGATTTTACCGAAGAAGAGAAGTTCGGTTTTTCAATCGTAGGAAGTAACACAAGCTCACCTGATGAGCTTGCGAACCGATTATATGAGATGATTCAATCATTTAAAAATGAATCAGTGGATACTGATCAACTTGAGCGCATCCGTAAGAAAAAAATTGGGAGCTTCTTAAGGGCGTTAAATTCACCAGAGTTTATTGCAAACCAATTTACTCGCTATCGTTTCAACGACATGGATTTATTTGAAGTTGTCCCAATGCTTGAGTCCATTACGGCAAAAGACATTGAAGAGGTAATGAAAGGGCACTTTGCAGAAGATTCGTTTACTGTCTGTCAAGTCGTTCCAAAAGGTTAAAAAGCACCCAGTCGGGTGCTTTTTCATTGAAAGATTTAACGGGAGAGGAAGAGCAATTATGAAAGAAATATTAATCACTGGGGCGAGTGGGGGTATAGGAAGAGCGATAGCAAAGAATTATGTAAAAAACGGTAACCGTGTTTATGCTCATTACAATACGAATGCTGCCTCTATACAAGATCTACAAGCGGATTATCCTGAAGCAGATATTTTCCCAGTTCAAGCTAACTTAGCGCAAAAAGACGGCGTAGAGGTTTTAACAGAGAAGGTTGGGGAAGTTGATACGCTTATTCTTAATGCTGGAAATAGCTACTTTGGTTTATTAACCGATATGGCAGGGGATGAAATTGATGCAATGATTCAACTCCACCTCACATCGTCCATTAAACTTGCGAAGCACTACATTTCTTCGATGGTGCAAAAGAAGCAAGGATCCATTATCGTTGTCTCTTCTGTCTTCGGTTTAACAGGAGCTTCTTGTGAAGTGGTTTATTCTTCCGTAAAAGGTGGTTTGAATGCTTTTGTGAAGGGCATAGCGAAGGAATTAGGGCCAAGCGGTGTCAGGGTGAATGCCGTAGCACCAGGCTATATTTCAACGGAGATGAACGCACGGTTGACAGAGGAAGATGAACACGATTTAATGGATGAAATTCCGATGGGACGATCGGGAGCGCCTGAAGAGGTAGCTTCTTTGATTTCATTTTTAGATTCTAATCAAGCTTCTTACATAAGCGGTCAAATTATTTCCATTGATGGGGCCTGGCAATAAAAAACGATGCATAATGTCTATTCCTTCGAGACAACATATAGGTGATGACTTGATAAAGGAGGGACATAGATGTCTGTACTAGATAATTTTGAATCATGGAAAGGGTTCTTGCATGACCGCCTAAGTCAGGGCGAGCAGCAAGGGCTTTCTCAAGAAGTTGTCTCAGATGTTGCTTATCAGATCGGCGGATATCTTGCTGATGGAGTGAAAGCAAAGAATGAGCAAGAACAGCTTCTTGCTGACCTATGGCATGTAGCAAGTCAAGAAGAACAGCATGCGATCGCAAATATGATGGTAAAGCTTGTTCAAAACGAAAGATAAAAGATGACTCTAAAAAAAAGGAGGGTGCACTAACACCCTTCTTTTTTCTATGAAAATGTTCAAATGTTGTAAGAAAAGTAAACAAAATCCCTATTCATCTCTTTTAACCTTTATGAAAATCATTTATGATTAAAGGAACATAGGAAATTTGTGGCTAAAGGAGTTGGCGTATGGAGAAGAAGGAATGGTATCTGGAGTATGAAATACATAAAAATAGGCCGGGTCTTTTAGGCGACGTCGCTTCCCTGTTAGGGATGCTCGGTATTAATATCATTACGATCAATGGTGTTGACGATATGCGAAGAGGCCTGCTTCTCCTCGTTGATGAAATTGAGCAAATCGAGCGACTTGAGTCCATTTTAAATACAATGGATAATATTACAGTGACAAAAATGAGAGAACCAAAATTACGCGATCGTCTAGCAGTACGTCACGGAAGATATATCCAGCGTGATGCGGACGATAAGAAAACGTTTCGATTTATTCGAGACGAGCTTGGCTTGCTAGTTGATTTTCTAGCTGAAATCTTTAAACAGGATGGCCATAAACTCGTTGGAATTCGTGGAATGCCGCGAGTTGGGAAAACAGAATCAATTGTTGCTTCTAGCGTTTGTGCAAACAAACGATGGGTATTTTTATCTTCTACGATGTTAAAACAAACGGTTCGCACGCAAATTGCGGACGATGAATTTAATAGCGATCATATTTTTTTAATTGATGGTATCGTTTCCGCCAGAAGAGCTTCAGAGCGGCACTGGCAGGTGCTTCGTGATATTATGAGACTACCGGCAACGAAGGTTGTCGAGCATCCTGATATATTTGTTCAAGAAACAGAGTATACGATGAACGATTTTGATTATATAATTGAATTGCGAGACGATCCGGAACAAGAAATTACATATCAGGTAATTGAAAATCGATCTTCTGGATTTTCAAACTTAGACTTTAACTAATTGGTAGGTGTTTTTCATTGACAGAGCTAGGTCAACGTCTGAAGGATGCTCGAAATGATAAGGGATTATCGCTCGAGGAAATTCAGTCCATTACTAAGATTCAAAAACGCTATCTTCATGCCATTGAAGAAGGAAATTACGAACTGCTTCCAGGTAATTTTTATACGCGTGCATTCATTAAAAACTATGCGGAAGCAGTTGGCCTTCACGGAGATGAATTGCTTGAGGAGTACGCTTCCGAAATTCCAAAAGCAAACGCAGATGTGCCTGAAAGTTTACCACCAAGGAAAATGAGAAGGCCTTCAACACCGAGCAAGTCATCTTCTGTATCATCAAAATGGTCTTCCGTTTTTCCATCTGTTCTTGTCGTGCTACTCATTGTAGGGGTTGCAGCGTTAATCTGGTATGTTGTTCAGAGTGGTGATCAGAAGACGAATCAGAACGCAACGACGAATCAGGCCGAGGAGCAAGTGACAAGCGATGAAAACAGTGCCAGTGCTCCAGACTCAGATGAAGTAAGTAACGAAGATGAGGCAGCCTCAGATGAAGCAACAACTTCTGAAGAAGAGCAAAAATCAAAAGATGAAGAATCAGCAGAGGAAGAAAAGGCTGCTGAGCCAGAGGAAGAGCCAGAGAAAGAAGAAGCTCCTAAGATGGAGATTAAGAAAGTAAAGAGTGATGCTGACAACTCTACGTTTGAAATCACAAACGCAGATAAGTTTGAAGTGAAGCTAGAAGCATCTGGATCTAGCTGGGTAGCTTTAACGGGTGCGAGTGACAAAAAGTATGTATACGAGAGTCTTGCTAAAGGGAAAAACGTCACGCAAGATTTATCAAAAGAGTCTTCTGCTACGCTTCGACTGGGAAGTTCTCCAAGCATTGAAGTGTTTGTGAATGGCGAGAAAATTGACATTCCAAAAGAGCCAGTTGTTCAAAATGTAACCTTTACTTTTAAAAAAGCAGAATAAATTCACACGGAGTCATCTTTTCGGATGGCTCTTTTCTTTCAATTCTCGTTGGTGAAGTTTCCCTTTCTGCATGAATGAAACAGTGATAGAATAGAATACGATTTAGTGGGGTTGTGACGAAGAACAGTAAAAAGAGATCAGCGCACGATCAATAGGTTACATAACATTTAGGAGGAAGACACGTGAATTTGCCTAATAAAATTACTGTATCACGCATTTTTTTAATTCCTGTTTTTCTAATTTTTCTCCTCGCGCCACTGCCGCTTGGTGAAACTGAAATCGCAGGCACCGTCTTATTGAATTCCCAATTAATTGCAACAGCGATTTTTATTTTCGCATCGGTAACTGATTGGATTGACGGTTATATAGCTAGAAAACATAACCTAGTTACGAATCTTGGGAAATTCCTCGATCCGCTTGCTGATAAGCTACTCGTTACTTCAGCGTTTGTTTCACTCGTCGAGCTCGGGGCTGCGCCTGCATGGATTGTTGTGGTTATCCTTAGTCGTGAATTTGCTGTTACAGGGCTAAGATTAGTTGCTTCTTCTGAAGGAGAAGTACTTGCAGCAAGCAACCTTGGGAAATTGAAAACCTGGATTCAAATCATCGCGATCATTATGCTATTGATTGAGAATGTTCCATTTGAAGCCATTGGCTTTCCTTTTGCAACGATTTCCCTGTGGGCAGCGCTCATTATTACCGTCTATTCGGGATGGGATTACTTCTCGAAGAATAAAGAGGTCCTACTTAAATCACGTTAACACCTTTAGGGAACAGATTATTCTGTTCCCTTTTGAGCCCTCAAAAGCCATTCAATTTAAGCGTATCTTTGTTTCTCTAGTGCGCATTCTTATACGTAATGGCAAAACCATTGTATAATGGAAGAGGAAGAATTATGAGCTATTGAATCAGAACCTTGATTCAAATAGAGGGGATGGTTACAAATGAATGCTGAAATAATTGGAATCGGTTCAGAGTTATTACTCGGACAAATCGCAAACACGAACGCACAGTTTATCTCACAACGCCTAGCTGATCTTGGCATTAATGTTTTCTATCACACGGTTGTTGGCGACAATAATGAGCGTTTAAAGCAGGCAATTGAAGTCGCTCAGACGCGCTCAGATCTACTCGTTTTTACAGGTGGACTTGGTCCGACAAAAGATGATCTTACGAAAGAAACGATCGCGGAAACTCTTAATAAACAGCTTGTTTATAACGAAGAGGCGATGAAAACGATTCAAGCCTATTATGACAAAACAGGTGCTCCAATGTCGGAAAATAACCGTAAACAGGCACTAGTCCTAGAAGGTGCTGCCGTGCTTCGAAATGATAATGGCATGGCTCCCGGTATGGCACTTACGGAGAACAACCACACGTACATGCTTTTCCCTGGTCCTCCGAAAGAACTTTACCCGATGTTTACAAACTACGCAGAGCCCTATTTACTTGGCCAGCTGAAGCAGGGAGATACGATTGTCTCACGTGTTCTTCGGTTTTTTGGTATTGGAGAATCGAGGCTTGAAACAGAACTTGAAGACTTAATTGATCAGCAAACGAACCCTACAATTGCGCCGCTTGCAGGGGAGTGGGAAGTGACGCTTCGTTTAACTGCAAAAGCTGACTCAAAAGAAGAAGCAAACAAGTTGATTGATGAAACAGAAAAGAAAATTCATGCACGCGTTGGAACTTTTCTGTATGGGTATGGAGAGACATCACTTCCAAAAGAAGTCTTTTCAATGCTAACGGATCGGAACTGGTCGATCTCAACAGCAGAAAGTCTAACAGGCGGGATGTTTAGTCAGGAGTTAACAGATCTCCCTGGAGTATCATCACTTTTCTACGGTGGGGTTGTGTGTTACTCTAACGAAGTAAAGCGAGAGATCGGCGTATCAAAAGAGACACTGGAAGCATACGGTGCCGTAAGTGAAGAATGTGCGATTGAACTCGCAAGAAGCGTAAAAGCGAAATATAAAACAGACGTCGGCATCAGTTTTACAGGGGTTGCAGGCCCGGATCCTAGTGAAGGGAAAGACGCTGGCACCGTTTATATCGGCGTGGCCGCACCATCTGGTGAAAAAGTGGTTGCCCTGAATCTTGCTGGGAACCGCAATGCGATTCGCAAACGTACTGTGAAACATGGATTTAATACATTATTGAAGTTAGAAAGGTGAATGTCCTAAGTTATGAAGAATTTTGAAGACTTTGCACTATCAAACGAAGTGAAAAAAGCTGTGCTTGAGCTTGGCTTTAAAGAAGCCACTCCAATCCAAGAAAAAGCTATTGAACCAATTTTAGAAGGAAGAGATATGATTGGTCAGGCGCAGACGGGTACAGGGAAAACGGCCGCTTTTGGTATTCCTGTGATTGAAAAAGTAAAGAAAATTGGTGGTCCTGAAGCGATCATTTTAACACCGACACGTGAGCTCGCGATGCAGGTAGCGATTGAACTGCAGAAGCTTTCAAAATACAAAGGCTTAAATGTTCTCGCGGTATATGGCGGAGAACCAATCTATCATCAAATTCGCGCTTTAAAAAGAGGCGTTAACATTGTGGTTGGAACACCGGGACGTATGCTTGACCATTTGAAGCGTAAGACGCTTCGCACGGATAATATTCATACAGCGATTCTTGATGAAGCAGATGAAATGCTTGATATGGGCTTTATTGATGATATTGAACTGATTTTTAAGCAGCTTCCTGTTAAGCGTCAGTCACTTTTATTTTCCGCTACTATTCCTGCACCAATCCGTAAGCTTTCAAGTAAGTATTTGAAAGATCCAATTACCATTTCCGTTTCTAAAGGGGATGTAACCGCTGATACAGTGGAGCAAGTGTATTACCGCACGTTTGAAAGTGACAAATTTGATACGCTCTGTCGCGTGATTGAAAGCGAAGATATTCGCCTTGGTATTATTTTTACCAAGACGAAAAAAGGAGCTGCGCAAGTAACGGAATCATTAAAAAAGCGTGGGTACCGAGCAGAAGAGCTTCATGGTGATCTGACACAGCAACAGCGATCTAAAGTCATGAATCTCTTTAGACGATCACAAGTGAACTTCCTTGTCGCGACAGATATCGCTGCAAGGGGCATTGATGTGGCACACGTAAGCCACGTCATTAACTATGATATCCCTGAGGATCCGGAGCGCTATGTCCATCGTATTGGACGCACGGGTCGCGCTGGAAATAAAGGGATTGCGCTAACGCTTGTAACGCCGAAGGATATGCGCTTCCTACAGTCAATTGAATCAAAGATCAAGTTAAATCTTTCAGCTGAGCCTCTCCAAGATGAGACGGTAGATCTTGATAATATCGTCAAATCTGTTGAAAAGCAGCTAAAAAAACAAAAGCCTGATTCAACGGCCCGGGACACGGCTGATCTTCTACTTGCAAAATACAACGCTGAAGATCTTGTTCAAGCATTTCTTGAAAATGCCATTCAAGAGAAGCAAAACACGACGCCTTCTGAATATAACTTCGGTGAAACCGGAGGGCAGAACGGAATGGTTCGTTTCTTCTTGAATGTGGGTCGTAACATTGATCTTCACCCTAAAAAATTGCTAAGTGAGCTTTCAGCGATGGCGGGTGTTGAGACAGAATCAGTAGGCCGCATTGATATCTTTGAGAAATTCTCGTTCTTTGAAGTGCATGAAGACGTTGCACCGTTCGTCTACGAAGCGCTTCGAGCTGGTGGTGTTGATGGTAAATCAATCCACTTAGAACCTGCAAAACCACAAAAAAGCAGAGTGTAAAAATGTGACGATCAGCTCCATTAGGGGGCTGGTCGTTCTTCTTTCATAGTTTATTCATAGAGCGAAAGAAAAAGTCAATAGACTCTTGAAATAAAAAAGACGAATAAATGTTCGGTTTTCTATTGGCAAATGACCTAAAAAGAGATATGATAGTGATAGCTTAATAACGAGGAGGAATTCATTCGTGAGTGATCGTAAAGCTGCCTTAGATATGGCACTTAGACAAATAGAAAAACAATTCGGTAAAGGTTCAATCATGAAACTCGGCGAACAAGCTGAGCAAAGAGTCTCTACGGTATCCACTGGTTCACTGGCTCTTGATATTGCTCTTGGTGTAGGAGGGTATCCAAGAGGCCGTGTCATCGAAGTATACGGCCCGGAATCTTCTGGTAAAACAACCGTTGCTCTTCATGCCATTGCAGAAGTTCAGCGTAACGGCGGTCAGGCTGCATTTATCGATGCTGAGCACGCACTTGATCCGGTTTATGCAGAAAAGCTTGGTGTTAACATCGATGAGCTATTGCTTTCTCAACCTGACACAGGAGAGCAAGCCCTAGAAATCGCTGAAGCGCTCGTACGAAGCGGAGCAGTTGATATGGTCGTTGTTGACTCCGTTGCTGCCCTTGTACCTAAGGCTGAAATCGAAGGTGAAATGGGAGATGCACACGTTGGTTTGCAGGCGCGTTTAATGTCTCAAGCGCTTCGTAAGCTTTCTGGTGCGATTAATAAATCCAAAACAACCGCGGTCTTTATTAACCAGATTCGTGAAAAAGTTGGGGTTATGTTCGGAAATCCAGAAACAACTCCAGGCGGACGTGCGCTGAAGTTCTATTCATCTGTTCGATTAGAAGTTCGTCGTGCCGAGACGCTGAAACAGGGTAATGACATGGTCGGTAATAAAACGCGTATTAAAGTTGTAAAGAACAAGGTGGCTCCGCCGTTTAAACAGGCAGAAGTTGACATCATGTACGGGGAAGGTATTTCCAAGCAGGGTGAGATCCTTGATATTGGTTCTAACCTTGAAATCGTTCAGAAGAGCGGCGCATGGTTCTCATTCGAAGGCGAACGCCTTGGACAGGGTCGCGAAAATGCGAAGCAATTCTTGAAAGAAAACCCAGCAATGGAAGCTGAGATTGAAGGGCGTATTCGCGCTCATCATAATCTTGATGCCGATAAGCAAGTGGATGAAGCGGCTGCAGGTAAAGAAACGCTTCTTCCTGACGAAGAATAAAAGCTTTGAAAAAGCCGGTCATTAAGACCGGCTTTTTCTCTAACTACATAGTCTTCTCACCATAAATCTTACTGGATTTCCATGATCAGGCAGTGAATGACCATTCAATTGCGGAGTTTTTAAGAGAAGTTTAAGGCGTAAAAATGAGCTAGAAAGAGATATTTGAAGGGATTTTGCCTCTATGTGCTCTCTTGACAACCTTTACGCTGAAAGATACAATATTAATTGTATAATTATAATTTTCTAGTAAAATTATACTTTACTCTTAAAAGATGACATGTGCTGGATTGAAATCTTGCAAGTGGTACTAAGAATTAACATGACAGCAAACCAACAAGTTGATAGCAGGAGGAGGTGAGTTCGATGGATATAGTGATCATCATCTCCACTATGCTGGTCTCTGCAGTAGTCGGAGCAGTTGTTGGATTTCTTGTTCGCAAAACGATTGCTGAAGCGAAAATCTCCAGTGCAGAAATGGAAGCGCAACGGATTATCAAAGAGGGTAAAAACGACGCTGAAGCTTTGAAAAAGGAAGCTATGCTTGAAGCGAAGGACGAGAATCATAATCTTCGCGTTGAAGCTGAGCGTGAAATTCGTGAACGCAGAAATGAGTTACAAAAACAAGAGAATCGTTTGGTACAAAAAGAAGAGGTCCTTGATCGTAAAAGTGAGACTCTTGACAAAAAAGAGGATTCCCTCGAAAGAAGAGAGGACTCTCTCACCAAAAAACAACGACAAATTGAAGAGATGGAAGGCAAAGTGGAGGAGTTGCTTCAAGAGCAACAACACGAGCTTCAGCGAATTTCCGGTTTAACGAGGGAAGAAGCGAAGCAAATCATCTTCCGTGAAAGCGAGCAGGAACTTGAGCATGAATTAGCGCAGATGGTGAAAGAGCGCGAGAACTTTGCGAAAGAAGAAGCTGATAAGAAAGCGAGAGAAGTTCTATCGCTTGCGATTCAGCGCTGTGCAGCGGATCATGTTGCAGAAACAACGGTTTCCGTTGTTAACCTGCCTAATGATGAGATGAAAGGTCGGATCATTGGTCGTGAAGGCCGAAACATTCGAACTCTTGAAACGCTAACGGGGATTGACCTAATTATCGATGATACACCTGAGGCAGTTATTTTGTCCGGTTTTGATCCGATTCGAAGAGAAATTGCTCGTAATGCCCTGGATAAACTCGTACAGGATGGTAGAATTCACCCTGCACGAATTGAAGAAATGGTTGAGAAATCACGCAGGGAAGTGGATGAATACATTCGCGAGGTGGGAGAACAATCCACATTTGAAATTGGAGTTCACGGACTCCACCCAGATCTTATTAAGATTCTGGGCCGATTGAAGTTCCGTACAAGTTATGGACAGAATGTCTTGAAGCATTCTATGGAAGTAGCTTATCTAACCGGTCTAATGGCCGCAGAGCTTGGAGAAGATGTACAGCTTGCACGTCGCGCTGGCCTACTTCACGATCTCGGTAAAGCGATTGACCACGAAGTTGAAGGTAGCCACGTTGAAATTGGCGTTGAGCTTGCAACGAAGTATAAAGAGCATCCGGTTGTTATTAATGCAATCGCATCTCACCATGGTGATACGGAAGCAACATCAGTAATCTCCACGCTTGTGGCAGCAGCCGATGCTTTATCAGCTGCACGTCCAGGAGCGCGTCGTGAAACGCTTGAGACGTACATTCGTCGTCTTGAGAAGCTTGAAGAAATTTCTGAGTCGTTTGAAGGCGTTGAGAAATCATTCGCTATTCAAGCAGGTCGAGAAATTCGGATCATGGTAAAACCTGATCTAGTCGATGACGTTTCATCGTATCGTCTTGCACGAGAGATTACGAAGAAAATCGAAAATGAACTGGACTACCCTGGGCACATTAAGGTCACGGTCATCCGTGAAACAAGGGCAGTTGAGTATGCAAAATAAAGCGATGCCGCGCGCATCGCTTTATTTAATTTCACCAAAAACTTACGAACGATACTTTCTTTTGATAAACTAATAAAGAATGAAAACAGAGATTGGAGCATTACTATGAAGATTTTATTTATTGGAGACGTTGTTGGTTCTCCTGGACGCAATATGGTTTCAACCTATTTACCTCGCTTAAAGAAAAAATATAAACCTACCTTTACGATTGTAAATGGAGAGAATGCTGCAAGTGGGCGTGGCATTACAGAGAAAATTTATCGTGGTTTTCTTGAGTCGGGTGCTCAAGTTATTACAATGGGGAACCATACGTGGGATAACCGAGAGATTTTTGAATTTATTGATCGTGCTCCGAAACTCGTTAGACCTGCGAATTATCCAGAAGGAACACCTGGAAATGGATCAACGATTGTAAACATAAATGGCGTTGAAGTTGGCGTCATTAACCTGCAGGGTCGAACGTTTCTTCCTGCGATGGATGATCCATTCCGTAAGGCGGATGAACTGATTGAAGAAATGAGAGAAAGAACACCGGTTATCTTTGTTGATTTTCATGCAGAAACGACGAGTGAAAAACAAGCGATGGGCTGGTACCTTGATGGAAGAGTAACCGCGGTTGTTGGAACGCATACTCATGTGCAAACGGCTGATGAGCGCATTTTGCCTGGTGGGACAGCTTACTTAACAGATGCTGGGATGACGGGACCTTACGATGGCATTCTAGGTATGGAGCGAGAAGCTGTCATTAATAAGTTCCTGACAACGATGCCTGTGAGGTTTGAAGTGACGAAAGGGCGGGAACAACTTAGTGGGGTCTTTTTAACACTGGATCCAAAAACTGGTAAGGCCACTAAGATTGAACGGATTGCCATCAACGACGACCATCCATTCTATGATTAAAGAACGTTTGGAAAAAATGGCGGAAACAGCAGGAATACAAGCTTCTTACAAGGAATATAGTCTAGAGTGGTAATGGATGATCAAATTAAGGAGGGGCTATAATGGATATATTAAAAGTTTCAGCAAAATCCAATCCTAATTCTGTAGCTGGTGCACTTGCGGGCGTCCTTCGGGAACGCGGAAATGCCGAGATTCAAGCGATTGGAGCAGGTGCACTAAATCAGGCTGTGAAGGCAGTAGCCATCGCAAGAGGGTTTGTAGCACCTAGTGGCGTTGACCTCATTTGTATCCCTGCTTTCACCGATATTTTAATTGATGGTGAAGAGCGTACCGCAATTAAGCTTATTGTAGAGCCTCGCTAAATAGTTCCGTCAGAAAAACCTGTTTGTTTTTACAAACAGGTTTTTTATACTTTTATTTGACCCATAGGAAGCATGAAGGAGGATCATCATGAATATAGTAGATGCACATTGTGACGTGCTGTGTAAAATGTGGCTTAACCCGTCTCTCTCATTTGAGAATGGTCAAAGCCTTCATACGAATCTTGAACAAATGAGGAAAGCGGGAGCAAAGCTACAGCTCTTTGCGATTTACGTTCCGGAAAGCGTGCCAGATTCCGCTAAATTTGATTGTGCGCTAGAGATGGTGGATATTTTCCATGAGAAAATTGTAAAACCTTATGATGACGTCGTAGCAGTCTATTCGAAAAAAGAAGCAGAGCAGCTTCCTAAAGGGAAAATAGGTGTGATGCTAACACTAGAGGGTGTTGATGCAATTGGAAGAGAAGCAACTAGACTAAAAACGCTGATCAGACTAGGCGTGCGATCCGTTGGTTTAACATGGAACTATGGGAATGCAACGGCGGACGGTATCCTTGAATCACGAGGCGCAGGATTAACCGATTTTGGTAGAAGTGTTGTTGATTTACATAACCAGCATCGGATTTGGACGGATGTGTCCCATCTTTCTGTACGGGCCTTCTGGGATGTCGTCGAACATGGACGTTATGTTATCGCAAGTCATTCCAATGCAAAAGCCATTTGCACGCACCCAAGAAACCTTGATAACCAGCAGTTAACGTCCTTAATCGAAAAGGATGCCTTAATCGGCGTTACTTTTGTACCAAAGTTTTTGCGTAATGACCGCAATGCTAGTGTTTCGGATATTATCCATCATATTGAACACATTTGTAGCCTTGGTGGTGCGGAGAATATAGGACTTGGCTCTGATTTTGATGGTATTGATCAAGTTCCGAAAGACCTAACATGCTACAGCGACTATCCTCGACTTATTGAGGAGCTACATCGCTATTACAATGATGACCAGGTAAAGGGCTTTTTAGGTGAAAATCTGATTGCTAGAATCCCTAGCTAAGTAAGTATTTAGTAATTGTGAGTTTTATGAGCAGGGAATTATCATCCTATTTCGAACTAGTAATATAAGCAAACGGTTTCAGGTACTAGATTAGAAAGGGTGGGACGTTATGATCGAACAACTTTCGTGGAAAGTTGGAGGACAGCAGGGTGAAGGAATAGACAGTACAGGAGAAATATTTGCAATCGCATTAAATCGACTTGGCTACTATTTATACGGTTACCGGCATTTCTCGTCCCGTATTAAAGGCGGGCATACGAATAATAAAATTCGCGTTAGCACGAAAGAAGTTCGAGCGGTTTCAGATGATCTCGACATGCTGATTGCGTTTGATCAAGAAACGATTGACGTCAATGCTCATGAACTTCATAGCAGAGGAATCATTATAGCCGATGCCAAATTTAAACCAGTTAAGCCTGATCATTGTCAGGCGACACTTGTTATCATTCCCTTTACTGAAATCGCAACTGAACTTGGCACTTCTTTAATGAAAAACATGGTAGCAATCGGAGCTACGAGTGCTGCTCTTGGTATAGACACTGCAACGTATCAAGCCGTAGTAGAAGAAATTTTTGGCCGAAAAGGCGAAAAAGTAGTCAACAATAACATGGAGGCTATTCAGCGTGGTGCCGATGCTTATGCAGCTTCTGCTGGAGAAAGTGTCCAAACTCTTTCTCTTAAAAAAGCAGATGGAAAAAATCGCCTGTTCATGATTGGCAATGACGCGATTGCGCTAGGGGCGCTTGCAGGTGGAGCTAGGCTAATGGCAGCTTACCCAATCACCCCAGCATCAGAAATCATGGAATACTTAATTAAGAAGCTTCCGGAATTTGGTGGCACCGTTGTGCAAACAGAGGATGAAATCGCGGCGGCAACGATGGCCATAGGTTCAAACTATGCGGGGGTTAGAACGTTAACGGCATCTGCCGGACCGGGGTTATCGCTCATGATGGAAGCCATCGGGTTATCTGGTATTACCGAAACGCCGCTCGTCATCGTCGACACCCAGCGCGGTGGGCCAAGTACTGGACTTCCAACGAAGCAGGAGCAGTCGGATTTGCTGGCGATGATTTACGGAACACATGGGGAAATTCCTAAGATTGTCATTGCGCCGAGTACTGTTGAGGAAGCATTCTATGATGCTATTGAAGCGTTTAATCTCGCGGAGGAATATCAGTGTCCCGTTATTTTACTCTCAGATCTTCAATTATCTCTTGGCAAGCAATCCGTTGAGCCGCTTGATTACAATAAGATCAACATTCGAAGGGGTAAGCTAAACGATCAAGAAATCGCTGAACGGGAAGATAAGTCGTACTATAAGCGCTTTGAAATTACAGATGATGGCGTTTCAAATCGTGTCATTCCAGGAACGAAAAATGGTATTTTCCACGTAACCGGTGTTGAGCACGATGAAACAGGTAAACCGTCAGAAGTTCCACAAAACCGAAAAGATCAGATGGAGAAAAGACTCCGTAAAATTCAAAACATCTCCTTTCAAAATCCGATTTACACAGTGGCGCCGCATGATGCGCCTGATTTGCTGCTAATTGGTTTTAACTCTACAAGAGGAAGTATCGAAGAGGTTATCCCAAGACTTGAAGCGGATGGCTTAAAAGTCAATCATGCTCAAATTCGTCTCGTACATCCTTTTCCAGCAGATGAGCTTAAGCCATTGTTACAGGCGGCGAAGAAAGTGATTGTGATTGAACACAATGCAACAGGCCAGCTGGCAAGTCTCGTGAAAATGAACGCTGGGTACGGTGAAAAGATTGAAAGTATATTAAAATACGACGGCAATCCATTCTTACCAGGTGATATCCATCAACAATGTAAGGAGATGTTCGCGAATGGCCACATTTAAAGATTTTCGTAATCAGGTAAAGCCAAACTGGTGCCCTGGCTGTGGAGATTTCTCCGTACAAGCCGCCATTCAACGAGCGGCTGCGAATGTGGGACTAGAACCAGATGATCTTGCCGTCATTTCCGGAATTGGCTGCTCGGGTCGTATTAGTGGCTACATTAATGCGTATGGTTTCCATGGGATTCATGGCCGCTCGCTACCAATTGCACAAGGCGTAAAAATGGCAAATCGCGATTTAACCGTGATTGCGTCCGGGGGAGATGGAGATGGCTTTGCGATCGGAATGGGGCACACCATTCATGCGATGAGGCGAAATATAGACATCACGTATATCGTGATGGACAATCAAATCTATGGTTTAACGAAAGGGCAGACATCTCCAACGAGTGCAGAAGGGTTTAAAACGAAAAGTACGCCTTCTGGATCAATTGAATCTTCCCTCTCCATCATGGAACTCGCGCTCTCAAGCGGCTGTGGTTTTGTAGCACAAAGCTTTTCAACCGATTTAAAGGACCTCGTAGCGATCATTGAAAAAGGAATTCAACATAAAGGTTTTTCTTTGATTAACGTGTTTAGCCCGTGCGTAACGTTTAATAAAGTGAATACGTATGATTGGTTTAAACAAAACCTTATTAGTTTAAATGATATTGAAGGCTATGATCCACACAATCGGATGATGGCGATGCAAACGTTAATGGAGCACAATGGACTTGTGAAAGGACTGATTTACGAGAATCCAACTCGTCCATCTTACCAAGAATCAGTTCGAGGCTATAGTTCTAGTGCGTTATCAAAACAAGACTTAAACCTTCCTGAAGAAAAATTTACAGAGTTAATGGCCGAGTTTATGTAAGGCGACGAACCCTTCAAGTAATGAAGGGTTTTTTTATGCTGAAATGGACGTACGAATCTTTTCCATAAATAAAACTATAAGTGTCCTTATATGGAGGACATATCACCTTTACGTTATAAGTGATAAATGATACGATGTTTGTGATAACGGTGTTTGAAGAACGTTTTGAAAAAGTGAGGTGTACGCTGTGGAAGGAAAAATGAAGGCGATTGTGAAACATGAACGTAGCAAAGGTGCTCAGCTGCAAACCGTCGATATTCCACAAATTAATGATAATGAAGTATTAATTCAAGTAAAAGCAACTTCGATTTGCGGTACAGATGTACATATTTATACGTGGGATGAATGGTCCCAGAGTCGCGTCAATCCTCCTTATGTTTTTGGACATGAGTTTGCGGGAGTTGTGGTAGAAAAAGGAAAGAACGTAACGAACCTGGAGGTTGGAGACCATGTTTCAGCAGAAACACATATTGTTTGCAACCAATGTCCACAATGTTTAACAGGGAAGTTTCATATTTGCGAAAACACTAAAATTATTGGTGTCGACACGGATGGCTGCTTTGCAGAATACGTAGCGCTCCCATCTCAAAACATCTGGAAAAATCCTGAGTCACTATCATTTGATGTGGCTTCTGTACAAGAGCCGATGGGTAACGCCGTTCATACAGTACTCGCTGGAGACGTAGCTGGAAAGACAGTAGCGATTATTGGTTGTGGCCCAATTGGGATTATGGCTGTAGGAGTTGCAAAAGCAGCTGGTGCTTCACAGGTTATCGCACTTGATTTAAATGATTATCGTCTGAACCTTGCGAAAGAAATGGGCGCAACGACTGTCATTAATTCTCGAAATGAAGATCCACTTCAAGTTGTGAAAGAGCTGACTAACGGTCACGGTGTTGACGTTGTCTGTGAAATGTCAGGACATCCAATCGCGATGAATCAGGGCTTCAAAATGGTAACAAACGGTGGACGTGTTTCCATCCTTAGTTTGCCAGTCCGTCCTGTCGAAATTGATGTTACGAATGACATTGTTTTTAAAGGCATAACCGTTCAAGGCATTACAGGAAGAAAAATGTTCGAAACTTGGCGCCAGGTGTCCGGGCTTTTGCAGTCAGGACAGGTAGATGTGGAGCCGATGATTACGCATCACTTCCCGCTTGAAGACTTTGAAAAAGGCTTCGAATTAATGATTGAAGGTAAATGTGGTAAGGTAGTATTACATCCATAAGGCTCACACGTGAGCCATTACATACTAATGAGGAGGCCGATCAATGAAAGGTTTTGAATATCTCCAAGAAGAGCTTGATCAAATGCAGGAGGAAGGCGTTTTTCGTAAATTGATTCCACTTGAGTCTGCTCAAGGGTCACGCGTTACGATTAAAGGAAAAAACGTCATTCAGCTATCATCAAACAACTATCTCGGACTGACGGACCATCCGAAAATGAAGCAAGCAGCGATTGAAGCAGTTGAGAAATACGGTGCAGGAACAGGTTCTGTTCGAACCATTGCTGGAACGCTCTCCATGCACGAACAGTTTGAAGAAAAGCTTGCTGAGTTTAAACATACGGAAGCAGCGCTTGTTCTCCAATCAGGATTTGCTACGAATCAGGCGGTCCTTTCAGCGATCCTAACAAAAGAAGATGTCGTCATTTCTGATGAACTAAACCACGCTTCGATTATCGATGGCATTCGCTTAACAAAAGCGGGACGTCGTATTTACAAGCATACGGACATGGAAGACCTCGAGAACGCATTGAAAGAAACGCAAGATTATCGCACGCGTCTTGTTGTCACAGACGGCGTCTTCTCAATGGACGGAAATATTGCGCCGCTAACTGAAATTGTCGAGCTATGTGAAAAGTATGATGCGCTTGTCATGGTTGATGACGCTCATGCAAGTGGCGTTCTTGGTGACAATGGCCGTGGAACAGTTGACCACTTCGGTTTAAACGGACGCGTTCACATTCAGGTTGGTACACTTAGTAAGGCGATTGGCGTTCTTGGCGGTTACATTGCAAGTACGAAAACACTTCGCGATTACTTGATTCATAAAGGTCGTCCGTTCTTATTTAGTACATCTCATCCTCCCGCAGTAACAGCAGCTTGCTCAGCCGCAATTGATGTTCTTGTGGAAGAGCCTGAGTTGATTGAGAAGCTTTGGGACAATACAAAGTTCTTTAAAGCTGGGTTAAAAGAGCTTGGTTTTGATACAGGGATTAGTGAAACGCCAGTAACACCTGTCATCATTGGTGATGAGGCACTTACGCATAAGTTTTCAGATAAGCTATTTGAAAATGGTGTGTTTGCGCAGGGTATTGCGTTTCCAACTGTTGCAAAAGGAAAAGGCCGCGTTCGTACGATCGTAACGGCTCAGCATTCAAAAGAAGACCTTCAAGAAGCGCTAGACGCATTTGAGAAGTCTGCAAAAGAGCTTGGAATTTTATAAATGAAAGTGGGAGGGGGAGCAATCCTCCTCTTTTTTGAGCTCATTTCGTAAACGGTGCTTCGATGAATCACTTATACCTCGATCCTTTTCCGGGTTTTATTGATTAAATACTCTGAACCCCTTATAATAAAGGAATGTCCATTAGTTACACATTTCTTAATTGACAATAAAGGATAACGAATAAAACGGAAGCTTTTATAGAATTTATTTCTATTAGCGAGGTTTTTCTAAGTTTAGGAGCATTTAGCTCTTTTTCATAGCAGGGTCATCCTTTTTAATTAGAAAGGAGTCGAACGACATGAACGAACAGCAACGCCTGGATTCGCAAATCAATGTAAAGAAAACAGAGAAAACGACTGAAGATTACGCGAAGTATTTCCAGACAACGTACCAGGCACCTAACTTAAAAGATGCCAAGCGCAGAGGAAAAGAAAATGTAAACGTTCATTACGATTTTGAAATTCCAGAGAATATTAAAAACCTTGGAAAAGATAAGAAGTTTTTGATTCGCACGTACGGATGTCAAATGAATGAACACGATACAGAAGTAATGGCAGGGATTTTTGAAGAAATGGGCTTTGAAGCCACAACTGAAGTGACAGAGGCAGATGTCGTTCTCCTCAATACGTGTGCCATTCGCGAAAATGCGGAAAACAAAGTATTTGGTGAGCTTGGCCATTTAAAACCATTAAAGATGGAAAATCCGGATCTGATCATTGGTGTATGTGGATGTATGTCACAGGAAGAATCTGTGGTCAACCGCATCATGCAAAAGCATCAGTTCGTTGATTTAATCTTTGGTACACATAACATTCACCGCCTTCCAGAACTGATGGAGCAAGCAGTCTTTGGTAAAGAAATGGTGATGGAAGTATGGTCAAAAGAAGGCGACATTATTGAAAACCTTCCGCGGACAAGAAAAGGCGAAATTAAAGCATGGGTTAACATCATGTACGGCTGTGATAAATTCTGTACATATTGCATCGTGCCTTATACACGAGGTAAGGAAAGAAGCCGTCGCCCTGAAGATATCATTCAGGAAGTACGCCACTTAGCAGCAAAAGGCTATAAAGAAGTGACGCTCCTTGGACAGAATGTAAACGCCTACGGGAAAGATTTAGAAGATATCGAGTACGGCCTCGGTGATCTTATGAACGAGATTCATAAGATTGATATTCCTAGAGTACGTTTCACGACGAGTCATCCACGTGACTTTGATGATCGTCTTGTGGAAGTACTTGGTCAGGGAGGCAATCTTGTCGATCATATCCATCTTCCTGTTCAAAGTGGAAGCAATGAGGTTCTGAAGTTGATGAACCGTCGCTATACGCGCGAGACGTATTTAGAGCTAGTTAGTAAAATTAAAAAGGTTATGCCAAACGCGACCTTTACGACGGATATTATCGTTGGTTTTCCGAATGAAACGGACGAACAGTTCGAAGAAACGATGGAACTCGTAAAAGAAGTAGAGTATGACAGTGCGTATACGTTCATTTACTCCCAACGTGATGGCACGCCAGCAGCTAAAATGACAGATAACGTACCAATGGAAGTGAAGAAAGAACGCCTTCAGCGCTTGAATGCTCTTGTGAATGAAATGGCTGCGAAAAACAACGCTGTTTTTGAAGGGCAAATCGTGGAAGTTCTTGTAGAAGGTGAAAGTAAGAAAAATGCGGATGTTCTTTCTGGCTATACGAGCAAGAACAAAGTGGTTAACTTTAGAGGTCCTAAATCATTAGTTGGTCAAATTGTCCAGGTGAAAATCACAAAAGCAAAAACGTGGTCACTTGATGGCGAATATATTGAAAAAACGGCTGAGGTGAATGCATAATGGTATCAAGAATGGAAGTTATTGCAAAAGCAAAAGATCTTGCGAAGCTCGTTTCAGAAACAGAAGAAGTCGATTTCTTCAAACGGGCAGAAGAAAAGATCAATGAAAATAAAAAAGTGCAAAGCTTGATTGCGCGAATTAAGTTAGAGCAAAAAGAAGCGGTAAATCTTCAGCACTATAGCAAGCATGAAGCGTTGAAAGAGAAAGATGAGCGGATTGATAAGCTCATGCAGCAGCTTGATGAAATTCCTGTCGTCCAGGAATTCAAGCGCTCGCAATCTGATGTAAATGACCTTCTTCAGCTTGTCGCTAACACTATTTCTAATACAGTGACAGATGAAATTATTGAATCAACTGGTGGGAACGTTCTTGAAGGAACAACAGGCTCAACCCAGCAGGGACCTGGTTGTAAGTAACAGCTACAATATGAATACGAAAGCCTTCCAATCGTGCATTGGAAGGCTTTTTTAAATGCAAAGCGACCTCCTTTTTTCAAAATATTCTCTTAATAATCTGGGATATTATGCTAATATAAGCGAGAAGAGTTAATCGTGTTTACTAATTACATAACGAAAGAAGTTCTAGCCTACTTGGTATGACAACTGAATCGTGGAGGGGGTGATCGTTTGCGCATTTTTCATGTTAGTGAAGAAGACGATATTCATGAATTTCAGCCAAGAATTCCTACGCGTCAAGATCTTGACCAATCAAAAGGGCTTGTATGGGCGGTTAATGAAACCTGTTTACCGAACTTTTTAACACCACGAAATTGTCCGCGCGTTTGCTTTCATGTTGGGCCAAATACGTCAGATGCTGATAAGCAAACGTATTTATCTTCGACCTGTCAACATGCTGTTGTTATTGAAAATAGATGGTTTGAAACGATAACGAAAACAAAACTTTATTTATATGAGTTGGATCCGATCCATTTTAAACTACAAGACGATAATGCCGGCTACTATGTGAGTGATACAGCTCAAGTTCCAATCAATAAGATTAAGGTTGATCATCCTATTCAGGAGTTATTTCGTCGTCAGGTAGAAGTGAGATTTGTTGATCAGCTGTGGGATATACATGATGAGATCCAACATACAACATTTCATTGGTCAATATGTCGGATGAAGTTTGCCGTTTTGAGGAGGTAAGAAAAGTTAAAAGGAGAGAAGAAGATGATGAAGCTTGGAAATCCAATTGCTGCTGGCAATACAGCGAAAATCTATTCTGTTCAAAATCAAATTGTGAAGGTCTTCAGGGATGACCTTCCAGATGGAAACTCTTCCTATGAAGCTGAGAAGCAACGTTACGCTTTATCAAAAGGTCTTCCGGTCCCGGAAATTATTGATGTAACGAAAATAGACGGTAGACAGGCGATCATCATGGAAAAAATTAGCGGTCGCACATTAGGCGAGCGTCTTTTAGAGAATAAGAATCTAGCACATGATTATATGGAGATGTCAGTCAACATTCAACAAAACATTCATCGGATCAACGCCGATGCGTTTGAACCGATGACTGAAAAGCTAACACGCCAAATAGGTACAGCGGATCGATTAAGCCGATCTCAAAAAACAGCATTACTCTTTAAATTAAGTGAAATGCCAGTCAAGAAGCAGCTTTGCCATGGTGATTTTCATCTATTTAATTTGATAATGGGCGATCAGGTGACGATTATTGATTGGGTTGATGCAAGTGCGGGGGATAGCCGAGCAGACGTTTACAGAACGTATCTATTGTATACTCAATTTTCAAGTGAGTTAGCGGAACTGTATTTACAGCTCTATTGCATGAAAACCGGCGTATCAAAAGAAGAGATCATGGAGTGGGCACCGATTATTGCTGGTGCACGCTTAGCTGAAGGAGTATTATCAGAAGACAGTGGGCGCTTGATAGATATTGAAATATGTTAAGCCTAAGAGGATAAAGCGTTTAGGCTTAACATATTTCAATATATATAATTTTCACGTACCATACTTTTTTAAAAAAATAACAAAAGGTTGTAAAGCATTGGACATTCGAGACATAGACTGATAGTGGAACAGCCTTTATATATAAAAAAACTTTTATTCTATGGTGTTGGTTATGTTCTTTTGCTGTGAAGAAAAAAAGAGGAACACTGGTCGTTTGTCTTGCATAGGATGAGAATGAAGATTGGAAGAGGAGGTATGATCGATGTCAGAGGAATATAATTACAGAGAGATATTCGCCAAAGCTGTTTGCGGAAAAGGGCGTAAATTTACACAGGATACAAACACAGTAACACCTACTCATAAGCCTTCTAGTATTCTGGGTTGCTGGATTATTAACAATCAATTCACTGCCAAGAAGCGTGGTGACGTTGTCCAAGTGGAAGGCTCTTACGACATTAATATCTGGTATTCTTACAGCCATAATACCAAAACAGAAGTTGTAACAGAAACGGTTAAATACCATGAAGAAATTCCTCTTCGCTACAAAGACAAAGACTGTGTTGCTGATGAAGTTGTTGCAAAAGCGATTCAGGAGCCTAACTGTCTCGAAGCTACCATTGCGCCGAGCGGTCATAAGGTGATTGTACAAGTGGAAAGAGAATTTCTTGTTGAAGTTATCGGCGAAACGAAGATTTGCGTTTACGTGAATCCAGATGGCTGTGAAGACGATGACGATGATTGGGATTACGATGTAGATGATGAAGAGTTTGAAGATTTAGATCCGAACTTCTTAATTGGTGATTTAGAGGAATAGTACGTCCAGGGAGAAGCAATCCTTCTTCCTGGTTTTTATTTTGTCATAAAGTACTTCTGTTCGGTTTAAACTGAGGCTTCCTCTTTACTGATCCAGCTCAAGCGCCGGTCGTGTCTAAACAGAGGTTTCCTCTTTACTGATATGCTATACTGTTAGGTGACTAGATTTAAGATTGGTGGAGAAGAAACATGGCTCGATATACCCCGATGATGGAACAATATTTGCGAATTAAGGCAGAGTATCAGGATGCCTTTTTATTTTTTCGTTTAGGCGATTTTTATGAGATGTTCTTCGATGATGCGATGCGCGCATCGAAGGAACTAGAGATTACATTAACGAGCAGAGATGGTGGGGGAGAAGACCGCATTCCGATGTGTGGTGTGCCTTATCATGCTGCTGAAAATTATATATCACAGCTGGTGACAAAAGGATACAAAATAGCGATTTGTGAGCAAACGGAAGATCCAAAACAGGCGAAAGGCGTCGTCCGAAGAGAAGTTGTTCAGCTTATTACACCAGGAACGGTTATGTCAGACCATTTAATAAAAGAAAAAGAAAACAACTACATCGTTGCGATCTCATCGTTTGATGATGAGACTTTTGCGCTTGCAGCAAACGATTTAACGACCGGAGAATCCATGGCAACGATTTTAGCTGGCGATCATCATGAAGTGATCGGTGAGCTTTCAAATCTTGCCCCACGTGAAGTGATTCTTGCGAACGACAGCGAAGCGCTATCGAACGCCATTCAAGAGCGCATGACTGTGACTGTATCCATTGAAGATGACGTGACGATTCCAGACGCATTAAAGACGTTAAGCGACCATATCGACCAGCCAAAGCTCCTGCAAGTGTTTGGCAGATTGCTTCAGTATTTGATTCGTACACAGAAGCGATCGATGGATCACCTCCAGCCGCTTCGTCACTACCACGTTTCTCAATACATGAAGCTAGATGTGAACTCAAAACGAAACCTAGAGCTTGTTGAAACGATTCGTGATAAAAAGCGGACAGGCTCTCTCGTCTGGTTCTTAGATAGCTCCGTAACGGCAATGGGTGGGCGTTTGTTAAAGCAATGGGTCGAGCGACCGCTCTTACAGCAGCGAGAAATCGAGAAGCGTCAGGAGCTTGTTGAGACGCTTATGAAACAGTTTTTTGAACGTGAGACGATTCGCGAACAGCTTCAAGGCGTCTATGATTTGGAGCGACTTGCAGGGAAAGTGGCGTTTGGTAACCTAAATGCGCGTGACCTCGTGCAGCTACGAAAATCACTTGAGAAAATTCCAGAGATCAAGCAAGCGGTGGGATCTCTAGATAATCCGTATGCGAAAGAGCTTGCAGAAGAAATCCTTCCATGTGATGACCTTGTTCAGCTACTGCAAGAAGCGATTGAAGACAACCCACCGCTTTCTGTGAAAGATGGGCAAATGATTCGAGACGGCTATCATGCCGATCTTGATAAATACCGAGATGCGAGCCGGAACGGGAAAGATTGGATCGCGGCGCTTCAAATGCAGGAACGTGAGCGTACGGGTATCAAATCGCTTAAAATTGGCTACAACAAAGTGTTTGGCTATTATATTGAAATAACGCGATCAAACCTTGCGAACCTCCCAGAAGGTCGCTATGAGCGGAAACAGACGCTTTCCAATGCGGAGCGTTTTATTACCCCTGAATTGAAAGAAAAAGAAACGCTTATTTTGGAAGCTGAAGAAAAGATTGTTGATCTGGAGTATAGCTTGTTTACAAAACTGCGTGAAGAAGTAAAGGCCTACATCCCTGAGCTTCAGCAGCTTGCGAGAAAAATTAGTGAGCTTGACGTTCTTCAGTCATTTGCGGTTGTTAGTGAAGAGAACCGCTTCACAAAGCCCATTTTCTCAAAAGAGCGCAAAGTGGCTGTCGAAGGTGGGCGTCACCCGGTTGTTGAGAAAATGTTAAAAGGCAGAGAGTACGTCGCAAACGACGTGATGATGGATCGCGATCGTGAAATTCTCTTAATTACTGGGCCAAACATGAGTGGTAAAAGTACGTACATGCGCCAGCTTGCGCTCATTTCCATTCTTGGGCAAATCGGCTGCTTCGTTCCGGCAGAATCGGCGGTGCTTCCTGTGTTTGACCAAATCTTTACGCGAATTGGTGCGGCGGATGACCTCGCGGCAGGGCAAAGTACGTTTATGGTGGAAATGCTTGAAGCGAACTACGCGATAACGCGTGCTACGCAAGATAGTTTGATCTTATTAGATGAAATTGGTCGCGGCACCTCAACGTATGACGGCATGGCGCTTGCGCAGTCAATCATTGAATATGTGCATAGCGAAGTACGAGCGAAAACGCTGTTCTCCACTCACTACCACGAGCTGACAACGCTTGAGGAAGATCTTGATCGCGTAAAGAATGTACACGTTAAAGCGGTAGAAGAAAAGGGAAGAGTTGTTTTCCTACACCGCGTGCATGACGGATCTGCTGATAAAAGTTACGGCATTCACGTGGCGCAGCTTGCGAACTTACCTGATGCGCTCATTCAGCGTGCGGAAGCGATATTAGCTGAGTTTGAAGCAGAGCCAGATGTTGCGAAAGCGCCAAAAGCTCCTGTAGAGAAGAAGGAAACGGTGGAAGTCAAAGAAGACGAAGCGCAGCTTGCCTTCTTCGATCAGGCGGAAAATAAAAAAAAGCCCGCTCGTACGTCAGGAGAAAAAGCGATTCTCGATCGACTGAAATCAGTTGATATTATGGAAATGACGCCGATGGATGCGATTAATACGCTATATGAATTAAAGAAGCACTTAAAGTCATAGAGAAAGGGTGAGGAAGATGGGAAAGATCGTACAGCTTGATGATCAGCTTTCAAACAAAATAGCTGCCGGTGAAGTGGTGGAAAGACCGGCCTCTGTTGTGAAGGAACTTGTGGAGAATGCGATTGATGCAGAAAGCAGTGAAATCACAATTGAAATTGAAGAGGGCGGTCTTTCCAAAATTCGCATCGTAGATAACGGGAGCGGCATGGATGAGGAAGACTGCAAGCTTGCTTTCTTTCGTCATGCGACGAGCAAAATCAAAAATGAGCGTGACTTATTTCAAATTGAAACGCTCGGTTTCCGTGGAGAAGCTCTACCTAGTATCGCAGCGGTTTCTCACTTAGAATTGAAAACCTCTACAGGAGATGCGGCCGGAACGTACGTTAAAATTGAAGCAGGGAAAGTAGCTGAATTTAAAGCGACTGATAGTCGAAAAGGAACGGAAATGACGATTACGGGTTTGTTTTACAACACCCCAGCTCGCTTGAAACACATGAAAACCGTTCATACTGAGCTTGCGAACGTAGCGGACGTGATTAACCGTCAGGCAATGGCTCATCCTGACATCGCTTTTCGCTTCTATCATAACGGAAAGAAGCTGTTGTCGACGACAGGAAACGGTGATCTTCTTCAAGTGATTGCGGCGATCTATGGCTATAACACTGCGCGTAAAATGCTCCCGTTGAAGGCAGAGACAATCGACTTTTCTGTTAGTGGTTATGCGGCAAAGCCAGAGTTAACGCGCGCTTCTCGTCAATATATTTCACTGATTATTAACGGGCGTTACATTAAGAACTTTCCGATAGCAAAAGGGATACAGCAGGGCTACCATACGCTTCTTCCAATCGGACGCTATCCTATCATTGTGCTTCATATTAAAATGAACCCAACGCTCATTGATGTGAACGTACATCCGTCAAAATTGGAAGCGCGGATTAGTAAAGAACAGGATCTGGCGCTCGCCATTGAAAATGCGATTAAAGGGATTTTTAAACAAATTGAACTGATTCCTGAGCAAGCTCCTCCAAAGAAAAAAGAGGAGGAAAGCGAGCAGCCAGCATTCCAGTTTCAACACAATGTTCAGGAGAAAGAGCCGGAAAAAATTCCGATTCGGCGAGAATGGACGCCAGAGAAGGTGGAACATTCGGAAGAGCAGTCGAAGCAACGGGAAGATTTCCTTCAACCTTTTAGTATAAAGGAAGAAATTCAAATAGAGCATTACGAGTCGATGGCTAAAACACATTCGCGGCCATCTGAAACCCGAGATGAGCTTGAGATGGCCATGGACTATGTAAAGGAAGCGAACGGTGATTCACGTATTCCGCCGCTTTATCCGATCGGTCAAATGCACGGAACGTATATCCTAGCTCAGAATGAGAATGGACTCTACATTATTGATCAGCACGCCGCGCAGGAGCGGATAAAGTACGAGTTCTATCGGGAAAAAGTTGGCGAAATCGATCCTGTTGTACAGGAGCTTCTCGTTCCAATTACGCTCGAATACAACACTTCAGAGTCTGCGATCATTGATAGTCGGATAGATGATCTTGCGAAGGTAGGCGTTTTCTTAGAATCATTCGGAACCAACAGCTATATGGTGAGCGCTCATCCAGTTTGGTTCCCTAAAGGGGCTGAACAAAATACGATTGAGGAATTGATTCAGGAAGTCGTTGATAATCGTAGAATTGACGTGAAGAAACTACGTGAGGAAGCGGCGATTATGATGTCCTGTAAGAAGTCGATTAAAGCCAATCGTCATTTACGTGATGACGAAGTGTTCACGCTTTTAGAGACGCTTAGACAATCAATTGATCCCTATACCTGTCCACACGGACGGCCGATCATTATTCATTACTCCACTTATGAGATGGAAAAAATGTTTAAGCGGGTTATGTAACGAGCACAATGAAATGAGAAAAGAATGCAGGAAAGTACGTGAGAGTGATGACTAAACAGAAACTAGTAACGGTTCTAGGTCCCACTGCGGTTGGGAAAACAAAAACAAGCATTGAACTTGCGAAGGCGCTTGACGGTGAAATTATTAGCGGCGACTCGATGCAAATTTACCGTGGCATGGACATTGGGACAGCGAAAGTAACAGAAGAAGAGATGGAAGGCATTCCTCATTATTTAATTGATATTAAGGAGCCAACGGAAAGCTTTTCAGCTGCTGAATTCCAAAATCTTGCCACCGAGCTTGTTACGGATATTAATAGCCGGGGAAAAGTGCCGATTATTGCTGGGGGGACAGGTCTTTACGTGAAATCCGTTACCCATCAGTACGCTTTTTCAGAAGCAAAGGAAGATCCGGCATACCGACAGCAGCTTGAGCAACAAGCGGAAGAAGAAGGGCCGGTCACGTTTCACGCACGATTAAAAGATGTTGATCCAGAGAGTTACGAGACGATCCATCCAAACAATGTGCGAAGAGTGATTCGAGCATTAGAAGTGTATCACGTGACGGGTGAACCTGTCTCTGCTTCAAAAGATGCCCTACCTGAGCAGTCTCCTTACAATCTTGTCAATGTCGGCCTTACGATGGATCGCGATGTGCTTTATGAGCGCATTAACAAGCGTGTGGATCTGATGATGGAGGCTGGACTACTTGAAGAAGCCCAGCGACTTTATCATGGGGGCGTTCGTGACTGTCAATCGGTCCAGGCGATTGGCTACAAGGAAATCTATAATTATCTTGAAGAGCGTGTTTCATTAGAAGATGCGGTCCTCGAGTTAAAGCAGAACTCAAGACGATATGCAAAACGGCAATTAACGTGGTTTCGTCATCAGATGGCCATGGACTGGTACGACATGACAGCGCATCGTGAAGAAAAAATTCAAGAAATCTTGAAAGTTGTTGCAGGAAAGTTAGCAGAAAGATAGAAATGTAGTTAAGAATGCCTTTAGAGAAAAAGAGGAGGACTGACAATGAAGCAGCAAATTAACATCCAGGACCAATTCCTGAACCAATTAAGAAAAGACAACGTTTTTGTAACGGTATACCTGCTTAACGGATTTCAGCTAAAAGGGACAATTAAAGGATTTGATAATTTCACGATTATCCTTGAGTCCGATGGAAAACAGCAGTTGATTTACAAACACGCCATTTCTACGTTCGCTCCACAGCGATCCGTTGAAATAAATTTTGAATCTGACAAGTAAACACATAGTCCCTCGTTCTGGTAAAAGCAGGATGAGGGACTTTTTCATATTTACTAGGATGACATTTGTTGTTTTTCCATATAATCGAAATAGCGTTTCAGTGTGAGATCGGCTTTTAATCCAAACTGCATGCGCAGCTGGTCGACGGAAAGATCATTTTCAATGGCTTTAATGACGCATGTTCGTCTCATATGCTGAGCAGATACGCCTTTTCGCAAGCCGGCACGCTGAACTTCAAGGCGAATCATTTTTTGAATCGCGATTTCGGTTAGGCGCTTCGGGCGATCCACTTCATAACTCCAGCGATACGTTTGGCGCTGAAAATCAAATGAAACAAACAGCGGATCATCGCTATGCAGCCTTGGTCTAACGGGCGCGGGAATCGTATGATAATAATCGAACAAAATTTTCTTATGCTCAGGATTTAGATGAACGGTGCGTTTTCCGGAAGCCGAAGTGACGATTAGTTCATTTTGTTCGAAAGATAGATCTTTCATAGAAAGAGCAGATAGCTCTTGTAACGTTAAACCGTAATTGAGGAAAAGCCTGGCAATGATCAAATTCCGATCAATTAGAAATTCGCGTGCTCTTAGCTGGTTGTCCGTTAAATCTTCAAGTGACACGATCGTCTCAAGAAGTTTTTGAGCTTCTTCTTCTTGGAGAAAATCTGTCTCGAGATAACCGGCATCTTCATTCGTAGGTAGGACGACTTCTTTCATTGGATTGGTCTTTGTTCGATTTAACGACATATAATAACGATATACTTGATTTAGTACAGTCATAATTCTCTTTAATGTTCGTTCTGAATAGTGACGCTCAAGGTGCAAATAGCGAATATACTCCTGTAGCTGCTCCGTTGTTAGATTACGAAAGTTCTCGAAATCGACCTTTCGATGGAGAGTACGATGCCAGACGGTAAAATCAACGAGGTCATAGCGATAGCGCCGGAGTGTAGATGCCTTGCGTCCCTTTCGTTCGAGCGACTGCAGGTACGCTTCTAGAAAGTCTGGAAGCGGCTGATTAAAAAGCTCCATTCGATGATCACCTCTCATTTTGTTCTATTATAACAAAATCTGTGCGTGTCTTGTTTTACAATGGGTTACATGTTTTTGGGATAATTGGAAATACTATTGATAACCAAATCGTAAAGGAGCGGTTAGACATGGCCTTTTTTTCAAAACAGCAGCAGGAACCTATTCCAGAAGTAGATACGGACGTCTGGTCTTGTGCGAGTGGAGATTGTGCTGGCTGGATGCGAGCCGATTACTCGTTTTCCGATACACCAGCTTGCCCTTTGTGTGGCGCTGAGATGATGAGTGAAGTTCGAAACCTACCAGAAATTAAATAATCATGGGGGAACACATGAATAAAATTGTTGAGAAAATTAGGGATAAAGCTGAACAAATTGTTAGCGTGACGAAAGCAGCGGGAAAAGGGAAGCACGTTGCCTCCATGCAGCACTTTTATGACGTTTTTACCGAACTTCCCGAAGTGCAAAAGAAAGAGGTTTCTTATTTAAGAAGTCGTTTTGTTTTATATACGCTCCACGAAGACGATATATTCATGAAGATGCTCGAACGTTCAGATCGGCATGTACTTGAGATTGATGTCGTTGAAAAAGGTGATGTGCTCACTCGGTACAGATCGTATGAAGCGAAGAGAGGCGAACAGAAAATTCATATTCCTGAATCCTTTGTTGATCGGATCGGAACAAGTTAAACACTCTTAAGGAGTGTTTTTCTTTTGGGCGTTTGTCACGGATTTTGGGCAGGTGCGTATACTATCGTGTCAGATTAAAGCGAGGTGAGCATCGTGCAGCAAACCGTAACGCAGCGAAAAGGTCAAATTAATATCGTCCTTCGTCAAACGGAAGGACTACAAGAGACGGCGGATGCCGCATTAAGTCAAGCAACGAAAAAGCATATGCCGCTTGAGCGAATTCAGCAGGAAATGGAACAGCTAATCGGGTTAAAAGAAATGAAATACTTACTAAAAGAAGTCTATGCGTGGCTTTATGTGAACAAGTGCAGAGAAGAAAATGGCTTAAAACAAAATACGCAGGCGCTTCACATGATGTTCAAAGGAAATCCCGGCACAGGGAAAACAACGGTAGCCCGCCTGTTAGGAACGCTTTTTCTTGAGATGAACGTTCTTTCTAAGGGACATCTGATTGAAGTGGAGCGGGCCGATCTTGTTGGGGAATACATTGGTCATACCGCTCAAAAAACGAGAGAGCTTGTTAAGAAAGCAAAAGGTGGCATTCTATTTATCGATGAAGCGTATTCGCTTGCGCGTGGAGGCGAGAAGGATTTTGGAAAAGAAGCGATCGATACGCTTGTGAAGGCGATGGAAGATCATCATAAAGACTTTATCCTGATTCTAGCGGGCTATTCAGATGAAATGGAGCACTTTCTCTCGCTAAATCCTGGCTTGCCGTCACGGTTTCCACTTGTGATTGACTTTCCGGATTATTCAAATGAGCAGCTGCTTGAGATCGCAAAAAAGATGGCGGCAGAGAGACAGTACCGGTTTTCAAGAGAGACAGAGTGGAAGCTAAAGCAAAGCTTTGTGAAGAAGCGTGAGCGGGAAACAAGTGCATTTAGCAACGGTCGCTTTGTTCGGAACATCATTGAAAAAGCGATCCGTAAGCAGGCGGTCCGCTTACTTCAGGCAGACGTCATTGATCGCTCGGCGCTCGAGCTGCTCTTACCAGAAGACATCCCTATAGAAGATTAAATGCGCATCTGGTATGATGGGAACAGACTGATTAATAAAGGCAGGGAACGTACATTTGAATAAAGAACGAATTGAAGCAGCTGAACCGGCGATTTTGATCGGCATTCAGCTTCAAAATCAAACAGATGAACAGTTTGCATATACGATGGATGAACTTGCGGCTCTAACAGAGACGGCAGGAGGCGTCGTGGAAGGAACGCTCTCACAAAAGCGTGAGCGTATTCATTCGGCAACGTTTATAGGAAAAGGGAAAGTTGAAGAGCTTGCGTCGTTAATTGAAGAAAAAGAAGCAACGATCGTTATCTTCAATAGTGAGCTCTCTCCTAGTCAGCTTCGAAACTTATCAGAAGCATTAGACGCAAGAGTAATTGACCGTACACAGCTCATTTTAGATATTTTCGCACAGCGAGCGAGATCACGAGAAGGCATGCTTCAGGTTGAGCTCGCTCAGCTTCAATACATGCTGCCGCGCCTTGCAGGACAGGGAACGTCCTTATCAAGGCTTGGAGGCGGTATTGGTACAAGAGGTCCAGGGGAAACGAAGCTTGAAACGGATCGTCGTTACATCCGGAACCGCATCACAGATCTGAAGCGACAGCTCGACAATACGGTCAAGCACCGGGATCAGTACCGCGCACGACGAAAGCGGAACGAAACGCTTCAAGTGGCGTTAGTCGGGTATACAAACGCGGGGAAATCAACGATTTTTAATCGACTAACGAAAGCCGATTCCTATGAAGAGGACAAGCTTTTTGCGACACTTGATCCGATGACAAGGCAGCTGAAGCTTCCGAATGGTTACAACGTGCTGTTAACAGACACGGTAGGATTCATTCAGGACCTCCCAACAACGCTTGTCGCGTCGTTTAAATCAACGCTTGAAGAAGCAACAGAAGCGGATTTAATTCTTCATGTCATTGATGCATCCCATCCCGATCGGGAGCGTCATGAAGAAATCGTGCTAAAGCTATTAAAGGATTTAAAAGCGTCGCACATTCCTGTCCTTACCGTATTTAATAAAATCGATCGAGCGGATCCGTCTGTGCAAAGTAGCGTGAATGAACAGATTCTCATCTCAGCTCTAAAGCAAGCTGATTTGAAGCGATTAAACGACCGTCTACAAAGCGAAGTGTTAAAGCAAATGGAGTACTTCTCGATTTCGATTAATGCGGACCAGGGCGATAAGCTCGCTTACTTGCAGCGAAATACTGTTTTGATTGAGCGGAAGTGGGATGAAGAAAAAGATCACTACAGATGTAAGGGATACGCCCCTGAACATTTATACAAGCGCATTATTAACGAGTGGAACAACGACTAGGAGTAGAAAACTATGTTTATGAATTTTACCCATCAAGAAGAACTAAAAACACTATCACAGCAGGCTGAAGAAAAGATCCAGCCAGTTTTAAGAGAAATCGATGCGCGAGTTGAAGCGAATCAATACCGCGTTCTTGAGGCATTTCACAAAAATCGCATTAGCGACTTTCATTTCACACCATCTACAGGCTACGGCTATGACGATACGGGAAGAGATACGCTAGAACAGCTTTATGCGGACGTATTCGGTGGAAACGCAGGACTCGTGAGACCTCAAATCGTCTCCGGTACACATGCGATTTCAACCGCACTTTTCGGCGTACTGCGTCCAAACGATGAGCTCCTTTATATTACGGGAGCGCCGTATGATACGTTAGAAGAAATTGTTGGAACGCGCGGCGAAGGCAAGGGATCGCTAAAGGATTTCCACATCGGCTATCAAGCCATTCCGTTAGCGAATGGAGCGGTAGATTTTGACGCTGTCGAGAGGGCCATCACCCCGCAAACGAAAATGATTGGGATTCAGCGCTCGAAAGGGTATGCAAATCGGCCATCTTTTACAATCGCAGAAATTAAAAAAATGATTGCTTTTGTTAAATCGATCAAAGAAGATGTGATTGTTTTCGTGGATAACTGTTACGGAGAGTTTGTTGAAGAGCAGGAGCCATGTCACGTTGGTGCAGATCTCATTGCAGGATCTTTAATTAAAAACCCTGGAGCAGGTATCGTCAAAACTGGCGGTTACCTTGTAGGGAGAGAAGATTTAATTGAGCTTTGCGGCTATCGCTTAACGTCCCCTGGAATCGGAAGAGAAGTAGGTGCATCGCTTTATTCGTTACAGGAAATGTATCAAGGCATCTTTCTCGCACCACACACGGTTGGTCAAGCGGTCAAAGGCGCTGTCTATAGCTCAGCGCTCCTTGAAGAAGCAGGGTTCAACACAACACCTCACTGGAACAGCAAGCGAACCGACCTCATTCAATCGGTTCAGTTCGATGACAGAGAGCGAATGGTTGCGTTTTGTCAGGCGATTCAGGCGGCATCTCCGGTCAATGCACACGTTCGTCCTGAACCTGCCTATATGCCAGGATACGAGGATGATGTCATCATGGCAGCGGGAACGTTTATTCAAGGAGCTAGCCTTGAATTATCAGCTGACGGACCGTTAAGACCGCCTTACGTTGCGTACGTTCAAGGCGGCCTAACGTTTGAACACGTGAAAATCAGCGTCCTTCGTGCCGTTGATGATTTGTTGAAAAAAGGTTTGATTACTGTTTCATAAGGGTAAAAGGTAGGGATTTAAGTCCCTGCCTTTTTTTTACGCGAAAAAGCATGTGAGATTATCTCACGTACGTTAACACGGTAACGTAAACATTCGTGTATGATGAGAGTAAGTGAAGAAGGGAGCGGCAATTTCGAATGTTAATGCGATTCTGAATTTTAGAATTGCTTGAAACTGTCCTCAAGTGGAGAGAGCAAAAGAGCGTGAAGACGTGAAGCACTCGGTTATCCAAAGCATTCACTAAATCTTTTTATTTCTTAAGGAGGATTCATTTTACATGGCGAACAAATTCACAGCAGACGATATTAAGAAAATGGCGCAGGACGAGAACGTTAAGTTCATTCGCTTGCAGTTTACTGACCTACTAGGGATTATTAAGAACGTTGAAATTCCAGTTGATCAGCTTGAGAAAGCTCTTGATAATAAAATGATGTTTGACGGTTCTTCGATCGAAGGTTTCGTACGCATCGAGGAATCCGATATGTATCTTTACCCGGATCTTGATTCATGGGTAGTCTTCCCATGGTCTTCTGAAAAAGGAAGAGTTGCTCGTCTTATTTGTGACATCTACAGCCCAGACGGCACGCCGTTCGAAGGGGATCCTCGTTCAGTTCTAAAACGCGTTCTAAAAGAAATGGAAGAGCTTGGCTTCTCTGACTTCAACATTGGACCAGAGCCAGAATTCTTCCTATTCAAAATGGACGAAAACGGTGAACCAACGCTTGAACTTAATGACAAAGGTGGATACTTCGACCTTGCGCCAACAGACCTTGGTGAAAACTGCCGTCGTGATATCGTTCTTGAGCTAGAAGACATGGGCTTTGAAATCGAAGCATCTCACCATGAAGTAGCGCCAGGACAGCACGAAATTGACTTTAAATACGCTGATGCTCTTACAACGTGTGACAACATCCAGACGTTTAAGCTAGCAGTTAAAACAATTGCTCGTCAGCACGGTCTGCACGCAACGTTCATGCCAAAGCCACTTTTCGGTGTTAACGGATCTGGGATGCATGCGAACATGTCCCTCTTTAAAGATGGAGAAAATGCATTCTACGAGCCGAAAAATGAGATTGGTCTAAGCGAAACAGCACGTCAATTCATTGCTGGAACAATGAAGCATGCTGAAGCATTCACAGCGATCACAAACCCAACAATTAACTCTTACAAGCGTCTAGTACCTGGATACGAAGCTCCTTGCTACGTAGCATGGTCTCTTCGTAACCGTAGCCCGCTTATCCGTGTTCCTGCTTCCCGCGGAATCAGCACACGTATCGAAGTACGTAGCGTAGATCCATCTGCGAACCCGTACCTTGCAATGGCAGCACTACTTGCAGCTGGACTTGACGGCATCAAGAACAAAATGACGCCACCAGCGCCAACAGAGCGCAATATCTACGTGATGGATAAGCAAGAACGTGTAGAAGAAGGCATTACAGACCTTCCAGCAACACTACACGATGCGCTTGAACTTCTTAAGAAAGACGAAGTGATGATGAAAGCACTAGGCGAGCACGCAGCCGAGCACTTTATCGAAGCAAAAGAGATCGAATGGGATATGTTCCGTACGCAAGTACACCCTTGGGAACGCGAACAGTATATGACGACTTATTAAGATCCAAACCCCTTGATACGACTAGTATTAAGGGGTTTTTCTTATTTTGGTCAAAAACACTTTTTTTTGTGAGTCGTTGTTTTGACCAAAAAAAGTTCAAAAAAAAAGGTTTTGACCAAATGATTAGATTGGCCAAAATCACTTCAAAAGATTCTTCATTAATTCAGTCTTTTATAGAAATCTATAATAAATTACAATGATACATAAATTGCTTGTTTGCTTTATCAAAATGCTTCACCTGTAGGTTTAAACGACCATGAGATTATAATTAACGCAACAAAGATAGCACCCATATAATCAATATTCAGTTAAGGAGTTTTTTGCTGTTCAATTTGTATTCCTAAAGAGTGAAGTGCATCTTTAACAGTTGTCTTTGTGGGGATAGAGCTTAGTCTTGTATCAATCTGTGCGGCAATTGGTGCTAGTTCAGGTCTAATTCCTGTGAAAATAGGATGCACGCCAAGTAGTGATAGTACTCGATAAATTTGAAAGAGGTGTTTTGTAACAATATGGTCTAACGTGTAAATTCCAGAAAAATCAATGATTAAATATTGTATGTGTTTGTTTTGTACTTTAGTAGGGATGTCTTCTAAAAGCTGTCTAGCCCTTTCTTCATCAAATGAACCTACCAAAGGAAGTACTCCAATACCGTTTAGAAGTGGAACAACTGTAGCAGATAATTCGTTTACTTGATTAATTATTTCTTTTTGTTTCTTTTCAGCATTTTTTCTTTCAGTTATATCCTTAACATAAGTCTGAATCGCTAAAATATCTCCTATTTGTACTGGATGACAATATAATTCCACATCGACTGTTGTACCATCAAGCCTATAAATTGTTTCTTCGATGACGTTGGCTGGTTCCATATATGCAGAATGTATTCTTTTTTCTATACTTGCCTTAGAACTTTCTTGGAATATATCTAAAGGACTAGCACCTATAAGATCTTCTTTTGAAGCTCTAAAAAACTCTTCTGCAACACGATTAATATCAATTATTCTAAGCTCTGAATGTATAATTAGCGGGTCAAGAGAAAAATCCATAATTTGACGGTAATCAATATCTTCTATTTTTTCTATCAAAATATTCACCTTCTAAAAGATTATTTTTATATTAAAGCTATATGTTTTACTACTTATATCCTACTAATATCGTAACAAAAATTTATGGTTCTATGGGACTACATTCAAAATTCCATATCTTAAATAAGAAAACTCCATACAATGTCTTCTACAGATTCAGATAAAATTTCTGCGTATTTCCCTATAGTTTGTCCAAGACTCTTTCCTTTCTTAAAATATAAGGAGGTGATATTTTTTGAGGACTTTTAAAGAGGCTTTTTCAAATCGTTTACTAAAACGGAAAAACAGAATGATGAATAATTTGTTATCAGATATGATTTTGACCAAAAGATTGGCCAAAATCATTTCAAGATATTCTTCATGTATTCCTCGTATTTCTCTAGTGTATCTGTCTCGATTTTTTTACTAACGTGTGCATAAACGTTTGATGTAATTTCCATACTTCCATGACCTAACCGAGTCTGAACGTATTTCATATCTGCACCGGCTTCTAAAAGTAAAACAGCATGAGTATGGCGAAGAGAGTGAGGACCAGGTTCAAATCGTGGTGATAAATTTCATTAAGTGCTAATTTATTTTGATTCTGTTGTTTTTTATGAAAATGCAGATCATTAGTTAGACTCTTACTTATTGTAATTGTTCTCTTTGAATTAAAGGCTTTAGTGTCTCCAAACAACTCTCCTTTTGAACGTGCTTTGAAATCTAGAGTCTTATTAATAGTAATGGACATGACAAAATGCCAGTCAGTTGCTTTTACAATCTCATAAAAAAGAGCCTATCTTTATTGCAGATAAGCTCCGAGATCATCGAAGATCTTGATCGTTCATTCAGTTCCTTAAAGAAACTGTTTCTCGAGCCTCTAAAGATGATTTGGTTAACTTCCTAATTTGTTCAGGTTGCTCAAGTATTGTCCAATGACCGCTTTCCTTCACTTCTACAAGTTCAGCATTCTTCAAGTGTTTCATTACATTTTTATCAATGAACCCCGGAGATAAGATATCGTGTGAGCCCTGAGCAATTAATATAGCAAGTTGAAAAATTCATGACCAAAATTCAGACCAAAAAAAGTTAAAAAAGTACAATGATTTTTAAATGACGTATTTCCTAAACACTAATAAATATAGGTATTTAAAGCATGTTTAATATCTATTTAAACCGTAAAATCTGTTCCGTACGCAAGTACACCCTTGGGAACGCGAACAGTATATGACGACTTACTAAGATAGAGAGAACCCCTTAACACAATTGTGTTAAGGGGTTTTGTGTTGAAAAATCTAAGTATCATCCCATCATCCGAGCAGGGAGCGAGTACAATTTGAAAAAGGATAGGCACCTAAACAAGCAATTGAGTCAATTGGAAATAAAGTATATTATGACTGAAGTTAAAGGTTAAATGATTGAGATGGTTGAAAATTTTAAATCTACTATGCTTCTAATTGAAAAGAGGAGAAAATTTGGATCAAGAGCTGCATCCTTTTATATTGAATACTATTCCTAAAAGTGGAACTCATTTATTGAAACAATTGTTACTTGGAATGAATCCCAATGTCATCACAAATAATCCACATCATGTTTTATATGGGGCGCCGGAATTTAATAAAAACGAAGATATCGAGCGATTAAATCACATGGAAGCGAATCAATTTATCCATGGCCACTTTTACTATATGCACTTCTGGAAAGATCTTTTTGATAAAAATGATTTGAAGCAAATTTTTTTAATTCGGGATTTGCGAGATATTGTCTTATCCTATAGTTATTTCATTGATAAACTACCAAATCATCCACTATTTAAATCCTTTTATGAAAATCAAACATCCACGCAGGATCGCTGTCTTACTCTAATTAATGGAATGACTGATCCAAAGTTAAATTTAGTTTATCCTTCGATTGACACATGGTTTGGAAGCTTTCAAGGGTGGATGGAGTTGTCAAATGTCCTTACTGTCAAATATGAAGATCTTAATCCTTCGCATCCAGCGTGCGATGAAACCCTAGAAAGAATAATTGCATTTCTGTGGGAGGATGGGCCAATGCCAATGAATAAAGACGAGATGATCAAGCAAATGATTCAAAGTATAAATCCAAAAAGCTCTCCAACCTTTAGAAAAGGGAAATCAGGTGGATGGATGAATGAGTTTGATAAGCGATGTAAACATGCATTTAAAGAAAGAGCGGGACAGATCCTTATCGATTTAGGGTATGAACATGATATGGAGTGGTAGTGAGGAATCACTCAATGCTACTCACAGGACTGGTTGGTTAGTATAACAACTAGATTAAAACGAAAAGCGACGAATCTTACATTAATGAAGTAAGATTTGTCGCTTTTTATATGGCTGTACTGGCTACAGGTCGAATTCATTATTATATCAAACTAGTTCTCTTAACCTGCTCATATGTTCGGTATCCGCCATCTAGATTAATTGCCTGAAACCCATTTTCCTTAAGGATGCGTGTAGCAATATAACCGCGAAACCCAACTTGACAATGTACAAAAATTGTTTGATTCTTCGGTAGTTCATGAAGGTGATTTCTTAATTGATCAACTGGAAGATTAACAGCTCCTTTAATAAAACCATTATTAAACTCTGATGGGTTTCGCACGTCTATAAGCGTGCCGCCGTTTTCCGCGATCGCATCAATCTCATGCCACTGAACGGTTTCCATCATGCCTTCGACGATATTACTCGCTACATATCCCGCCATATTCACTGGATCTTTCGCTGAAGAGTAAGGTGGGGCGTAGGCTAGTTCTAAGTCAGGTAGGTCGAGAACGGTTAAGCCTCCTTTAATCGCGGTGGCGATTACATCGATTCGCTTATCCACGCCATCCTTACCGACTGCTTGAGCACCGAAGATCTTTCCGGTTTCTTTATCAAAAATGAGCTTCAAGGCAATAGGGGAGGCGTTTGGATAATATCCGGCGTTTGAACCTGGATGAACGTGCACGACTTCATAAGCAATGCAAAGGCTTTTTAAGGTTTTTTCATTATTACCGGTCGTAGCAACAGCATAGTCAAATACTTTGGCAATGGATGTTCCAAGTGTCCCTTTATACGGCGTTTTTTTGCCGTAAATGTTATCAGCAACGAGTCGTCCGTGTCTGTTTGCTGGCCATGCTAAAGGAATCATGGTTGGTTGCTTGTTAATATAACATGTTACTTCGATGGCATCGCCAATCGCATAAATGGAAGGATCGCTCGTTTGGAGGTATTCGTTTACTTGAATTCCGCCTCGTGTACCTACAGATAACCCGGCATGAACAGCTAGTTCATTTTCAGGGCGGACGCCGATTGACAAAATGATCAGATCTGTATCGATTTCTTTTCCGCTTACGGTGAGTACTTTCGTTCCATTGTTTTCGAATGCCTGTACACCGTCATTTAAAATCAGGTTAATGCCTTTATCTTTAAGGTGCTGGTGAACGATTGTGGCCATTTCATAATCGAGTGGTGGCATGATTTGATTTGCCATTTCAATCAGTGTGACGTTCATGCCAAGGTCGCTCAAGTTTTCTGCCATTTCAACCCCGATAAAGCCACCGCCCACGACAACAGCTTGGGATGGCTTCTCTTTATCAACATAAGCTTTGATCCGATCGGTATCAGGAATATTGCGAAGCGTAAAGAGTGTCTTTGCTTCGTTAAGACCGGGAATAGGTGGAACGATCGGACGGGCTCCTGGTGAAAGAATCAGTTGGTCATAAGTTTCCTCGTATGTTTGATCAGATTTTAAATCATGTACAGAAATGGTTTTCTTTGCGCGATCAATTCGTGTTACTTCGCTCAAGGTACGAATATCAAAGTTATACCTTGCGGCCATGCTTTCTGGTGTTTGGACGAGTAGTTTCTTGCGGTCTTTAATCGTTCCACCTATATAATAAGGGAGCCCACAGTTGGCGTAAGAAATATACTCACCTTTATCAAACATGACAATCTCTGCCGTTTCATCTAATCTTCTTAAACGAGCCGCTGCTGTTGAGCCACCAGCTACGCCACCAACAATTACAATTTTCTTACTCATATGATCGTCTCCTTTTTATTACCCTGTGGGGTATTTACATTTTTATTATAGATCATTGAATCAAAAAGAAATGTGACATACCTCACGTTTTAATAGATTGGTGGAGAAATGAAACGAAGGTATGGTCACTACTAATAGAGCTTCTAAATGTTAATTAGAGTGAAGAGCGTAGGATGAGTGTTAAGGTATTACAAAGATACTCCTTTTTGTAAAAAGCGATCATCTAGGCTTAATGACAGTGAAACCTCATTACAGAACTTTTCTGTTAGACTAAGTGAATCGGCTCGAAGGCGTGTGGAAATCACACAGCAACACTTAGTTTGCTAGTAGTTACATATCCTACATTTTCATCTGTCTATCAAGTTGCACACTTCAGCTAGAATCAGTTACAGGAGGAATTTACATGAACAAGTCTAGATTAACCGCACGAATTGCTTCATCTACTTTGGTGGCCGCGATGGTCTTTTCTCCGGTCTTAAGTGAAGGAGCTTTTGCTAATGTCGATTCAAATGACGTGAAGCAAAGCGATTCAGTTAGTTCATCAATTAACATTCTGGGTAGTGGGGATCGTGGCGAGGCTGTTACGGCGCTGCAAACAGAACTTGAATCACTCGGTTACTATACCTATCATGTCGATGGTATTTTTGGTCAGATCACAGAAGATGCTGTTGAAGATTTTCAAGAAGACAAGGGACTTACTGTTGACGGTATAGCTGGACCTGAGGTTATGGGTGCGCTATCTACTGCTGATAATTCCGGTGCTACTGAACCTACTTCAGATGAAGCACCTACTGAGTCCGTCTCGCAATCTGATGTTGTATCCACTGCGAAAAGCTTAATTGGAACGCCATATGTTTGGGGCGGCACAACACCAGACGGGTTTGACAGCAGTGGCTTCATCCAATATGTGTTTAACGAAGCTGGAGTCGACATATCACGAACGGAACGTGATATGTGGAAATATGACGGGACAGAAGTAGAGTCTCCGGTGATCGGGGATGTTGTCTTTTTTGAAGGCACTTATGATGTAGAAGGAGCTTCACATAGCGGAATCTATATCGGCGACAACAAAATCATCCACGCTGGTAGCGGCGGTGTAGAAGTCACTGATCTTAGCTACGACTTTTGGCAAGACCATTATTTAGGCGTTAAATCATTCAAATAACCATCAAATTTAGCCGTTGCACGTTATTTCTATCGCGCGGTTGGTTCAAAAGGGGTGCTAATCATTGAGAAAATGATTAGCACTTTTTTTACGCGTTTTAAAAGTAGTTTGCAAGATTATGGAGCACAACGCTTTAAATCTTCTAATTCATTTACAATCAGCATCTGTATGGATATCATTGTCATTGGGAAAGAAATTTTATGAAAGCGAAATATGATAGGGGGATAGTTTGTGATCAGGAAGTGGAACTAGTTACGCAGATCCATACACCTCTCACCTTCGGATAAAACAGCTTTGAAGCAAGAAGTGACATTAAAGCAATATAAGCAACGCTTATTTAATGAAAATCGCCATTATCAAACGTTTTCTCTTTATCGGATCCCGAGTAGATACCAAAGAGTGACATCTCTTTTAGCACAAGTCCAGTCTCTTCCAACACTTCTCTTCTTGCCGTTTCCTGTACTGATTCGTTAAGGTCCATAAACCCACCTGGTAGACCCCACGACTCGCTATCGGTACGAAGCTGCAGCAACAAGCGATTCTCCGTATCGAAAACCATTGCCCCTGCGACGACCATAATCACTTTCTCGTGACCTACCATTGAGCGTAAGTGCTGTATGTAATCCATGAATAACCTCCATAATTGTTTATGGTTAGTCTACTTATCCTGTTCAAATCCTCTTTCGTTGTCATGATTTTGAAGGAGAACTGCGCGGAAGTGAAGAATCGTTCGAGACAGCATTCTTTTCGCTAGATGCGCTTCCTGATCAACTTTTTACCGAACACAAACTGATGATCAGCGATTTAATAAATGGTAAAGAACTGCCTATAATAGGGTGAGGGAAATAAGTTTAAAAGGAGGAATTCAATGACAAATCGAAAAGTATCTGTTTACATCGCGACAAGCGTTGACGGCTATGTGGCAACGGAAGATGACTCACTCGACTGGCTTTTTAAAACCGATCCTGAGGGAGACGCGGGCTATGAAGACTTTATGAAAGATGTCGACACCATGATTATGGGGCGTCGTACGTATGACTGGGTGATGGAACAAGAGAACGGAGTAAATCCTTATAAAGGGAAAATGTCCTATGTGTATACGACTCAATCTAGAGAAAACATAGAAGATGTCACATTCACATCGGAAGATCCAACGTCACTCATTGAACGATTAAACGAGCAGGGTGGTGGAACGATCTGGCTTATCGGTGGTGGTGGAGTCGTGCATGAATTTCTTGAGAAAAATTTGATTAATGAGTTTATTATCTCTCTAGCACCAGCGCTAATTGGCAAAGGGATTCCGCTGTTTCAGAAAAGCGACGTTACACATGATCTTGAATTAACCGATGTGCGCCGGTACGGACAGTTTGCACAGCTTCATTATCGTGTGAATAATGATTAATAATCTAATAATAGAAAGCCGATCTAAGAGTGCAGCAAGCCTGATGTGTCTTAGACGGCTTTTTTGGTTGAGATGATAACCGATTCTAATTAAATGGTAAAATTATGGTATCGTGTAATGGTAGAATCGTTTTTCTTAGAAAAGCGTTTAATTGGAGTGGTTATTTGTATTGACTATTAAAGATGATTTTAGGATTTCTTTTAATCATGCTTGGTCCTAAAGAAACTGGAGGTGGCGTTAATGAAATGGAAGCCATTTTTCTATGCCGTTTTAGCTGGAATACTGGCTGTTTTTGTTGTTTTCCTTCTGAATGGTTTCGTATTCGAATGGGCACCGTCAATAGGTATTTTTCTTGGGATCGCAATGAGTCAGTATTATGGACAACGATTACTAAATCGGAAAAAGATATAGGTTGTGTCAGCTTGTTTGAGAAGGCCATTCGTAAGGCACTCTGCTTGGTTAGTTTTTCGTGATGGACAAACTAATCAAAAAAGAGTGAGGTGTAAAATGAAGTCGTTTCTTTGGAGCTTGTGTTTTGTGAGCTTCTTTCTATTTCCTACACAATTAAAAGCGCTCACACTCCCCTGTACCATGGTCTTAAACCCAGTGGAGGATACTCTTTCGAATGCAAAAGGGAGTGCGCTAGTCTACAAGGTGCAACTGAATCCACCAAGTTTTGCTCGTACAAATGTAAGCGTATTGGCGGTGCACCTTCCAGAACCATCGACCTTTGGTGCGTATGATCATTATGAAGGATTCACTTACATACCAGGTGAAATAAGCTGGAGATTTAGGCTTCATCCTACTCCTGAAGAGAGACCAACTTGGGCAGGGAGGTTCGATCTCATCACTGCAAAATTAAAGAATGCCCGTGTTCAAGTAAGGGCTGCGAATTCCAATATGGAGAAATTAGGCCCGCTAGTATTAATAAATGATATAAAAGCCTGTAGGTAATTTAATTAAAGCAGTGAAAAATTAACTTTTACACGTATTCAGATATTCGATAATCAAGCGCTCACTTTTTAATGTGAGCGCTTATTTGCGTATTCGGCAAGTGTTTTAGTGAATTGCGTAAATTCTAGTATCATGATCCTGTTTTTTTATCAGCTTTTGAAGATAAACCATTAAGACAAAGCGATCATATCTCTATTTTAAAAATATTTTTCTTTTTATTACTATTTTAGTTGTAATGAAACTTATAATTATGTAATAATAGAAAATAATTAATGAAAGCCCTTACTTATAGGGGTCAGGCGCATTAGAGGAGGAAGGCGGCATGGCGATCAAGACCACATATGTTTTACAAAAAAGAGCGAGTACGGAAGAGGAGTATCCTCGACTGCAGTTCAAACGGACTGAATGGTACGACTTAAATGGAGAATGGCAGTTTGAATTTGATGATGAAGATCGTGGCGAAGCTGAACAATTGTATGATCAAAAAAAAGATTTTACGCAAACGATTCAAGCGCCTTACGCCCACCAGAGTAAAAAATCTGGCGTTGAGCTAGATGGAAACCATGAAGTGGTTTGGTATAAGCGTGAATTTCATTGGGAGAAATACACTGATAAAAACCTTTTGCTACATTTTGAAGCCGTTGATTATCACACCAAAGTTTGGGTGAATGGAGAATTTATTGGTGAGCATGAGGGTGGCCATACCCCATTTAGCTTTTCCATTACGAATGCCATCTGTAACGGTGAGAACACGATCGTGGTTCGGGTGGAAGATCCAAATAGTGTGGAGCAGCCGATTGGAAAGCAGTCATGGAAAGATGACAACTTTTTATGCTGGTATTCAAGAACGACGGGTATTTGGCAATCGGTTTGGCTTGAGGAAGTGCCTCTTCAGTATATTCAGGATGTCAAGATGACGCCTCGAGTGGAAGAAGGGAAACTCTCGATTGAAGCGAGTCTACCACGTCAAAAGAAAAAAGTTTACTTCGAGGCAAATGTTTATTTTAATGAGGAGTGGATTGATACCGTAGGCGTATGGATAAAAGAAAACCAAACGCGTGTTGAGCTCACCGCAAAAGTTGAATCGGATCTAGCTGATTTTCGCGTCTTTTATTGGACGCCAGATACACCGAATCTATATGATGTAACGTTTCAACTATATGTCGATCAAGAGATTGTGGATACGATTGAAAGTTATTTTGGGATGAGGAGTATTGAAATTCAGGAGGGTAGAATTCTACTTAACAAAGATACCTTTTATCAAAAACTAATTCTCGATCAGGGCTATTATAAAGATTCGTTGATGACAGGGGATTACAAGCAGATGAAGTCTGATCTTCTTAAAGTGAAGGAGATGGGGTTCAACGGTGTTCGGCGCCATCAAACAATTGCGGACAGACGGTACTTAGCTCTTTGTGACGAATTAGGCTTAGTCGTGTGGGCTGAGATGCCAAGTAGTTTTAAGTTTAGTAGCACCTCGATGTTTCGCATGATGAAAGAAACGAGAGAGATGGTGCAAAAACATTATAACCATCCGTCGGTTATTATTTATACCCTTATGAATGAATCGTGGGGCGTGAATGAAATCTACCACCGAGAAGATCAGCAGGCATTTGTAAACGCTCTCTATTATCAGACAAAGGCTCAGGATCCGAGTCGCCTTGTAGTAGGAAATGATGGATGGGAACATACACTAACCGATATCTTGACAATACATGATTACAATTCTGATGCGGAATCTTTAAGAAATAGCTATGAGAAGATGGAATTTGTAAATGGGAGTCCTTCGAAAACAAGCCGAAAGCAAAATTATGCGAAAGGCTATGCATATCGAGGGGAACCGATCATGATCAGTGAATATGGCGGTATAGCTTACGGTAATGAACAGAGCGATGTTGAGTGGGGCTATGGTAGTCGACCTCAAACAGAGGAAGAAGTACTCGAACGCCTAGAGGCACTAACAAAAGTGATAATGGAGAATGACGCCATTCAAGGTTTTTGCTACACACAACTGACAGATGTAGAGCAAGAAGTGAATGGGCTTCTTGATCATCATCATGACTATAAATTTGATCCTAAAAAAATTAAGAAGATCTTATTATCCAGGCAGTCCAACGGTTTTATCTTTGAATAATAGAGGGGGAATAAACGATGGAAACAGCGAGAAAGTATGCTTCACCTAATATCGAAACGAAAGAGGATATTCGACCGAAAGAATTTGCTTCTTATTTCGGGTATGGGTTTGGGCAGTGTATTAGCTTTGGATTAGTAGGATCTTACATTCTCTTTTTTTATACGGATATTCTTGGAATATCCGCTGCAGCAGCAAGTATTATTTTCCTTATTGCCAGAACGTGGGATGCGATTAATGATCCGATGATGGCTTCTGTGATGGACACGCTCCATTCAAAACACGGAAAGTTTCGACCTTATTTAAAGTACATGCCGTTTTTCGTTGCGATCATCACGATTGTCTGTTTTCTCCCATTAGATGGTTTAAGTCCTACAGCTAAGTTAATTTATGCTGGTGGAACATATATTCTTTGGGGAATGATTTATACGGTTTCTGATGTACCGTACTGGTCGCTCTCCTCCGTGATGAGTCAGGATGCTCAGCAGCGGACGAAATTAATTACGTTTGCGAATATGGGGGTTTTCGCTGGGATTGCTTTATCGCCAGTCTTATTTGTCCCCCTTGCTGAGTGGTTAGGTGGAGACGATATTGGGCAGGGGTATTTCCTTGCAACAGTGGTGCTCATGATTTTTGCACTACCGATCATGCTGAATGGGTTTAAAAATACGAAGGAACGTGTCAAAGCTCCTAAGACAAAAGTAAAGCTCTCTGATGCAGCACGTGCCATTAAAGCAAATAAACCGATGTTCGCCGTATTAGTCGTTTTCTTTTGCAACGTCTTTATGAATATTACTCAAGCCTTAAACGTCTTCTTTTTCACATACAATCTTGGAAGCGCTTCACTCATGTCCATTTTCGGTATTATTAGTTTAGCTAGCTGTATCGGGTTTTTCATTATCCCAACGCTAGCAAAGCGATTCAAGAAGAAGCATATGCTCATGACCATTGTTGCCCTTGATATTGTGATCCGAGTCATCTGGTATACTGTAGGTTACTCCAGTGTATTTGTTTCCTTTATATTTATTGCGATCACAATGCTACTTTACACTGCAACGGGACCATTGATTTCCTCAATGCTAGCGGAAACAATCGAATATACCGAATTGAAAACCGGTAAACGAAATGAAGCAATCATCTTCTCTGGACAAACCTTTACGGGGAAACTATCTGTAGCAATTGCTGGTGGTGCGACTGGACTAATCTTAACATGGATTAACTATCGTCCAAATGAAGCTCAAACTGATTTTACACTTGATATGATGTTTTTCGTTATCGCTCTATTACCTGCATTAGGTTCACTTATAAGATTAATTGTGATGTATTTCTACTCTTATACAGAAGACGAGTACAATATAATTGTTGAAAAACTGCACGAAAGAAAATTGAGAGAGCAATAAGTCACATTTAAAAATCGTAGCTCCCTTAGCAGGGGGCTACTACTGTTATTTCGATAGTTTGTTATAATTGGTCCTAGGAATAAAAGATAGGGAGGTCTAAGTCATTTGAAAAAGTTACAGCTATCTTTTGATAACATGCTGCCAATTAATAAAGCTCTTGCGAATCAAACAAGAGTGCAAATTCTTAAGTTGCTTAGTGACAAACCATATAATGTGAACGATCTAGCAGAAAAACTTGGATTGCCTTTTTCGACAACAGCTTCACATGTTAGTAAATTAGAAGAAGTTGATCTCATTGCCACCGAGCTAGTACCGGGAAGAGGAACTCAAAAAGTGAGTGCGATGAATTATGATCGCATTGTCGTTGATTTATATACTTCGGATGAAAAAAAGGAAGAGCAACAAGTGACCTACGAAATGCCGATAGGAGATTATCTCGACTGCCATGTGGTTCCCAATTGTGGAATCGTAGATGAGAACGGTTTTATCGGGATGCAGGATGATCCTCGTTCCTTTTATGAACCAGACCGAAAGCAGGCACAGCTCCTGTATTTTAAGGATGGGTATGTCGAGTATCGTTTTCCAAACCGCATTCCTTATGGCTTTAGAGCAAGTGAGTTAGAAATAAGTGCTGAAATTTGTTCGGAAGCCCCCAATCACAAACTAGATTGGCCATCTGATATAACGGCATGGGTGAATCATGAAGAAGTTGGAACGTGGACCTCACCAGGGGATTTTGGTGGTGAGCGAGGTCAGTTAACACCTGAATGGTGGCGAACCAATTTAACGCAATATGGATTGTTAAAGCATTGGAAACTGAATAAGAGCGGTTGTTTTTTAGATGGAGAGAAAATATCTGACCGAACAATTGATGATTTTCAGTTGTCTAACTACCCCTACATTGCCTTTCGTTTAGGGATAAAACAAGATGCTGTAAATAGTGGTGGAATGAATTTATTTGGTCCAAAGTTTGGGAATCATGAACAGGGGATTGTTGTCCATATTAAATACGAACCAAATACAGAAAACTAAAAGAAAGCCGTTGAAACGTTTCTGTTTATCTATTTATAATCACTTACTGGTACGTTCGTCATAAATAGATTGGGGGATCTAGATGAAAGTTCGCATTGAAAAACTACAAGAAACTGATGCTGAACCATTATTTCAGTTTGAAGTCGAAAACCGGTCTTACTTTAGGACGATGGTGCCTGATCGTGGGGATAATTATTATCACTATGAATCGTTCAAAAACAAACTTGATCAGTTATTATTGGAGCAGTCACAGGGCCAATCAACATTCTATTTAATTAGAGATGAAAGTTCCGCTATTTTAGGGAGAATCAATTTAGTAGACTTCGATGCGTCTAATGGAAAGGCCGAGTTAGGTTATCGAATCGGTGAGAGGTATAGTGGAAAAGGGATTGCTTCGATCGCCCTCAAACTACTTTTAGACGAAATGAGTAAGAACCTAGACGTGAAACACATTACCGCAAGGACGACAAAAGATAATGTGGCCTCACAGAAGATTCTTACGAAAAATGGATTTACATACACATATACCGATCGTGATGAAGTTTTCTTAAATGGCAAAGAAGTAAAATTACTTCATTACCAGTGGAAGAATTAATTAGCACCACTTGAAAAATAGAGTACTCCCTATAAGCTGTCGTTTCTTACCTCAGGTGGAGAAGCGATGGCTTTTTTGTTTAGAAAAAAGGATTGCACGTAACGTTCAAGTAAATGGTATGCTTTAAACGTCAGAAAATTCAGTTATAAGAAGTGGGCAGGTTGGAGCGGTAAACGATATCGGGATTACTGAACTTTTGACCTATTCAAATAGTGAGCTGCGGTAATTTACTGCACGAAACTATTCATTCGAAAGGAGCAAAATGATGAGAAACTTTTATACCGAGGATCCAAATTTGGCATTTCTATTAAAAGACTACCTTGATCTAAATTTCTTTCAGTGGGCGGAAGAAGAACTGATCGAATATGGTGAGCTTTGTGCGAATGAGATTGATGAACGCGCACGTCATACCGATCAAGAGGGACAGCCAAGATTGGTGAAGTATGACAAGATGGGCAATGACATTTCCTATGTCTGGCGAAATGAAGGCTACCTCAAAACCGTTAAGCAAACTTATGACCGTGGAATTGTAGGCTATCTTCATAAAGAAATTCCTGCGTTAGGCAAGAGAGGGAATTACATTTATTCGTTTGCGCAAGGGTATCTTCTTTCGCAAACCGAACCGGGATTTTATTGTCCTGTAACCTTAACGATGGCAACGGCTTATTTACTTGATCACTATGCGGAAGAGAAATTGAAGAACAAATTTTTGCCGCACGTCCTTGCGACAGGGGATGTTGAGCTATATGAAGGAGCGACTTTTCTAACCGAACGCCAGGGTGGATCGGACGTAGGAGCGAATGAAACGCGTGCTGTAAAGGAAGGGGATCATTACCGATTAACTGGAGAAAAGTACTTTGCGAGTAATGCAGGCGCATGCGGTGTTGCGATGGTATTAGCACGCATCGATAACCAAACGCCAGGTACGAAGGGATTAAGTTTGTTTTTAGTTCCGTGGAAAAAAGAAGATGGATCGAACAATGATCTCTCCATTAGAAGGTTAAAAGATAAGCTAGGGGTAAAGGCAGTTCCTTCCGCTGAAGTCCTCCTTGAAGGCTCGAAAGCATACCTTGTTGGGGAGGCATCAAAAGGTTTTTCCTATATGGCAGAAGCATTAAACTTGTCTCGCCTTTGCAATGCGATTGCGTCAGTAGGGATTATGCAGCGAGCTTATCTTGAAGCGAAAAGCTATGCGTATGAGCGAGGTGCTTTTAAACAAAAATTAAAGGACTTTCCGATGATACGAGAATCACTTGTGAATATGAAGGTGAAGCAGGAAGTAGAAATGAGTGCGATTTTCTCGAGTATTGCGCTTTTTGATAAAGTCGCAAGCGGGCAAAGTGTGAGCGAAGAAGATCAGGCGCTAAATCGTTTGCTGATTGCGCTAGTGAAAAAAGAGTCGGCAGAGCAGGCGGTTCACTTCTCCCATGAAGCGATTGAAATGCATGGAGGAAACGGCTACATTGAGGATTTTGTTACACCGCGGCTACTCCGGGATGCCCAAGTATTAACCGTATGGGAAGGAACGGGGAATATTCTTGGACTTGAAGTGCTACGTTTAATTCAGAAGTATGAAGTTCATCATTTATTTTTCTCTAAAATGAAGAAGGAGCTCGATGATCTCCCTAAAGGTTTATCGGAGGAAGTAAAGAAAGTGGTAACAGCGATTAATTCAGCACATGTGCGTATCAACCAGGTTTGCCAGATGGATCAGTCGATGCAGACGTATCACTGTAAACGAATTACGAAATGGTTATCGGATATTTTTGAATGTACGATTGCTTTGACGGATGCAGCTAGGTTTGGAAAAAGAAAACAAGCAGTTGCTCAAATCTTTATCGATAAAACGTTACAAAAGGATTCTTATTCCCTAAGTGAACTTACCCTCAATCATTATGAGCTTATAATTGAGAATCCACCAATTTATTCAGAATTACAAAGAACGTAAAAAAAAGATCTCACCTTCTAATGCATGAAGGGTGAGGTCTTTTTGATGGTCTATTTAGAGTGAGCATACTTAACCTGGCTGCCTTTGACCAAGTTCCTGGTCGATCAGTAGGAAAGAGGACGTGTTATCTCCAGCTAATTTCAACCTTTCCACAATCGTGAGAGCTTGAGCTTCTTCGTCGATTTGTTCGCGTAAGAAATCTTGCACGATGACGGTCGTTTGGGGATCAATCTTCTTAATATAGTTATAAGCCTGCCGGTAAGAATTCGTAACATATTGTTCGTGTTCTAAAACTTGCTGGAACGTTTCAAGCGGCGTTCCAAAGTCGATCGATTGTTCCGGTAAAGAGCCTAATTCAACGACACCATCTTTACCAGTTAAGTAATTAATTAGTGTGAGAAGATGCGTGCGTTCTTCATCAGACTGAATGCGTAGCCAACTGGCCATTCCAGTATAATTCTTCCGATCCAAGTAAGCAGACATCGCTAAATATAGCGTGGTTGAAATGTGTTCAATTTGAATCAGTGTGTTTAAAAGTTCTTGAACTTCTTTTTGTACCATTACAATCACCTCATCATCTTCATACCATCACAAGTTATGAAAATGTGGATTGTCTCGTTCCGATTAAGAGAGCGACCTTCAAGTAGTAATCGACAACAAAAAAAGAAGCGCAATTTGCGCTTCTAGTGGATCGAGCGGAAAACACCAACCACTTTACCAAGGATCGAAACAGAATCAAGAATGATCGGTTCCATCGATGAGTTTTCCGGCTGAAGTCGGAAGTAGTTGCTTTCTTTAAAGAAACGTTTTACCGTTGCTTCGCCATCGTCCGTCATCGCAACAACGATGTCTCCGTTATTTGCAGTTGGTTGCTGCTTCACGATAACCATATCACCGTTATAAATACCAGCTTCAATCATACTATCCCCTTCGATGACAAGAATGAATGTATGCTCTTCATCCTGAGCAAACTGCTCCGGAAGAGGGAAGTACTCTTCAACATTTTCAATCGCTGTGATTGGTTGACCAGCTGTTACTTTACCAATGACAGGAACATTAACAGTGTGCTGACGTGGGATGTCGATCGCTTCATCAAGGCCCAACACTTCAATAGCTCTTGGCTTTGTTGGGTCTCTTCTGATATAACCTTTTTTCTCAAGTCTTGCCAGGTGGCCATGGACAGTAGAGCTTGAAGCAAGTCCAACGGCTTCACCAATTTCTCTAACAGACGGTGGATAACCTTTTTGTTTTACTTCGACTTTAATAAAGTCCAGAATGTCCTGCTGACGCTTTGATAGTTTCATATTTCTGGCACCTCGTTCCAATCTATCTATTTGTTACTAGTATACCAGAATTTTTGTTCGCATACAAACATAAGTTCGAAGTTATCAGTTGACACGAACAGGGGTTCTGATTATACTAAAAACAGAACAAATATTCGTATATGGGGTGATTGGGATGAGAAAGCAAGCTGGGGGCTTGTCTGGAATTGATTTTCTTGTCATTATATCTTTTGTAGCTGTGTTAATTATTGTGTTCGTATCTTTGCGAACAGCTGCAGCTGAGGAGTATGATCGGTACACAACGATTCAACTGGAGCGCGGTGATACGGTTTTAGAAATTGCTGATGAATATCGTTCCGCACATGAATTGTCTGATCAGAAATTTGTTAGCTGGGTTGAAGACGCTAATCGCATAGATGCTAATCGAATTACAGCAGGAGATACTCTCATCATCCCTGTTGAAGCGAACGCTACCGCACTTGGGGGTACAGAATAAAGAATGAACGCCGTTATTTATTGCCGAGTAAGTACAAAAAAAGAAGCGCAAGAGTCATCTCTTGCAAGGCAAAAAGAAGAATTGCAACGTTTTGCATCACAGTCAGGATTTACAGTTCACCGAATGATTGAAGAAAAGCACAGCGGGTATGACATTGATCGAGATGGCATACTCGAGGTACTGGATTTGTTAAAAGAAGGGCAAGTCGAAGCATTGCTCATTCAAGATGAAACAAGACTTGGACGAGGGAACGCCAAAATTGCTCTTCTTCATGCCGTTCACAAATATGGCGGAACCATTTATACGGTAAATCAAAACGGAGAACTTCAATTATCGGAAGCTGATTCAATGGTGCTTGAAATTGTAAGTATTGTCGAAGAATTTCAGCGAAAGCTTCACAACTTGAAAATCAAACGCGGTATGGATAAGGCGGTGAAAGATGGTTATCGCCCTCAACGAAATCTTAGTCATCAAAATTACGGTGGAAGAGAGCGTGTTGAAGTACCGATTGAGGAAATTGTTAACCTTCGTAACCGTGGCTTAACGTTCCATGAGATTGCAGCAACGCTTAAAGGTTTTGGTCACCATGCATCAAAAGCCACGGTACATAGACGCTATAAGGAATATGTTGACGAACAGAGTGAGAAGCACTAAACTTGTCTATGGTAAAAAGATGCGTTAGCATAGAATGCACAAGTTGTAGTAAAGGAGCTTTTTTACATGCTTTCTCAAGATAAAATTCAACGAATTAACGAGCTATCTCGTAAATCAAAAGAGTCATCTTTAACAGAGGCTGAGAAAAAAGAACAAAAAGATCTTCGTCAGGAATACTTGGCAAGCCTTCGTTCTTCTTTTAGTAACCAGCTTCACTCCATTAAAGTTGTGGATGAAGAAGGCACAGACGTAACGCCTGAAAAATTAAAAGAAAGCAAGAAAAATCGCGGCTTTCTTCAGTAAAAAATAGCCTAATTTTGCATTTAGCAAAATTAGGCTATTTTTATGGTTGCAATTTTTCAAATATTCGTTATACTGTACTATAACAAGATGTACTAATACAAAAACGGAGAGGGCGGATAAGATGTTTGTTGTAACTGATTCTGCAGCTGAGTTTTACAAAAACGAAATGGAACTTGGTAATGGAGATTGTCTAAGATTGTTTGTACGTTATGCAGGAAGTGGAGACAGCGGTGGTTTTTCCCTTGGAGTCATGTCTGACCGGCCTTCATATGAAGATTATAAGCAAGAAATTGGGGGCGTTACTTACTTTGTTCGACCGGATGATCAGTGGTTTGTTGATCAAATGAAACTAGATTATGATGAAAGCAACGGTGGCGTTCTTTGTGACCTGCCGAGTATGGCATAGCAGTCAAGGACCTGTACTATAACATCTATGTTATAGTACAGGTCCTTTTTTAATTTCGACAAAACTAGTGATGTCACGCTCCAAGTATAGACAATCCTTTTAGAGAAGGTGCAGTATACTGTTTTTTATATGATTTGTTCTCTGATAAGGGGGAAGTGGTATGAGGCATTATGAAATGTATTTTGTTAAACAACACATAGCCGCTCAATATGCTGGCAAAGAACATCTTTTGTATCAACTTTTACTTGAAAGAAAGCGAGCGATCCAGTCGGATGAGAAAGACCTTCTCGATAAGCAGGTTGCCTTTATTATTGAGCCCATTGCAGAAGAGGAGCTAAACTCCTATCTTGTCAACGAATTAGGGGCATTCCGGACGTACGAATACAAAAACGAAGGGCACCGGTTAAGTATAAACCAATCAAAAAGCGATGCTTCTTTGTTTGTGAGAAAAGAGAAAGTGAATGTCTATGCGACTGGTGGGACTGAAGCTGAAACAGTCTTCTTTGAAGTGATTCGAAAATTAACTCCTTCTTTTTTCGCGATTGACTTCCAATCAGGTCGATATGGATGGCTTAACCCGATCAAACAGCAGAAACTAGTTTGAACAAACTCCTACTATTTTAGTAGACGTTATTGTATAATCATTACGGGTTGTAGTACACTATTGGAAGAGAAAGAATAAGGAGGAAATCTAGAATGTGGTGGATGTACACGCTTGTGGGCGTGCTAGCGTTGATTGCTGGAGTAGCACTTGGCTTTTTTATTGCCCGCAAATATATGATGGACTATTTAAAGAAGAATCCCCCTATTAATGAAAACATGCTTCGTGTAATGATGATGCAAATGGGGCAGAAACCTTCTCAGAAGAAGATTAATCAGATGATGAAGGCTATGAATAGTCAAATGACGAACAACGATAAATAGCGTAATGGCACTCTGTTAGCAGAGTGCTTTTTGTATGGAGTAATTTTGGTTGACGGGTCTAATTGGTGTGATGGTATGATAGATTAGACTATAAAAAATCAGGAAGTGTTTACATGACAATGAAAAAGTTAGTAGTAGCAACTGGACTTTCGTTCGCGCTTTTAGCCGGATGTCAGGCAGGAGATGAAGAACAAACGTCTAACGAGTCACAGAATCAGGCGGAGAACGGTGGACAAACGAATAACAACTCCACAAATAATTCTGGGAATGCCAACGAAAATCAGTCTAAAGAAAATCAAGAAGGCGATAGCCAGAAAGAAAATCAAGATAGCAATAAAGAGAAGGATCAAAAAGATGAGAATATAGAGGGTGCAGCAGCCTATCCAACGATGGCTGAAACAGTAGAGAAAAATGGTGAGAATCTAACGGTCACGAATCCAGACAGCATTTATGTTGTGGCTAATAAAGAACGTAATCTACCTTCTGACTTTGTTCCGAAAAATCTTGTGGAACCAGACGTCTCTACATATGCCCCTGAAGGTGATCCGAAGCGTTTAATGGTTGAAGAAGCTGCCAGAGCGCTTGAAAAAATGTTTGAAGGTGCAAAAGAAGATGGCTATGAGTTAAAAGCTGTTTCAGGTTATCGCTCCTATGAACGCCAGGAAGCTATTTTTGCCTATAATGCTGAACAGCGTGGAGAAGAAGTAGCGAACCAGGTAAGTGCACAGGCGGGACAGAGTGAACATCAGACGGGATTAACGATGGATATTAGCACGCCTTCCCTTGGTAGCTCTCTTACAGAAGAGTTTGGTAACACACCAGAAGGGACGTGGGTAGCGGAGCATGCGCATGAATATGGCTTTGTTGTTCGTTACTTAAAAGGAAAAGAGGATATTACAGGCTATCAATATGAGCCATGGCACGTTCGCTATGTTGGGAAAGAAGCGGCCGCTGATGTTCATGAGGCTGGCGTTACGCTTGAAGAATTTTTCTCTGAAGAAAAATAGTTATGGAATGTTCATAGTTTGAATAAGATAAATCGTTTACAATAAAGGTTGAAAAGGTAACCACATGCACATGATAAGATCATGCATTAGACAGGGAGTAATTCAATGGCAGATTTGAACTTGTTTTTAGCGTTCGGTGCCGGCTTTTTATCATTTATCTCACCGTGTGTACTACCGCTTTACCCGGCGTTCATTTCTTACATCACAGGGGTTTCCGTAGATGATCTGAAAGAAGAACGTGGTATGATGCAAAAGAGAGCCATATTTCATACGATTTTCTTCCTAATTGGGTTTTCGATTATTTTCCTAGTGTTAGGAATGTCAACGTCCCTTGTTGGAAATTTGTTTATTCAGTACAAAGAGCTTCTACGTCAAGTTGGTGCCATTTTAATTGTGGTGTTTGGACTTGTTGTTGTTGGTTTTTGGACTCCGAACTTTTTAATGAAAGACCGTCGCTTAAAAATCCGCAACCGTCCATCTGGTTTTATTGGTTCTGTTTTCATCGGAATGGGGTTTGCGGCAGGCTGGACGCCTTGTACAGGCCCGATTTTGGCAGCTGTTATTGCTCTCGGTGTTTCTAATCCTGGAGCTGGACTCATGTACATGGTAGCGTATACGCTTGGTTTTTCCGTGCCGTTTTTCATTTTGTCCTTTTTTATCGGCAAAATGCAATGGATTAAGAGAAATAGCCGATTGATTATGAAGACTGGCGGGTATTTAATGATTGTCATGGGCGTTTTGCTTTACTTTAACTTCATGACAATGTTTACATCATTCCTTGTAAATAACCTGTTTGGTGGCTTTCAAGGATTCTAATTAAGAAAGGATGCGTTGGTTTGAAAGGAACAAATGACCTTATACTTAAAACGACGACAACCATTATCGTCTTTATTATTCTAGGATTTTCGATCTACTTATTTTTCGCAGGTCATAATGCACCGGGCGGGGGCTTTATTGGAGGTCTTATGACTGCTGGAGCATTGGTTCTTCTGTATATCTCATATGGCTTTAAAACAATGAAGAGAGTGATACGGATTGACTTTAAGAACTTTATTCCGATCGGTCTATTGATTGCCGTTCTTACGGGAGTAGGTTCGTTCATTTTTGGTCAACCCTTCCTAAGTCAAACGGATGCTTATTTTGAGTTACCGATTCTCGGACATTCTCACCTTGCAACCGCAATGCTATTTGATCTTGGCGTTTATTTCACTGTTGTTGGGGTAACAATGACGATTATTTTAAGTATTGCAGCCGATGAAGGAGAAGTGGAGCTTTCCAAATTAAATGGATAAGGAAGAAAGAACGGTGGAATGCCGTTCTTTTTTTCGTGAGCTTGTATTTTTAGTCTCTTCCACATACAATGGAAATGATGGGTAGTACGGTATAGGTGAGGGATGAGTATATGCTGATTTTAAGTACAGTTGTAGGAGCGATGATGGCTCTTGCAATGGTAGTGATCAGGTTGAAAGCTTCAAAAAAACCTGCAACGATAAGGAAAATTATACTTCCGCCGTTTTTTATGGCGACCGGTTTTTTTATGTTTGTCGTTCCAGATGCAAGGGTTCCGTGGTACGAAGCAATTGAAGCGCTATCAGTAGGCGCAGCTTTTTCGCTGTTGTTAATTCGTACGTCGAAGTTTGAAATTAAAGATAATCAGATCTATTTAACTCGTTCAAAGGCATTTGCGTTTATTTTGATTGGACTACTATTAGTTCGGATTATTTTCAAACTAATCATTGGAGAATCTATACCAGTTCTTCAGACGAGTTCGCTTTTCTTTGTGCTGGCATTTGGAATGATTGTACCGTGGCGAATCTCGATGTATTATCAGTTTAAGAAAACAGAGCGAAGTAGAACGCATGGAACAACACTTCATCAAACATTACTATAAAAAACTCGTTTAGCATATGCTAAACGAGTTTTTTATTGAAGCAAATGATGATAAGGAGTCATATCGATTCGCTTTTCATTCAGTTTTTTTACGAGCCACTTGTGATCTCGTTTCGGAGTCGCGATAATATATCCCCGAATGATTAAATCTTGAGACATGTTTTTTGCTTTTTCTCTTAGCGCAAGCTCACCTATTGTTCCTGCGATTTTATACTTCGCAATATCTCGAAACAATTCAGGAACAGGCGAGACCAATTCATCTAAAAGTTTCTTCTGATCACTGCTCCACATATGCTTTGTTTGTTCAATATAGTGTTCTTGCCAGTCGAGAATAGACTTGCCATCTTCTTTAGGAAGGCGTTTTAAAAACTTCCGAAACATAAAGAACCCACCGATTGCAATCAATGAAATTAAGATTACTGTCCATCCGACGATAAACCACTGGAACCATCCTGCCAACGCACTCACCTCATGGCATCATAATATAATTGGTTGAATACGGTCACATTATACGCCGAAAGCGCTTTTTAATCAAGAGGTATCGGGTTACGTTTAACGGGCCAAGAAATTGGAGTTTCATCATCCTAAAACTAGATGGGGATCCACTAGCAATCTGAAAGTGCGTAGATTGATAAATTCAAGTAGATCAACGCTCTTAACTGTGTAATTAAAATACTCTTGCATTTCAATTTTGATATTCAAGAATACATAAAAATATTGTCTTTGCTAAGAAGAGGGGAGGGGAGTGACAGCAACACAGGCATCATCAAAAATATGAGCAGCTTCTATTGTAAGAGTAGCGGAATAGATAGCATTATTGTGTTATAAAAAATGTTGTGCAGTCGATGTAGTTTTGATGGTGGAGAAAATGCTCGATAAGATTCCTGTCATATGAAAATACATTCGGTTTATCAAGACAAGTTTACAAGTTGTACGATATGTAAACTGATGATAAATGAAAATATAAGAGAGAACAGTGAGGAGAAATTGTAAACTTTATAAGCTGAATAGATCGTAAAAAACTAGTTATAAATCTCGTTATAAATAATGTGCTTCAGCCAGAAATGACTGACAGAATAAATGAAGGGGTGCTGGTTATTCTTGCAGAGCGATTTGTGGAGTTACGATCATCTTGCAAATGATTGAAATTTAATTGGCGGGACTGTGTGGGAATCGAACCCACCGAAGACGGCACGCGCCTCCCAGGCGGTTTTGAAGACCGTGGCACTCACCAGACGTACAACCAGCCCCGTAATATAATGTACTTTTCATATAATAACCGAATGAATAGAAATATTCAACGCAAGTGCTCAAAATGATTATTTCAGAAAAATGAATAGTAAACTTTGTAGTAAATTTTTACTTTAAGACGATTGCGTAGTTCCTCTTAGCAGAAAGGTGTCGAATAAAGTCTGAATGCAGTATAAGTAGCTTGTTCTTTTGTGAAAATCGACAAAAATCGTTTTATTTTACGAAATTCGTGTTTTCGACAAATTAACCAATAGAACAGTTTTCTATAACGAACTGATACAGTTTATCGAGTGATACAGATCGTAAATAGAGTTATAACAGTTGTGGCTGTGGATAGCTGTGAATAACTTTTTTCACCATACAGCATTGAATAAATATACAGGGGTGTATAAAAGGAAATTCCACCATTCTTTTAAACGCAATGGTTTAAATTTGCATCCTGTACCTACATTTATTACTGTTAATAGAAGATGACAGGTGATAGGCAGGTGTAAGCATGAACTATTATACGATTGGACTAGCAGGCCACATTGACCATGGAAAAACGACGTTAACAGGCGCATTAACAGGTGTTGATACGGATCGGTTGAAAGAAGAGAAGGAACGAAACATTTCCATTGAACCAGGATTCGCTCCGTTTCAACTATCCGATGACATGAAAGTCTCGATCATTGATGTTCCGGGTCATGAACGATTTATTCGCCAAATGATTGCTGGGGTTGCTGGTATTGATCTAGTTGTTCCAGTTGTAGCGGCTGATGAAGGAGTGATGCCACAAACGCGAGAACATCTAGAGATTTTATCGCTTCTAGGTATCCAGCGATCGATTATTGCGATCACGAAAGCGGATATGGTGGAGGAAGACATGCTTTCTCTCGTGCAAGAAGATATTCTTGAATACATAAAAGGAACCGGGTTTGAAGGATCAAAGATTCATATCGTTGATGGCAAAAGTGGAAGAGGCGTTGCTGAGCTTAAAAATAGTCTTCACTCTTTTCTTATCAACACACCTTCAAGAAATAAAGCTGGAGCACTGAGATTACCAATTGATCAAGTATTTACTCTACAAGGCCACGGCACGATTGCACGAGGAACGATTTTTGATGGAGAGCTTAAAGAAGGAGAACTTGTTACACTACTTCCTGATGGCGTAGAAGCGCGAGTAAGACAAATACAAACGCACAGTACAAAGGTGGAGCGAGCTTTTGCGGGCGAGCGAGTTGCGGTGAATCTGGCCGGACCAGATCGGCAACAGATGGTTAGGGGACAAGTCATTGTTAATTCCAATCACTATCCTGTTACGTCGACCATTGACCTTTCATTTATGAAAGCTCTTACGATGGCTCATGACTTGAAACAGCGAGCTGAAGTAACGGTACACATTGGAACGGCTGAGGTAAGAGGAACGATTGTCTTTTTCGATCGCAATACGCTTGAGGCAGGGAATCGAGAAGAACTCTTCTGCCAGATTAGACTCCATGGACCTATTACCGCTAAAAAAAGTGATCGCGTTATCGTAAGACGTCCTTCTCCGGTTGAAACAATTGGAGGCGGCAGTATTCTTAATGTGGCAGGAGAGAAATATAAATTTGGCGCTGAAACAATCGCGAAATTTGAACAAATGATGAAAGGGTCGCCAGCTGAACAGCTTGAGCAGATTCTTGAATCAGAGCAACTGCTATCAAATGAACAAGTTATGCAGCAAATCGGTTTAAATGAGGAAGCGTTTCGCCAGCTTAAGGATGATGATCACCTTGTCTTTATTGACGGTGGTGTAACTTCACAAAATGTTTTTACGCGAGTTGTTGAAGCGATTCATAAGAATTTGGAAGCGGCACATAAACAATTTCCAATGCGAAAAGGTCCACGGAAAGCGGAAGTTGTGCAGGAGTTAAAGAAAACTTATCCTAAAAAAGTAATAGATGCCGTCTTGAGCATTCAGCTTCAGGAAGAGTTGCAACAAAAAGGGCCATTTCTTTCCATGCGGACTTTTCAGCCATCGCTACCAGCCGCATGGAAAGCGCGCATGACAAAGGTGCTGAAGCATTTAGAGGAGCAGGGTATTAATGTTTCGCCAGTGGATCGTTTAATCGATGAGCAGCAAATTCCAGATCCATATAAGACGGAGCTTAAGAACTATATGTTGGAGGAAGAGATTGCAGTTAAATTAACAGACGAGCTTTATGTGCATGTTGAAAGTTGGAAGCAAACCATTGCATCTTTAAAAGCGGAAACAGATCAAGCCTTTACGTTACAGGAGGCGAAAGATGTTCTTAATGTAAGTCGAAAGTATCTAGTGCCGATCCTAGAGAAGCTTGATAGCGAAGGATATACCGTAAGAAAAGATCAGGAGAGATATTGGAGAATAGAGAAATAGATTGAAACTGAGGAGTGGAGAAACATGAAAAAAGCGATTCTTTTTATAATGGTGCTTATGCTCGGCATTCTTGCGGCATGTAGCTCGAATGAGAACGAAAATGCTTCAAAAGATAATAGTGAAAAAGAAGAAGGTGCCTTTACGATTGGTGTAATCCCAGTTCAAACAGAAGGTGAAATTGAAGAAGCGATGACGAAGCTTCAAGGTGAGCTTTCAGAAAAACTTGATCGTGATGTTGAAATTACAACGTTTCCTGACTATAACGGTGTTGTGGAAGCGATGAACTATGATCAAATTGATATGGCTTATTTTGGTCCGCTTACGTATGTGATTGCGCACGAGAAAAGTGGTGCGAAAGCCATTGTGACTCAGTTGATCGACAGTGAGCCTTTCTACCATTCTTACATCATTACAAATACAGAAAATGAGTGGGAGACGCTTGAAGATTACCTTGAAAATAGTAAGGAAAGAAGCTTTGCATTTGGCGATCCTAACTCAACATCAGGTTCATTGATTCCTTCAATAGAGCTCCAAGATCGCGATGTCTTTGAAGATCAGGATACAAATGATTTTGCTTCTGTTGCCTATACTGGCTCACACGATGCAACAGCTTTATCTGTTCAAAATAAACAGGTTGACGCAGGCGCAATTGATAGTGCGATTTATAATCAGTTGCTTGAATCAGGGAAAATTGATGGAGACAAGCTTAAAGTGATATGGGAATCTGAAAAGCTTTTCCAATATCCATGGGCTGTTTCTAAAGGAACGGATGAAGAAACGATTGATCAGCTACAGAATGCATTTCTAGCTATTGAAGATGAAACGATTTTAAATGCATTTGGGGCATCAGGATTTACGAAAGCAAATAACGAAGATTATGAGAGCATTAGAAGCGCTGCTGAAAAGCAAGGGTTGTTAACGAAGTAGAATGGCCTGGTTTAAGTGGAAGCACCTTATTCTATTTTTTATGGTCATCGGATTAATGGCGTGGAGCATAGATGTTACGGAGTTTGATGTAAGGAAGTTCAGTCAATTTAACAATATGATCGATTTTCTGTCGAACTGGTTTCCGTTAAATACATCGGTGCTTCCAACCATGTTAAAAGCAAGTCTTGTTACACTGGGAATGGCGTTTCTAGGAAGCTTTGTCGGCTTACTTGTTGCGTTACCCGTTAGCTTACTTGCTGCTAAAAATACGGCGGGGCCATTTTATGGGCCTGCGCGTGTTGGTTTAAGTTTTGTCCGTTCGATTCCGGAAATCGTACTAGGGTTAATGTTCCTTACGATTGTTGGACCTGGACCATTTGCGGCAACGATTGCGATCATTGTTCATAATGCGAGTGTTCTCTCTAAATTAATTGCAGAATTAATTGAAGCGGCTGATAAAGGCCCACAAGAGGCCATGAAGGCAGTTGGGGCAAGACCGCTAACAGGCGCGCTGTTTTCAGTCTTTCCTCAAATTTGGCCAAACGTCCTGTCACATTATTTTTATCGATTTGAAGTTGCGATTCGAACTTCGTTAATGCTCGGTTTAGTTGGCGGGGGAGGAATTGGACAACAGCTGTTTGTTCATTTTAAAACATTCCAATACTCGACCGTTGCGGTTGATGTGATGCTGATTATGATCATTGTCATTGTTGTTGATTTTCTCGGAAGTAGGGTGAGACAATATGTCATGTAATGAAGCGTTGTTAATGGTTGAAAATGCATCCGTGCGCTATCAAAATGCTGAATCGTATGCGTTGGATCATGTTTCTCTCACCTTTCAAAGAGGCGAATTTGTTTGTATATTAGGAAAAACGGGCGCTGGTAAGTCAACGCTCATTCGGACGTTAAATGGCCTGCAGTCTTTAACTGAAGGGGACATTATTTATAATGGTCGTTCTTTCCAAACGCTCGATCGAGAAGGGTTAAGGAGACAAAGGCGAAGTATGGGGATGATTTTTCAGCATAATCAGCTGATTCCTCGTTTAACGGTTAAGCAAAACGTCTACACGGGTTTATTCGGTTCTCGATCAACCATTCGCAACCTCGCTGGCTTATTCAATGAAAGTGAAAAAAAACTTGCGAGAGACGTTATCGAACAAGTTGAACTGCTGCCTCATTTAAATAAGCGGGTAGATTTATTGAGTGGAGGGCAAAGGCAACGGGTCGGCATTGCCCGAGCGCTTGCCCAATCGCCTGATGTTTTTCTTGGAGATGAGCCAGTAGCAAGTCTTGATCCGGGTACGGCTAATCGCATTTTTCAACTCATTCACCGTCTGCATGAGGAGCGGAACTTATTAACGATTATTAACGTTCATGATGTAAAACTAGCGAAAAGGTACGCGTCTAGAATTGTGGCATTAAAAGAAGGTCGCGTTGTATTTGATGACCGACCAGAAGCGCTTACTGAGGAATTAGAAGATATGCTGTATGAAATATAAAAAGGAAGTTGGGGATTTCCCCAACTTCCTTTTTATTTGCTTGCGGTGATCGCAAATGCATCTTTTTCATTTACATGACCGACAATGTAAGCAGATTTCCCTTTGGTATTCATCCGTGATACATATTCATTCGCTTCATGCTCAGGCAAGCTAATTAATAGGCCGCCAGAAGTTACCGCATCACATAAAATGAACTGCTCAAGTTCTGTTAGGTTTTCGTATCTGACAGATTCAGCAATCCAGCGGTGATTTGCTTTTGATCCACCCGGGATATAACCTTGCTCCGCTAGCTCAACTGTGCCAGGTAAAATAGGCACGTTGTTATAGTTGATCTGAATGCTAACGTTGCTTCCAGTTGCCATTTCATAAGCATGTCCGAGTAAACCGAAGCCGGTAACATCTGTAACTGCATTAGGTGATAAACCAGATAGTTCTTCGGCTGCGGTTTTGTTTAGCTCAGCCATCGTTTCTGATACGCGCTGAAGCTGTTCAGCGGTTAGCTTTTCAGGTTTAATGGCAGTTGTTTGTATGCCGACGCCAATAGGCTTTGTTAACACCATCGCGTCTCCCGGCTTGGCCCCAACGTTCATAAGGATTTCATTTGGGTGAACGAGACCCGTCACAGATAAACCAAACTTCGGCTCCTGATCATCAATTGAGTGTCCTCCGGCAGTAACAGCCCCTGCTTCATCCACTTTATCAGCAGCGCCTTTCAATATTTCTGCAAGGATGGAAGGGTCTAAAGATTTGATCGGAAAACCGACAATATTAAGAACGGTTTTCGGAACTCCACCCATTGCATAGACATCGCTTAATGAATTGGCCGCTGCAATTTGACCAAACATATATGGATCATCAACGATAGGTGTAAAGAAGTCTACCGTTTGAATCATGGCGAGTTCATCAGTTAGGCGGTACACGCCTGCATCATCGGAGGTTTCCACACCGACAAGTAAATTTGGATCTTTTTTCTTATTAGGTAATTGACGCAAAACTTGCGTCAGGTCCTCAGGACCGATTTTGCATCCTCAACCACCTTTTGTCGATAGGGATGTTAAACGGATGTTTTCTTGATTTGACATATAACCACCTCCTAACATGAGTATAAATCTTTTCATCGTATTTTTGAAATGATATAGTATGTACAACTTGAAATTCATTAGAGGAGGTAGCCTATATGAAGTATCATGTAACGATCGAATTTTGCATGCAGTGAAACTATGCTCCTAAAGCCGCGAGTTTCGCGGAAGCATTATTTAACCATTTCAGACAGGAAATTAGTTCACTAGAAATGATACCGGGTTCTGGTGGTGTGTTCGAAGTGACAATAAATGATCAGCGGATGCATTCAAAAAAAGAATCAGGTCAATACCCGGAAGTAGAAGCATTTATTAAGAAAATGGAAAGCAGAACGTTCGAGTAGGGCACCCCGTTGTAGGGTGCCTTTCGTTTCGATATAGGAGTTGAGATTTTGAAATTACTTAGAGAATTACCCCCGATTCATCAAATTCAAGATGCGATGCTGAAAGAGAACATTGGGAGCGACCTCTCTCAGAAGCTTCTCAAACAAATGGTCCAACAGGAAGTGAACGAGCTTCGGAGCGCTTTAATAAAGGAAACGTATACCGGACATGCTCAAGATCGCCATGGTTTTCAAGTTGAAATTATAGCAAGCGTGCAAGAAAAATTAACGCGAAATGCTTTCAATTTAGTGCCGGTAATTAATGCGACCGGTGTCGTGCTACATACGAATCTTGGAAGAGCGAGATTAAGCGATGCTGCAATAGATCATATGATTGAAGTAGCCAAAAGTTATTCCATACTCGAATATAACCTTACACAAGGAAGGCGAGGATCCCGACATACCATTGTCGAAGAAGCGGTTTGTAAGGCAACAGGGGCAGAAGCAGCTATGGTCGTCAATAACAATGCTGCAGCTGTTTTCTTGATTTTGAGCGCCCTTGCAAAAGAAAAGGAAGTGGTTGTCTCACGAGGGGAGCTCGTTGAAATTGGCGGATCCTTTCGGGTTTCTTCAATAATGGAAGAGAGCGGGGCACGCTTGAAGGAAGTAGGCACCACGAATAAAACGCATCCTGCTGACTATGAACAAGCTGTGAACGATGAAACGGCGATGTTAATGAAAGTGCATCGTAGCAATTTTGCGATTGTTGGTTTTACGGCAGAAGTAGAGCGCGAGCAATTAGCATCCATTGCAAAAAAACAACAGGTCATTTTTTACGAGGATTTAGGAAGTGGCGCATTATACGATTATCGAAAAGATGGTATTGGAGAAGAGCCTACTGTTCAAGAAACGCTTGCTGCTGGTGCAGACTTAGTATCCTTTAGTGGTGATAAGCTCCTTGGTGGTCCGCAGGCAGGTATTATCGCTGGTAAGAAAGACCTTGTCGATCGGTTGAAGAAACATCAACTTGCACGTGTATTACGCGTAGATAAGTTTACCCTTGCTGCACTTGAGGCAACATTACGCGAGCATTTATATGAAGAAGCAAACAATATCCCTGCGATCAGAGATATTACGGTATCGGCAGAAGAGGTGCGAAAGCGTGCACTTCAGTTCAAAGAACAACTTGAAACGAAGTGTTCGCATTATCAAATTGATGTGGAAGCGAGTGTGTCCCAAGTAGGTGGCGGCACCATGCCTTCTGTTGAATTGCCAACCTCTGTTGTTGCTATTCGAACAGGTCATTTCAGTGTGAATGAGCTTGAAGAAAAGCTCCGACTGAGTCATCGGCCAATCATTACCCGTATTAAGGATGAAAAGATTCTCATTGACCTTAGAACCGTAACGACAGAAGAGGAAGAAGTGCTTTTAAGCGTATTGATGAGCATAAATAACGAGTAAAAGGCGGCCGTCTCTGGCCGCCTTTTGTCATAGAGTTTTAGAACCCTTCACCATTTTTTTGTCTCGTATGGTTTCTGTTTTTAACTTTATGAGACCCTTTCATTGGTTCAGGCTGACCAGTGTGGCCTTTAGGAGCGTTTTTACGGATGTCTTTAAACGTATTACTTTCAGTCATAATCATCCCTCCTTAATTCTTAGTATGGACAGGTTTATGGCCCTTATTCTTATCGAATAGGACGTCGTTACCTGGTTACACTATGGTGAAAGCAATAGAAAAGGAGGTTAAATGAATGCCATATAATAAAGATAAGCAACAATCATTTCAGGCGGCTCAGCAGGGATATGAACAGGCAGTTGATGCTAAAAAAGAAATCGTTGTAAGTAGCAGTGGTTATGGAAAAGACTTAAAACACCTTCAGCAAGAAGTTGGTGAGGCAAAACAGCAGATCGAAAGCGCGTTAGTAAACGCATCTGAACATCAGCGCACGCAGTTGCTTCAATTCCAACAGGATCTGCAGTCCATTGAAGCAGAAATGAACAACGAGTGACATTAAAAAACCCGTCATCCAATTGTGACGGGTTTTGCTTCTATTGGCGTTTTTTTGTCTTTTTGTTGTATTGTTTCTGTTCTGCCGTCATATGCTCATGCGCATACTCATTATCATAGCCAGCACCGTTTCCCTGTGCGTCAGCATCATTCATACCTGGGCGTACACCATTTGCTTTACGTTTTCCCAATGTCATCACCTCCCTTGTTCTAACATGTCCTGAACAGGCGAAATTATGTGGTGATAAGCTATACTTATCAATAGCAATAACAATCTTGTTATTTACTTATGTTTAGAAATTTACTAAACTGGATAAAGGGAAGTTGAAAACGTTTTTTCGACATCCGCTTTGTTATGCAATTTGGAGGAGGGAACTACATATGGCAAATCACGAACTTTATAATTCCAAAGCAACATTCGATGCCAATGGTAAATCATATTCCTTCTATCGTCTTCAGGCGTTAGAAGAAGCAGGCATCGCTAAGGTAAGCAAGCTCCCTTACACGATCAAAATTTTACTTGAGTCTGTTTTACGTCAATATGACGGTAAAGTGATCAAAGAAGAGCACATCGAAAACCTCGCTAAATGGGGAACTAGCGAGCAAAACAAAGATATTGACGTACCATTTAAACCTTCACGCGTTATTCTTCAGGATTTCACAGGCGTACCAGCCGTTGTTGACCTTGCGTCACTTCGTAAAGCAATGGCAGATATCGGTGGCGACCCTGACAAAATCAATCCTGAAATTCCAGTGGATCTTGTTATTGACCACTCGGTACAGGTTGATAAATATGCATCTGATGATGCACTTGAATTTAATATGAATAAAGAATTTGAACGTAACCTTGAGCGTTATAAATTCCTTAAATGGGCTCAAGATGCATTTGATAACTACCGTGCCGTTCCACCAGCAACTGGAATCGTTCACCAGGTAAACCTGGAGTACGTTGCGAACGTTGTTCAAGAAAATACAGTTGATGGCGAAAATGTTGCCTATCCAGATACATTATTCGGAACTGACTCTCATACAACCATGATCAACGGTCTTGGTGTTCTTGGATGGGGTGTTGGTGGTATTGAAGCTGAAGCTGGTATGCTAGGTCAGCCTTCTTACTTCCCAGTTCCTGAAGTAATCGGTGTTAAGCTTACTGGAGAGCTTCCAAGCGGAACAACTGCAACGGATTTAGCACTAAAAGTAACTCAGCTTCTTCGTGAGAAAAAAGTAGTTGGGAAATTTGTTGAATTCTTCGGACCAGGTCTATCTGGCATGCCGCTTGCTGACCGTGCAACGATTTCCAACATGGCACCAGAGCAAGGTTCTACATGTAGTTTCTTCCCAGTTGATGAAGAAGCGCTTGAATACATGCGCTTAACTGGTCGCTCTGAAGAGCACATCAACCTTGTGCGTGAGTATTCCATTGCTAACGGATTGTTCTACACACCAGAATCTGAAGATCCTGAATTCTCAAGCGTTGTTGAACTTGATCTTGGAACAGTAGAACCAAGTCTTGCTGGTCCTAAGCGCCCACAAGATCTGATTCTTCTTTCCGATATGAAGAAAGAGTTCAATAAAGCAGTCGTTGCTCCTCAAGGTAACCAGGGTCTAGGTATGGATAAGAAAGAATTCGATAAGGAAGCTGTTGTTAAATTTAACGACGGAAAAGAAGTAACGATGAAAACGGGTGCAGTTGCAATCGCTGCGATTACAAGCTGTACAAATACTTCGAATCCATCCGTTATGCTTGGTGCGGCTCTACTTGCGAAGAAAGCAGTTGAAAAAGGACTAAAAGTTCCTGAGTATGTTAAAACAAGCCTTGCTCCAGGATCTAAAGTCGTAACAGACTACCTTGATAAGTCTGGTCTTATGCCTTACCTTAGAGATCTTGGCTTCCACCTTGTTGGCTACGGCTGTACAACTTGTATCGGTAACTCAGGTCCACTTAAAGAAGAGATTGAAGATGCGATTGCGAAGAGCGATCTTACAGTGACTTCTGTTCTTTCAGGTAACCGTAACTTTGAAGGACGTATCCATCCACTAGTAAAAGCAAACTACCTTGCTTCACCACCGCTAGTAGTTGCTTATGCTCTTGCTGGTACTGTAGATTTCGACCTTCATTCTGATTCATTCGGTAAAGATAAGGATGGAAACGACGTTTACCTAAGCGATCTTTGGCCATCACCTGAAGAAGTGAAAGAAGCTGTTGCTGAAACAGTAACACCAGAAATGTTTAAGCGTCAGTACAAAACAGTATTTGACGAAAACAAACGCTGGAACGAACTAAGCACAAGTGAAGGAGATCTTTATAACTGGGACGATGAGTCCACTTATATTCAGAACCCTCCATTCTTCGAAAATCTTTCTAAAGATCCAGAAGACATTCATGAGCTTAAAGATCTAAGAGCAATCGCAAAGTTTGGTGATTCCGTTACAACGGACCACATTTCTCCAGCTGGTGCCATTGCAAAAGATATGCCTGCAGGACAGTATTTACAGAATAACGGCGTTCGACCAATTGACTTTAACTCTTATGGATCACGTCGTGGTAACCACGAAGTAATGATGCGTGGTACGTTTGGTAACATTCGTATTCGTAACGAAGTGGCTCCTGGTACAGAAGGCGGATGGACAACGTTCTGGAACACTGATGAAGTTATGCCGATCTATGATGCTGCAATGAAGTACAAAGAAGAAGGAACAGGTCTTGTCGTTCTTGCTGGTAAAGATTACGGCATGGGAAGCTCACGTGACTGGGCTGCGAAAGGAACGAACCTTCTAGGTATTAAAACTGTTATTGCTGAGAGCTACGAGAGAATTCACCGTAGTAACCTGGTTCTAATGGGTGTGCTCCCACTTCAATTTAGAGATGGTGAATCTGCAGATACGTATAACCTCACAGGTAAAGAAACGTTTGCTGTTGAAATTACAGAAAACGTAAAGCCACGTGATGAGATTAACGTTACAGCAACATCTCCTGAAGGTGAAACACAAACATTTAAAGTACTTGCACGTTTTGATAGTGAAGTGGAAATTGACTACTATCGTCACGGCGGTATTCTTCAAATGGTTCTTCGCGATAAAATCGCAAATTAAGTTAGAAAAGGATGGCAAATGCCATCCTTTTTTTGGTTATTACGACATTATCGATACAAAAAATTCATTATAATAAACAAAAAAATCGGATTTTTGTAATAAGTTTCAATAAATCGGGAATAATGGTTTTAAATACTGTTGAAGAGGAAAGGAGACTTATATGAGAAAGTCTAAGAAGGTGTCATTTAAAGAATTGGTCATGCAAAATAAATTGGAATTAATGAGTGACAAGAAAGCGATTGAACGGATTGAAGATAAATTCGAACAAAAGCATGCAAAAAATTTGTAAACGGGTAGATATTTCTCCTCTAGTTGCACAGCCTATAGCGTAAAGGAGGAGATTAATATGAGTAATCCAAAAAAGTTCCCTAAATCATTTAAGCCTAATCACCTCGCTTCTGTGAATCCTGAAGCAGAGGGGAACAAAGGAAAACAGATGCAAACGAAAGGAAACGCTGAACCGGACTACGCCCCTCCAAAAGGGAAATAGGCTGATGACAACCAGAAAGGAGCTCTCTTTCTGGTTTATTTCAATTTTAACAACTTCTTTTCATTTCATGTAAAGTTGTCCAAAAGGATAGAAAGGTTGCGAAAGCTTAGGAGACAAACGTTTTCGGGGGGAACATTATGACAATTACAGCAAGAATTGAACCAATCACAGCTAAGGGCAGTGAAGCAGAGCGAAATGAAGATCTTCTTGTAAAAGAACTTGAAATAAAAATGCAGCAAATGGGTTATCTCGTTCCATATCGGGAAGAGTTAAATTGGGATCGTACCATTGCAAGTCTCGAGTTAGGAGAAGCGCAAACTCTTCACCAATTGAAAAAAGCAGCAGCCAAAAATGATCGCGTCCTTCTCATATATGCACGTTTATTTAAAGGGACAATTTTTCAACACCTTATTCTTCACCCTAACCAGTCCGGTATCTATCTTCCCTTTCGATTTGAAGAACCATTTGTGTTACAAGTAGAAGGGAAAAAAATATGGATTGGTTCTTCTGTAAGGCTTCTTGAGGAATTATCTTGGCTTCAAATTAGCTTTGATCAAGGAAATCATCCGGAAAGTGTGAAAGAATACTGGCAGAATCTAATCGAGATTTCAAAAAAAAGCGTAACGTACATGAGCCCGATTATTTTTGAAGAAGCCATTTAGAAGATTTTAGTAGAAGAAGAAAGGGTATGGGATTATAGGAGAGGTGATAGAAGTGGATCATAAAGAAGAGTTAGGTAGTGACATTTACCGGATGCTTGAAGCATCGGGGCCACCTTATGGTTGTGGAACTGCATCAATCGTAGGTGGTTTTGCAGCCAGGCTTGCGGTTATGAGCCTTACAATTTCTGATATCGAGCACGACCTACATGATGTCCCAGGATCTTTTTTCCTTATGTGTGATGAAGATGACCGTGAATTTCAATCTTACCTTGAGGGAGGAGGCAATCATTCCCCTAATGACGTACCGATTCGATTATTAGAGTGCACGTATCGACTTCTCGTTGAATTATCTTCGTATGAAGATCAAATTCAGGAAAACGTTGTAGTAGATTATCGTATGGGTATACGTATGTTGAAACAGGTATTCACAGCGGCTGAAAACATCCTTCTTAATAATGGGTGTTCACCCGACGTTCGGAAAGAGATGTTATTTTATGAAGGGAAGCTAGAAGGGACCTTACCTAAAAGTCTCCAGTCATAAGCGCATATCTCATGAATATGTAAGCCATAATAAGCTCGTAACACCTTGTCATTTCACTTATAAACAGGGAGGGCTTACTTTGAAAGCAAATCCAGATGATCGTCGAGATAACGCAGAAAAATTAAAGAGTATGGTACAAGACACGATTGAGAACATACACGATGCTGAGGCATCTTTAGAACTTACGGATAGCGATATACAAAAAAAGGCGATTAAAGAAAAAAATCAGCGCAGAAAACAAAGTATTGAGTCAATGAGAAATGAAATTAAAGATGAATCTAAACAATAAGTAGTTTAAGGACTGAATGACAAAGCGTCATTCAGTCCTTCTCATTCATGCTTCATGGGTGGTTTATGATAAAATAAGATTGACACCACGTTGAAGTTAGGAGAGGAAACAGGATGTACATAACAACTACGTCAATAGATGTTCGATATGCAGAAACAGATCAAATGGGAGTTGTTTACCATGCCAACTATCTTATTTGGTTTGAACTTGGGAGAACAGCTTTAATAAATGATTTAGGATTTCGGTACGCTGATATGGAAAAAGAGGGGATTCTTTCTCCGGTCATGGATATAAAAGCAAGCTACAAACGTCCAGTTCGATATGGAGATGAAGTGAGAGTGAAGACCTGGGTGGATTCTTATGATGGTCTTCGCGTCAATTATGGGTATGAAGTAATCAATGGAGACGGCGATATTTGCGTGACGGGTGAATCAATGCATACGTGTGTGAAGCGAGATACGTTCCGTCCTGTATCTATTCGAAGAAAGTTCCCGGAATGGCATCAGGCTTATGAAAATGCCAAAAAGCAACCTGCTTCTACTGGAGTTGAATAATGGCATTTGGTTTGTCGAAGGGTGAGCTTGCGGAATGGAAAGCAAAGGTTAAAAGTGGAGAAATCGCTTTATTAACTCATTTTTGGTATGATCCTCGTTTTCCGCAATTTCATTCGGTTACAAAAGCGGGATGTAGCGATAAAGAAAAGCTTGCAAGATGGGGAAAACAGTATGGTTTAAAGCGAGAATGGATGCACGACCGGGAGATGTTTCCGCATTTTGACTTGCTTGGAGACGATCAGATTCGCATTCTTGAACAAGAAGGTTTACGCTCTCACATTCAGCGATTTCGGTTAAAAAAGATCTATTAAAAAAACGCGAAAGCGAGAAGCTTTCGCGTTTTTCACATCAATTTCCGTGTACAAACTGAATTTCTTCTTTATTTCGACTGAATTTAACAGTGAAATCTTGATCTTCAAAGAACCAGATGTCTTTTTGTTCTACAAAAAAGGTAATGCCTTCTTCTTCAAGCATAAGAGCAGGCTCAGTTGGCTCTTCAACAGTCATGCCAAGTGAAAATCCATCTTGTACAGTACTGCATCCACCTACGCGTACAAAAAAGCGGAGATGATCCCCTTTTTCAAGATCCATTTCTCTTTTAAACCAGTTCAAAGCCGGTTTTGTAATTGTCATTTTCAAGTTTCATTTCCTCCTTTGCCGAACGGGTCTACTCGTACTATTATAAAGAAGTAGCGGGAACTTGCAAAAAGAAAAAGGTTATGGAGCGAAAAAAATGGCAATAAACCCATTTCGTGAATTGAAGCATTTTGTATTTTGCGTTAATTCTTCATACAATAAGGGTATAAAAGGAAATGTAATGAGGAGGTTGTTAAATGAAAAAACAGAGAGTGTGGCTGTTTTTATTCCTCATTCTTGCTGGAGGTATTTTATTAAGCATTAAACCAATAATGGAATACCGCAGTCAGCGTTTGAATGAAATAAAGCAAGCAGCATCCATGATGGTGATGAGTGAAGCACCAAATGAAACCGTCATTTCATCAATTGCAGATAAAAATGATCAAGCTAAAACGGATATAGAACCAGAAGTGACTGCAACAACTGAAGAACAAAAGCCTGAGGAAATTGAAAAAGCAGTAACAGATCCAGATATTCGAATCGTAAGCCTCGGTGATTCTCTCACTAAAGGTAGTGGGGATTCGACGGACCAAGGATACATCGGAAGGCTTGCTGCGAATATTGAGCGTGATACGGATACATCGATATTAGTTGAAAATTACGCAGTTCATGGTAGACAAACTCCTAAATTATATAAAATGTTGGTAGAAAATAATGCTAAAGCTTCGCTTGCAGAAGCTGATTTGATCGTCATGAGCATTGGTGGAAATGATTTAATGAAAGTTGTGAAAGAACATTTTCTAGACTTACAGATCGATGTCTTCCAGCGTGAACAAACAAGATACGTTGAACGACTTGATGCGATTATGAAACGTATACGAAGCATCAATTCTGATGCACCGATTTTGTTTATTGGCCTATATAATCCATTATTAGAGAATTTTCAATCGGTGACGGAAATTGATCAAATTGTACAGAGGTGGAATGGCGCAAGTCAAGACACAGTAGAGAAGGATAATCGTACGACATTTGTACCGATATATGAACTGTTTAGTTCAGTTGATGAGAATTTATTTTTTGAAGATGGATTTCATCCGAACGATCAAGGATATGAACTCATTGCAAGACAAATTCAATATCGATTGAAGCAAGACGCTATCGTCGAACAAATCCCCTTTGAATAGTTCGTGTACGAGATGTCCGCCTTTTGATAGAATAGTAGTAAGAATGGATAGAGAAAAGGAAAATGATAATGAAGCGATGGATGAAATGGCTTTTAATTACCCTCACGCTCTTTCTTGTTGCTGGAGCGGGGGCATTAACTTATGTTTACTTCAACACGGGTTCACTCCCAGAACAAACGAATTCACTCCCATTGAGTGATAAAATACAAGAAGCGTTTCAAGAGAAACCTGAGCTCGATGAGCAAGTGGTTCAAATCGTAGGACTTGGAGACTCCTTAACAAAAGGGGTAGGAGACCAGGGGAAAGATGGCTATATCGGCTATGTAAATGATCACTATTTTGAAAGTGATCAAAATGCGACTGTCACGCTTAAGAATTATGCCATTACAGGAAGTAAAACAGAGGATCTGTTGAAACGGCTTGAACAAGAAACTGTGCGGAATGGGGTTGAGAAGGCTGATTATATCTTTTTAACGATCGGTGGAAATGATCTTTTTGGTGTTGTAAAAAATCACTTTATGAATTTGGATCAGCAGTATTTCACCCTTCAAAAGAAAATCTACCTAGAAAACCTGACGACTATTTTAGCTACTATACGTAACCTTAATCCCGATGCGCCAATTTATTTTACGGGTTTATTCAATCCTTTTTCGAAAGCATTTGGGGATATTCCTGAAATGAATGAAATTGTGGATGATTGGAATCAAGGAAGTCGCTCAACTGTTTCAGATACAACTGATGCAACATTTGTACCTGTTGCTGATTTGTTTCTTGAAAGTGATGAAAACTTATTATACGAAGACGCTTTCCATCCTAATGAAGAGGGTTATCATTTGATGGGAGATCGAATAGTTTCTTATTTAAAAGAAAATAACGTAGCGAATCGATGAAGGCAGGGAATGGTTTATGGATACATCTGAAAAATTTGAACAGCAATATCAAGCACTTGCGAAAAATTACGAAGTGCCAGAGGTCATCTCATCGAAAACAAAGCTTATTTTTATATTAGAATCTCCACACGTAGCGGAAGTTAAAAACGGCGTACCCGTTGCAGGTCCTTCAGGTGCGACGATGTCAAAGAAGCTTTTCGGGCCAGACTATGCAAAGCCTCTTGGACTATTATTGAAAAAGCACCGAGAAGAAGAGTTGGAAAGACCTTCTCTTGATGTAGTCGGTTTGTTAAATGTGTGTAATATACCAATGCAAGCAAGACCTTATACCTCTGAAGATCTAGAAAGCAACCGTGAGTTACTAGACTGTCTCGGCACAATTCGAACAACTGCAAAGAAAACGCCTTTTAAAGATGAAGCATTAGTTAAGGTTAATGAACTTCTCTTAACAAAATTCAAAAACCGTTTGATGGAACTGATCGATCGAGAAGTGACGCTCGTTCCCTGTGGACGATTTGCTCAAAAGTATTTTGAACTCGCAAATGTATCGAGTGATAAATGGACGATAGTGCACAACGTTCCTCATCCTAGCTACAATTCTTGGAGTCGTGAGCGTTATCAGGAGCCTGTCAATAGGGTAATTGATGCTTTTAATTGTCATAAAATATAAGGATGTTTATTGATTAGAACGAAAAGCCCCATTCGAATTCGAATGGGGCTTTTTCTATGAAATAGGAGAGCAGATAGGGCGAATGCATAAATATTGGCTCCGTTGTAATATAAATGTAATGAAAGGAGGGTTGACATGATGAAGAAATGGGCAGCTTTACTTCTCGTCTCGTTGGTATTTATGAGTGGATATGCGATCACCCCCCATAATTCAACTGAAATGATTCAGGCTTCAGCTTATGTTGTTCAAGATGAAGATCTACCTTATTGTCATTAATTAATGAAAAGGGGTCTGTCGTGTGTCTGCACCTTTCCAATTTATTTTAAACAGAATGAATAGTCCATGATCTCTTTGAAAGGAGGACATGCTATGGAAGAACTCACATTGTTTATTACGGCAGGACTTTTCTTCGTGTCTCTCTTTAATTTCATCGTTATCTTGATCGAAAAAACGAAGCATAAATAATCTACGCGTTTTGAATCATTCCAATTTTCTTTGCATAATGATCCACATGTTCTTTAAAGAGCTGATTTTGATCAAGTTCAAAAATGGTGGAGGCTGTCGCGAGATATTCATAAGCTAACTCTTGTTTTCCGAGTAGATAGTGAAGCTTGCCACACTGATAGCTAAGTTCGCCAAAAAGATAGAGGCGCTGTTTCTCGCGACAAAGTAAAAATCCTTCTCGTGCAATGGACAGAGCTTTCTCGTAGTTTCGACAAGTGGATAGTGCTTTGGAATAATTATAATAGAGACGGATTTCAATCGTTTCATCATTAATAATGGGGAAAAAGCGAACATGATAGAGCGCTTTATGAAATAACGGTAGCGCGCGTTCCCAATCTTTTTCCTCACTATACAAGATCGCCATGCTAATGAGTAGTTCAATTTCACGTTCTGAGTAATTCTTTGAAGTAGTCGTTGTAAGGCGTAGGGCTTCATCTAGAAGCTGAAGTGCAGAGTGGGGGTCTCGTTCTAAATAATAGGTGCAAATGGCTTTGTGCCAAAGATAGAATTGTTTATTTTTTACTGTTCGGAAAAGGGGGTTCGCTTCTTCTGCTTCAAGTATTTCAGCAACTACACGATATTCGCGCCGTTTAATGTGTTTTCTAACCTGTCGAATCACTTCATTCACATAATCAAGGCGAGGTGTCTCTTTCATGTGAAAAAAATAATTAATATCAACACCTAGTCTTGATGCTAATTGGTAAAGAAGCTCAGCGGAGGGTGATACATCATTGTTTTCAATCTGGCTTATTAACGCTTGTGTACAGATGCCTTCCGATAAATTGGACTGTGATAGTCCAAGGTACATTCGAAGTTCGCGCAACGCATATCCGAGTGTATCCTGACGCACCTGCAATCCCCCTTTTTTTGACCTCATTGTATCATGAATTTCTTTTTAATACATATTTTTCTAAATATAAATACAATAATATTATTATGTAAACTGTTGTGTGTGCAGGAATTTTGAACTTGGTCGAGAAACCTCTTAATATAAGGCTGAGTTAGCTGTATAAAGAGGAGGAGAAATGTTGTCTTATTTACCATCATTTGAATTAACCAATCAAGTCGTTGTCGTGACAGGTGCAGGAAAAGGAATTGGGAGAGCACTTGCGATAGGAGCGGCAGAAGCAGGGGCTGATGTAGTGGTCCTAGCAAGAACAGAAGCGGATATTCAGGAAACAGCTGGACTTGTTAGCGAAGTTGGTCGAAAGGCTTATCCCATTCGAGTTGACATAACAAAAGAGAGCGAACTAACAGAAGCTGTTCAACAAATTGAAAATGAAGCGGGAAAAATTAATGTGTTAATTAATAACGCAGGAATGAATATTCGCTCGAAAGCGAGCGATGTTACGGAAGTGGAGTGGACGCAAATTCTCCAAACAAACTTGCAGGGCGCTTTTTTTATGTCGCAAAAGTGTGCAGAAGTAATGAAAGAAGGTGGAGGGGGAAAAATTATTAACATCTCTTCTGTTGCGGGACACGTTGCGTTAAGAACAGGGGTCGTATACGCAGCATCTAAAGCAGGTATGATTCAGATGACAAAAAACCTTGCACTAGAATGGGCAGAGAATGGTATTACAGTTAATGCGATTGGGCCATGGTATTTTCGGACACCACTTACAGAAAAGTTACTGCAAGATGAGCAGTACTTAGCAGATATACTAAATCATACTCCAATGAAACGAGTGGGTGAATTAAAAGATTTAGTTGGAGCAGCCGTATTCTTGTCCTCTGAGGCATCAAATTACATAACAGGTCAAACGCTGTTTGTAGACGGTGGAATGACGAGCTATGGATTTTAGAAAAAACCGTTACTCAGCTGAGTAACGGTTTTCCTATTAATCGACCAAATCAGCTGAAAAGCTTGGCGCTGTAAGGCCAGTATCTTCGTAAACCGCAGCCATTTTTTCTTCAAAAGAAGCGAATTGTGCATCAGATTCTTCATAAGTTGCTTCAGGCTCGTCAGAAAGATTAGCGGCACGTGTTTCATAAGATTTAGCAAGATCCTCTAATGCTGCTTCAATGTCACTTTTGTAAGTGTCCAGCTCAGCTGGGACTTCGACAGCACGAACATCTTCAGCAACGGTTTTAGCAGCTGCTTCAGCATCAGCTTTCATTGTAGCAAGCTCTTCATCAGACGGTTTTTCTTCCGCAACTTTAGCAGCTTCAAAAGCGTAGATAGGGCTATCATTCTTATTAATTGTTTGAATTAAATTCATTTGAAAGTCGAGAAGATCACTCTTTACATCTGTTTCACTAGCATCACTTGCTTCTTCTGTGCTTCCTGAATTCTTCGTAGCGTTTGAACTGCTATCGTTTGCTTCATTGTTGCTACAAGCAGCTACAAAAACGAAAACAAGCAGCATCGCCAGGGGTAAAAATCGTTTCATTCAAAACCCTCCTAATTTTTAGAAAACTCTCTTTCGAATACAAATTTTAGTGTATTCAATGCCGTTTGTAAACTAAAAAAAGAAAATTTTGGCATAAAATGTAATAAGTAAAACTATTCAGAAAAATACAGATGAAGATAAGCTTTTACATATGTTATGGTGAAGAGGGAAAAAAATGGCTAGAGGAGTTGGCATGATGATTTTAATAAATAACGATTTAATGACAAGAGATCAGGCAACAATAGATATTGAAGATCGAGGTTACCAATTTGGTGACGGCGTTTATGAAGTCGTACGAATTTACAATGGTGTTTTTTTCGAATTGGATGCACACCTTGATCGATTAGAAAGAAGCGCAGGTGAGATTAAAATTGTTTTACCATTTACTCAAGAAGAACTAAAAGCCAATTTAAACAAGCTCATTCAACAAGTTCCTGTGCAAAGTGGGCATGTTTACATGCAGGTGACAAGAGGTGTTGCTCCGAGAAATCATCCGTTTCCAGCCAAGACAGAACCTGTCTTTGTAGCTTATACAAAAGAATACGAGAAAGAGCCATCACGCTCACCAGGACGAGCTGTTTTCACAGAAGATATCCGCTGGTTAAGGTGTGACATTAAAAGCTTGAATTTACTCGGGAATGTACTTGGAAAACAGTTTGCAAACGAACAGAATGTCGATGAAGCGATTTTTCATCGCGGGGAATGGGTAACGGAAGGAAGTTCTACGAATGTATTTATCGTAAAAAACAACGTGCTTTATACGCACCCTGCCAACCATTTTATTCTGGATGGAATTACGAGGAAAGTTATTCTTTCCGATGCAAATGAACTGGGAATTCAAGTAGAGGAAGAAGCGTTTACAAAGCGAGACCTACTTAATAGTGATGAGGTGTTTATCTCAAGTACGACGCAAGAAGTAAGGCCGATAGTAGAAGTGAACGGTCAACCGATTGGAACTGGAAAAGAAGGCGAGATAACTTCATCTCTTCATGCGAAATTCACTAGTCGTTTAACGTGATCAATTGGTTAAAACGAAAATCTTTTCATTTGTTTAGTTGAATTTTGCACGAAACAGTGGTACTGTTAACTTTGGCTATATGTGAATGAAGAGTTGCTTGTTCCGAGCGTTTTCCAACATTAGGAAAATGCTTTTTTTGAACATTATCAGGAGATTTTTCTCCCGTCTATAGCATTTAATGCATTTTAAAAGTAAAAAGGAGTTTTTAAAAGTTGAAAAAATTTCAAGATCTAGGTTTAAGTAATACGCTGCTAGAAGCAGTTAATCAAATGGGATTCGAAGAAACAACACCAATTCAAGCAGGAACAATTCCTCTAGCGCTTGAAGGCAACGACGTTATCGGTCAGGCTCAAACTGGTACTGGTAAAACAGCTGCTTTTGGTATCCCAATGATTGAAAAGATTGACACTTCTCTATCTCATGTACAGGGAATCATTCTTGCGCCAACACGTGAGCTTGCTGTACAGGTTGCAGAAGAATTGAACCGCATTGGTCAAGCAAAAGGCGTGCGTGCCCTTCCTATATACGGTGGACAAAGCATCGTTCACCAAATTAAAGCACTTAAAAAGAGACCTCAGCTCGTTGTAGCGACGCCAGGCCGTCTTATTGATCATATGGAACGTAAAACGATTCGTCTTTCAGAAGTTTCATTTGTTGTTCTTGACGAAGCAGACGAAATGCTTAACATGGGCTTCATTGAAGATATCGAAAAGATTCTTAAAGGTGTTCCAGAAAAGCGTCAAACGCTTCTATTCTCAGCGACAATGCCAAAACGTATCGCAATCCTTGCAGAGAAATTCATGTCTAACCCTGAAACAGTTAGAACGAAATCAAAAGAAATGACTGTTCCATCAATTGAACAGCATTACTATGAAGTTCGTGATTCTAAGAAATTCGATATTCTTTGTCGCCTTCTTGATACTCAGTCTCCTGAGCTTGCAATTGTGTTTGCAAGAACTAAAAAGCGCGTAGATGAAGTATCTGAAGGACTTAAGAAGCGTGGATACATGGCTGAAGGAATTCACGGTGACCTTCCACAGGGTAAACGTGATCAAGTTATTAAACAGTTTAAAGACAGCACAATCGATATCATGGTAGCGACTGACGTTGCTGCACGTGGTCTTGACATCAGTGGTGTTACACACGTTTATAACTTTGACATTCCTCAAGATCCTGAAAGCTACGTTCACAGAATCGGTCGTACTGGCCGTGCAGGTAAGTCAGGTCTTGCTTCGACGTTTATTACTCCACGTGAGTACGATCACCTTAAAGTGATTGAAAAAATTACGAAGAAGTCTATGCAAAAACGTACGATCCCGAGCTTTGCTGAAGCAATGGAAGGCCAGCAGCAAATGGCGATTCAGCAGCTTCAAAGCACAATTGAAGAGCAGGATCACTCAGTATACCGTTCATCAGCTGAACAACTTCTTGATGATCACGATTCAGTAACGCTTCTTTCTGCAGCTCTTAAGTTGCTAACAAAAGAGCCGGATACGACTCCAGTTAAAATTACTGAAATTGCACCACTTCGTGCTAAAAAAGCTCATGGCCGTGGTGGCAGTGGCGGTGGAAACCGCAACCGTAACCGCAGTAATGATCGCGGAGGCCGTAAAGGTGGAAGCGGTGGCGGATATCGCGGAGATCGTAGTAACAGCGGAGGCGCTAGCAAGCGTCGTAAGTTTAACGACAAAGGAAATAAATAAGAGATACCAAAAAGTCGGGAGAAATCCCGGCTTTTTTTATTTGTCATGATCAATAAGTGTGAAAAACCTAATCAAATTCATTTCTGGTTTCATTGATGATAAGAGAGAATATTTTTAGACAATACTGGGAAAATGTCACTGAAAGCGTTATTCTTAGAGAGACACTATTTACGGAAAGGCAGCGGGATATTATGAAGCATGATTACCAGTCACAGACGAAAGTAAAAGAAGACGTCCTGCTAGAACGTCTTGCTCTCATTCAAACAGAGTTAGCGCCTGCAGAAGCATCGAAAATGAAACAATTAAGCGATAAATTAATGAGTGGTGAACAGCACTTTCTTTTCTCGGGCCATTTTTCTGCGGGAAAGTCATCATTAATTAATGCGTTATTTGAAACCAATTTATTGCCTTCAAGTCCTATTCCTGCGAGTGCGAATACGGTTCGTATTCGGTCTGGAAAATCAGGTGCTTCTGTTTATTTTATCAATGGCAAAAAAATGATTTTTAAAGCGCCATATGATATCGATCAAGTAAAAGGTTACTGCCTGAATGGAGAAGAAGTAGAGCGCGTGGAATTATCTGCGCCATCTATGATCGAAAAAGACGTTATTTTCATTGATACGCCTGGAATCGATTCAACTGACGAGGCTCATAGGCTTTCGACCGAGTCATCCATGTATTTAGCAGATGTCGTTTTCTATGTGATGGATTATAACCATGTTCAATCAGAAGTAAACTATCAGTTTATTCGCGAGTTATACCGTCAAAATAAGAAAATCATTTTAATTGTGAACCAAATTGACAAACATAACGAAGCTGAGATTTCATTCAAATCTTTTAAGAAATCAGTTGTGGAGTCTTTTGAGACGTGGGGCATGTCACTCGAATCGTTTTTCTTTATCTCCCTGCGTGATCAAAACCATCCTCAAAACCAATTTCATCAGCTGAAAACCTATATCGAAGGTCTTTCGAAGAAAATGCCCGAGGATAAAGTTAAGCGAGTCTACGATGCGGCGACCGAACTTATTGACAACATCGACACGGTTGATGAGGATAATGAAGTGATCCAAGCTTATGAAGAGATGGAAACCAAACTCTCTTTTTCAAAGGAGCGCATTAAGCTGATTGAAGAGGAGTTTCAATCTGAAGCTTCAACCATCCAAAAAAGCGCGATTCTAATGCCTTATGAAGTAAGGGAGGCAGGGCGAGCCTACCTGGAATCTTTGCAACCTGGATTTAAGGTTGGGTTAGTTTTTCGTGACAAAAAAACACAGCAGGAACGTTCAAACCGATACGAGGCATTTGTATCAGGTTTAGAGGAACAAGTGAAGTCACAGCTTGAATGGCATTTTAAGGAGCTACTTCAGGAGCTAAGATCGACTGCAGCCTTAACGAAAGTGGACCCTCCAGTTTTAGATGATTCATTTCACGTCGATTTCACCGTCATACAAGAAGAAGCAAAAAAAGGGAACGGCGCAACGGGTGAAGCGGTGCTTCATTATACCGAAAATGTCGCGCATAGCATGAAGACCCAAATCAAGCAGCAAGCAGAAAAACGAAAGAATTTGCTCATTGATCAGGTGAATTTAGAGCATGAACAAATCGCGATGGATGTTCAAAAAGCTTTTGAAAATCAAGTTGGAGAAAAAGATTCCGAAGTCTTCTTAGCAAAGATGGAAATGGTGAGTGAGAAAGCTAACGGCATCTGGGCGATCCTTGAAGGAAGTCGTGATGAAGAAGCTAGACGGATAGCGAAAAGTGTAGAGCGAAAGGAGGAAAAACAGCAGGTCATTATTGTGGAGTCCGTCGAAAAAACCAACAATGAAATTCACAGCGAAAATGAGGGGGTTTTAGCAGAAGAAGTTGTTGAAAAGCATGATGATGACCTTCCTACTTCTGAAACGACTGTACAGGCGCTTCAAAATATCGCGACTGAACTAACCGATCTTCCGGGCTTCGATCATACAAAGCAAAATTTAATGAAAAAAGCGAATAAACTTGCGGATCAATCTTACACAGTTGCGTTGTTTGGTGCATTTAGTGCTGGCAAATCATCTTTCGCGAATGCTTTGATAGGTGAGAAGATCTTACCATCTTCGCCGAATCCAACGACGGCAACACTTAACCGCATTTGTCCTGTTACAAATGAGCATGCACATAAAACAGCAATGATTCATTACAAGACGGAAGAGGAGCTTCTTCTAGATTTAAATCATTCTCTTTCTTATTTTGGAGAACAGGCTTTTTCGCTTCGAGACTGTTTGCAAATTATATCTGCCGGTAAGCTGTTCAAGCGAGAGTCGGCTGAAACAAAACCTCACGCATTATTTTTACGTGCGGTTGTTAGGGGAGAAGGGGAGCTTTCGTACCTTGGAATGGACCGAGAAGTAACGTTAACAGAATACGAAGATATGGTTGTAAACGAATCAAAAGCAGCTTTTATCGCCTCCATTTCATTATATTATGATTGTCCCCTAACGAGAGAAGGTATAACGCTTGTGGACACGCCTGGAGCGGATTCGATTAATGCTCGACATACGGGCGTCGCTTTTCAATATATGAAAGCCGCTGACGCAATTCTGTATGTGACCTATTACAATCACGCCTTCTCAAAAGCAGATCGCGAATTCTTAATTCAGCTTGGTCGGGTGAAAGATGTGTTTGAGATGGATAAGATGTTCTTTCTTCTAAATGCTTCTGATCTGGCAGAAAACGACGGGGAACTTCACACTGTACTCGATCATGTGAAAAAACAGCTGCAGCAGTATGGGATTCGCTATCCATCCCTCTTTCCCGTTTCAAGCCTTGCAGGAATGCTTTCATCAGAAACGCTAAGTGAGGAAGATGAAGCGTTTCTTACAAAGTTACCAACACAACTTAGAAACAAAGGTGGACTTGCTTCTTTTGAAGAACGCTTCTATCGATTTATTCGAACAGATCTATCGAAAATGGCCGTAGAAGCAATCCTAAGTGAAATAACCCGTATCAGAGAAGAAATCGACCATTGGATCGAGCATTTTGAATTGAATGCCAATGAAAAAGAAGATCAGCTGAAGCGCTTGCGCCTTCAAAGTGATGAGGCGATTGAAGAAGTGGAGCAATATGCCGTGTCAACCTCCTTACAACAAATTGAACAGGAGTTAACAGAACTTGTGCACTACATGCCTCAACGTCTTTTTTATCGCTTTAATGACTTTTTTAAGGAAGCATTTAACCCTTCTATCATTCATAGCCGTGATGGACTAAATGATGCATCGCGTTCACTTCTAGAAGATATTGAACAAGATCTTCTTCAAGAGTTGAGAGCGGCGTCACTCCGGATTGATCGATTTATTAAGCGAGAGCTTCAAAAGAATGAGAAAGACATGCAGATGACCATTCGTAACCACTTAACAGATTTCCGCTATGCATCTAACGATTCAAAGGACATGGCGACACCTGCATTTTCAGCTTCACTCACAACCTGGATGAGCAGTGAAGCACTTGTTAAGTTAGCACGGAGTTCTTTTAAATCTCCAAAGCAATTTTTTGAACAAAATGGAAGAGATAACTTACACGATGTGCTGAAAAAGGAATTTCAACAGCCTGTTAGTGAATATTTAGCTACGGAACAACAGGTGATTACGTCAATGGCGACGAATTTTTATGGAGAAAACCTTGATGAAATGAAGCGTGAGATCCTAAACGAAATAAGGGAGTACATTGAAACGAGAACAACGATGTTAAATAGTGATTTATCAAAAGCTTTCTTACAAACGAAACAGTCAAATGTAGCAAGAATTCAAACGAACTTATTGGGGGAATAGGCGATGAAAAATCTTGTTTCTGTTGAATGGCTCGCCCATCATTTATACGATGAACATCTTGTGATTGTTGATTGTCAGTTTGAATTAGGCAATCCTGAAAGTGGCTATGCTGCTTATGTAGAAGGTCACATCCCTGGTGCTCTATATGCAGATCTTGAAAAGGACTTATCGGGTGAAGTCGGAGAGCACGGTGGCAGACACCCGTTACCAGATCAAGAACAGCTTCAGGGGCTCGTTGAAAGGTTAGGGATCCAGCAGGATTCTAAAGTGATTGTATACGACCATGAATATGGGGCGATGGCTGCAAGATTATGGTTTTTACTTGGTTTTGCCGGTCATAAGGAGCGCGCTGTACTTGATGGAGGGTTGAAAGCCTGGAGAGGGGAGGGACATAAGCTCGAGACGAATGTCCCGGAAGTTAGCCTTTCTGAATATCCTATTAGCCTTGATAAATCAATGATTGTTTCGATGAACGATGTGAAGCAGGCGCAACAAGAAGGGCGTACCATTATTGATTCTCGTGCTCCAGAGCGTTTTAATGGAGAAAAAGAGCCGATTGATCACAAAGCGGGACATATCCCGGGGGCAATCAACTATTTTTGGAAAGATAACTTGAACGAAGATCAAAAATGGAAAGACCCTGAGGAGAGAGTAGGGGTAAACGAGCACGGTCAGGAGCCAATTGTATACTGTGGGTCCGGGGTAACAGCTTGTGTGAATTTGCTCGCTCTACAGGAAGCGGGAGTTCATGCGAAGCTTTATCCAGGTAGCTATAGTGATTGGGTATCTTATAAAAACAATCCGATTGATTCAAACTAAATGAAAGCCAGCCCGAAACACATGTAGGGCTGGCTTTTTTCTGTGCAATTATATGGTTTTAAAGAGTAGAAAGGAAACGTTCTAGTCGATCCATCCCTTCTTTTAACACATCAAGTTTATAGGCGAAGGAAATTCGAACATATCCTTCTCCGTATGTGGAAAAAGCGCTACCTGGAACAACGGCAACATTGCCTTCTTTTGCGAGTTTCATGGCAAAATCAAAAGAGGTTAAGCCAAATTGTTTAATAGAAGGAAGGATATAGAATGCACCGTCAGGCTTGATTGGTGATAGCCCCATTCCGACTAATCGATCATATACATAGTTCATTCTTTTCGTGTATTCCTTTCTCATTTCAATGGGATCATCAAGTCCATTATCTAACGCTTCGAGAGCGGCATACTGAGATACAGAAGAAGCGCAGGAAACATTGTATTGGTGCACTTTCAAAATGTGTTTTGCGAGCGCTTCTGGTGCAAATAAAAAGCCAATTCGCCATCCTGTCATCGCATGGGACTTAGAAAGTCCATTGATGACGATTGTCTTTTCTCGCATGCTAGTAAATTGAGCGATGGAAGCATGTTCGCCTGAGAAGGTTAGTTCTGAATAAATTTCGTCAGAGAGAACAAAAATGCTTTTATCTTCCAATAGAGCAGCAAGATCCTCAAGTTCAGCTGCAGACATGGCGACGCCTGTTGGGTTGGATGGTGATGGAAGAATGATGCATTTTGTTCGTTCTGTCAGCGCTGATTCTACTAATGAGCGTGACAGCTTAAAGCCATTTTCCGTCGTATCAATGTGAACAGGAACAGCCCCACATAGTGTAATTATTGGTTCGTATCCAGGATATACTGGTCCAGGTAATATAACCTCATCGCCTTCAGTAAGAAGAGTACGAAGCGTTACATCAATTGCCTGGCTAGCGCCTGAGGTTGTGATGACCTCGGTTTCAGGCTTGTATGTTAGGTTGTACTTTGATTTTAGAAAATGGGATGCCGCTTTACGAAGTTCAAGTATGCCAGCATTATGTGTATACGTCGTCTTATTTTGATCAATGGCCGTTTGAGCCGCTTCCTTAATGTGACCGGGCGTTTCAAAATCCGGCTGACCGATAGTTAACGAAATCATGTTTTCATAATCTGCCACCATATTAAAAAAAGTACGGATACCTGAAATTTCAATGGCGTTTACTCGAGGGTTTAATAAATGTTCCATAGGGCTGTCTTCCTTTCCGTCTCAACTTCTCATAAACATCATTGTAGCATAATTTTAAAACTATCGTCGAAATGAAGTTCTTTTGCGGATAAGTTCCAAAATAGATTAAAAATGAAGGTGTTGATAAGTTGGCTAAGTACTGGTAGTATTGGTTTTCTGAGACTTATCAACAGAAGAAACTATATACCCACACCCGGTATTTTCATTTCACTTGGGGGTATAGTAGGGGGATATAGGTTACCCACAAAATTCTGTGGATAACCAATATTCAGATAATTTAAAGCTGATCACTAAAATCTTTCATGATACACAAAAAACCAGATTCCAGGGTAGTGGAATCTGGTTTTTTTTTAGTTTGATGACAAAATACTGTCTGTCAAATAAGCCAGTAAAGCGAATTGAACGTGGATGCGCTGTTCATAAGAGTAAATATCGATTCCGGTTAGTTTTTCTAACTGTTTAATCCGATAATTTAGCGTATGCCTATGTATGAAAAGTTTATCCGCTGTTCGATTAATGACAAGGTTATTTTCCAAAAAAGCTTCAAGCGTTCTCATTAGTTGAGATTGGTGTTTGTGATCATATGAGACAATCGGTGATAAAAGAGGTTCATAATAAGTCGTAAGGTCTTCTCCGTTCTCTTTTAAGCGAATGAAAACCTGGTAAGCTCCTAATGATTTATATTGAATGAGAGATTCTTTTCGATACTTCGCAAAATGGTGAGCGACTGACGCTTCTTTTAGAGCCGATTCAAGCTCCCGAATTCCTGTAGCCGTGCTCACACCTACCGTAGATAAAGACGACTCTTGCTCGTCTATAAAAGGTTTAAAGTGACCGCATAAAAGAACGACAACGTGATCCAATTTCCTTTTGATTAAGCCTTTTGTTCTTGTGGAAATCAACGTTTGCTGACACTGCAGTTCGAGCTCAGATAGGTTGGGGGAGGAAAGAACAGCTACGCAGTTAAGACCGGTTAAATCATAGCCCATTTCTTTGCTTTTCTTTAGAATCGTTTTCTCATCTTCATACGAATGCGAAAAGAGAATATCAAGAAAGTCCGCTTCCATTTGTGATCGTGTATCTTCAATAATTCGTAGCTTGAGAAATTCAATCGCAAAGATATTCGCTGCTTGTTTAAGCGCAAGCTGATCAAGTGACGTGAGCGGAGTCTGTTTTTGAATGAAGATCGTGCCGATGGTTTGACCTTCTGTCACGATCGGATAAGCGTGTTCAATTGGATATTGTCGGTTTGTTATATATGACCCTGCTAAAAGAGCTTGATTTGATTCATAGAGGGATACATTGCAGTAAAGTAATTTTGAAAGCGCGTCTGTTAATGATGAAAAACCGGTATTTTTAATGACTAGAGCTGTTAATTCATCTTGAATGCGCTGTGCTTGTGTGAGCATACTAAGCTGTTTATTAACAAGCTGTTCTAGAATGCTTCTAGTAACCGTAGAAAAATTCATCGTTCTTGGAATTTCAAGGAGCGGTAACCCCGTTCGGTTTGCGGCTTCAATCATCGCTAAAGGAACAACATCCAGGTAAAATCCCGTGTGAATCGCAACCGCGGAAAGCTGCCGATTTGAAAGTGCGTGGATGAGCATTGAGTAAGAGTCGGATTTTTCATGCCAACCGTATGCCGTAGTAATTAAGAATTCACCTTCATGAAGACGTGTAACGTCCTCCATAACTTCCACAATCGTTAACCACTTAATATCTCGATCGATTCCTTGTTTTCCAGCAATTAATTTGATTTCCCTCATTTCGGATAGTTGTAATGCCTCTCTAACGGATAGTCCCATCGATGTGTCCCCCAATCCTCTTATCCAAATCGTACAACAAAGTCTAAATTTTTTGTAGATGGTGTGGAATAGAATTTTCTCGCTTTCCCACATAGTCTAGAGATATAGACAAAAAAAGTGAGGTGACCAATCCGAAATGACGAAAAGAACCCACTTGATCAAACCTTTGCTTGGGATGGATTATGCTGTTATTTCTCACGGAAAAGGAATTTATTTATACGATGAAGAAGGTCATGCCTTTATTGATGGATGCTCAGGGGCTGTCACTGCGAACATTGGGCATGCCGTTCCAGAAATTAAAGAAGCGATGGTGGCGCAGGCAGATCAGGTATCATTTGTGTATCGATCGCAGTTTACAAGCACTTCAGCTGAGCAACTCGCAGAACGTCTTTGTCAGTCTGCACCGGGTGACCTTGACTGGGTGTTTTTTGTGAACAGTGGATCTGAAGCGATGGAAACGGCTTTAAAAATAGCTGTGCAGTACTGGCAGGAATTGGGTCGTCCAACGAAGAACAGAATCATATCACGGTGGATGAGCTACCATGGAATTACAATGGGAGCGCTATCGATGTCAGGTCATGTGATTCGTAGAAGTCGGTTTAATGCGATGCTTGAACACTATCCAGCGCTATCGCCTCCTTATTGTTACCGATGCTCTTTCCATGATCATTGCCCAAATTGCTCGAAACAATATGCATTGGAATTTGAACAAACCATTCAACGGCTAGGTGCCGAAACGATCGCAGCCTTTGTTTGTGAGCCTGTGATTGGTGCAGCTGGAGGAGCTGTGGTACCACCTGATCGTTATTTTCATGAAATGAAAGCCGTTTGTGAGCGCTATGACATTCTCTTTATCGCGGATGAAGTTATGACAGGTATAGGTCGAACAGGGAAGATGTATGCAATGGAACACTGGGGAGTTGCCCCAGATATTTTAGCGCTCGGTAAAGGAATGAGTGCCGGTTACACACCGATGGCCGCAACGCTAGTATCGGATCGAATTATTCAAGTCATTGAACGAGGATCAAAGGTCGTCTTAAGTGGGCATACGTTTAGTGCAAACCCATTATCATCCGCTATTTGTCTTGCTGTTCTCGACTATATCGATAAAAACGATGTTGTTCAAAATGCTTCCAAAAGTGGGGCTTTTCTTATAACAGGATTAAAAGAGTTACAAGCACAATATCCCATTATCGGAGATGTGAGAGGGCTTGGCTTACTAACGGCCATTGAATTTGTTCAAGATCAAGTGACAAAAGAGCCGTTTTCGCTTCAACATGAAATAACGAATCGTTTTATTCGGAAATGTTATGAAGCTGGTCTTCTAGTATATACAGCTGCGGGTGGCTTAAACGGGACAGCTGGTGACGCTGTCATTGTGGCGCCTCCGCTTGTGATTAAAGAACATGAAGTTCACCTTCTCCTATCCAAGCTGAACGTAGGATTAATTGAATTGGAGAAGGAACTTGAAGCAGAAGGACTCTACCAAAAGCGCTCGATAAGCTGATGATCGGAGGAAACTCAATATGCGAAGTAAGACATGCGATTTGTCTGAACTAGATATTTTGAAAGATAACATGACCATCATGTGCGGTGGTTTTGGGGGAGTCGGTTCACCGCCATCGCTTATTGAATGGATACTAGATTCCGGCATTAAAAACATCACCCTGATTTGTAACGATGCTGGATTCCCTTGGATAGGACCGGGCAAGCTTGTAACAGAAAAAAGGGTTTCAACACTCATTGCCTCGCATATTGGATCTAATCCTGAAGCGGGGAAGCAAATGCATCGAGGAGAACTCAATGTTCAATTTTATCCCCAGGGTACGCTTGCAGAGAAAATTCGCGCAGGTGGAATGGGACTTGGTGGGATATTAGTCGATGTAGGGCTTGGAACATCCGTTGAAGAGGGAAAAGAAAAGACATTTGTCCAGGGGAAGGAATATATGATTGACCCTGCTTTAACGGCAGATCTATCGATTGTTGCCTGTAAGCAAGCTGATTTATACGGGAACTTGCTTTATGATCAAAGCGCACGGAATACGAATCCGCTTGTGGCACAGGCTGGTGATCTAACGATAGCGGAAGCGTCTGAAATCGTCCAAATAGGTGAGCTTGATCCTGAACAAATTGTGACGCAAGGTGTTTTCGTTGATTATGTGATCAAAAGCAAAGGGGTTGATTGGAAATGGGTATGGGAGCTGAAACGAGAAGGTTAATCGCTCAAAGAGCTGCACGCGAAGTAACATATGGCATGATGGTTAACCTTGGGATCGGTATTCCTACTTTAGTTGCCGACTATATTCCAGCTTCCATGGACGTTATGCTTCATACGGAGAACGGCATTCTTGGCATGGGAGGTAGCCCGGAGCCTGGTCATGAGGACGGCAACCTTTCAAACGCCGGGGGTTATCCTGTCACGATTCAACCCGGTGCTTCTTTTTTTGATAGTGCAGAAGCATTTGGGATGGTAAGAAGGGGATATCTCGATTTAACGATTCTCGGTGCTCTTGAGGTAAGTGGCAAAGGAGACATTGCCAATTGGATTGTTCCGGGAAAAAGGGTTCCGGGTATGGGGGGAGCGATTGATCTTGCCCAAAAAGCTAAGAAAGTAATTGTTTTAATGAGCCATACAACAAAGGAAGGCAATCCTAAAATCGTACAAGAATGCTCCTTACCTTTAACGGTTAAAGAGGGTGCCGATATGATTATGACTGAGCGAGCAGTGATGAAGGTGGAGGAGGGTAAACTTTATCTGTTAGAAGTGATGCCAGGCTACTCCTTGACCGATGTGTTAAACGCTACAGAAGCGCACGTAAATGTTGATCATGTAAGGGGGGAAACGTATTGAAGAGTAAAATCAAAAGTTGGATGGACGATCATCAAAATAGCGGCATAAACCTGCTTCAACGATTTGTGCAGTGTGATAGTGTACAGGGGAATGAAGCAGAAGTGCAGCGCCTTGTGGAAGCTGAACTCGAACAATTAGAAATGAAAGTCGATCGCTTCTTTCCAGGACCTGAGACGATCAATCATCCTGCCTTTTGTGCAAACCGTACTGATTTTTCGCAAAGTCCTAATATCATCGGCGTTTGGAGCGGCAGTGGTGGTGGTCGATCCCTCCTATTAAATGGCCACATTGACGTAGTACCACCGGGGAGTAGGAGCGATTGGGAAGAGGATCCCTATAGTGGCTTAGTGAAGGATGGTCGGATATTTGGAAGAGGCGCCACGGATATGAAAGGCGGAAATACATCTATGCTTCTTGCCTTAAAATGCATAAAAGAATTAGGAATTGTATTAAAAGGCGATGTTATTTTTGAAAGCGTTGTTGAAGAAGAAAGTGGTGGAACAGGTACGCTTGCGGCGATTGAGCGCGGATATCAAGCGGATGCGGCGCTTATTCCTGAGCCTACTAAAATGAAAATTTTTCCGAAGCAACAGGGGTCAATGTGGTTTCGCTTAAACGTAAGCGGTCGAGGCGCGCACGGGGGAACTCGGTATGAAGGGGTTTCAGCGATTGAGAAAACGATGTTAGTCCTTACAGCAATACAGAAGCTCGAGCAAAAACGAAATGACGCGATTACGGACCCCCTTTATCAAAATATACCAATCCCTGTTCCGATTAATATCGGAAAAATTTCTGGTGGGGACTGGCCATCTTCAGTGCCTGATCAGGTAGTTGTCGAAGGGAGAATGGGGGTTATTCCTGGTGAAGAGCTAGATCATGCAAAAGAAGAAATGACGCGTGCGTTAAGGGAAGTGGACGACGCCTGGTTATCGGAAAACCCAGTAGGGATCGAATGGTTTGGAGCGAGATGGCTTCCTGGTGAAGTAGATGAAGATCATCCTCTCGTTACGATTATTCGTCGTAGATACAAGGAGATAACAGGAGAAGAAGTGGTTGTTGAAGCATCTCCTTGGGGGACGGATGGAGGCTTATTACAAGAAGTAGGACAGACGCCTTCCATTGTGTTTGGTCCTGGCGAGACGGCTGTTGCTCATTTTCCTAATGAATACATTGAGATTGAGAAGATGATGCTAGCGGCAGAACTTTATGTTCATATTATAATGGAATGGTGCGGGTTTAACGATTAAGAGCGGCGGCGCTCTTTTTTTTCTTTTTTGGAGGAGTTCCTTCTGAGAAAGAAGAAATACTGTTTAGGAAGCGGGGAGGGATTGCGAGTGAATCAAAAACAATTAGAAGCAGTGGAACAAGTGTATCGTGATGTGGACTATACGTTTACTTGTACGCTTGATCGCTTTAATGAGCGAATTCGTGTGGATCATTATGATGGTAATCTTCGTTCCATTGCCGCTCACATTCAGAGTATCTTCACGAATGAGTATACAAAATGTATCGTGAAAGGAAAGAGTGAACACGTTCCGTTCTTTCTTTCCGAATGCTACACGTATGAAGGCGTCATTCAATCCTATTATTCAGGCAGTGATGCTCATTTAATGACGTTATATAACGGAGCCTGGCGTCGTAATAGCCAAACGTGGTTGGAAGAGGATCAGCTACTAGCTTCTGTTCGTCGGAAGCTAGTCTCTCCACTTAAGGAAAAGCCACTCATGCGAAAAGGGACGGAAGCAGATGCAGAGAAACTTGCTGCTCTCTATCAAAAGGTGTTTGCCGTTTACCCAACCCCAATGGATAATCCAAACTATATTAAGAAAGTGATGAGAAGTGATACAATTTTCTTTCTGATTGAAGAGAATGACCGGATTGTGAGTGCTGCTTCAGCAGAAGTGAACCGCACCTATAAAAACGCGGAAATGACGGATTGTGCCACTCTCCCAAAATACAGAAAGGGAGGTACGATGCGTCACTTAATTATGGCGTTAGAACAAGAACTGCTTCGAGAAAATATTTATTACGCATACTCGATCGCGAGAAGCCGATCGTATGGAATGAACGCTGTTTTACATCAGCTTGATTATAAATACGGAGGAAGGCTTGTCAATAATGTGAAAATTTTTCAAGATTGGGAGAATATGAATCTTTGGAGTAAGCTTCTTATTAAAAGTGCTGAATAATGGGCACTAATAGATGGATTTCTGGCATAAAGGAGGACGTCTATGAGGAATACGTTAACTGAAGGCATGTTTGAAGCCATTTTAGAAAGTATTGATGAGGGCATTCACGTTGTAGATAATCAAGGCGTCACGATTTACTACAATGAAATTGCCGCAAAACACGATGGATTACTAGTAGAAGATGTGTTAGGAAAGCATTATTTAGAAGCGTTTCCTTCTCTTTCAAAAGAAACGAGTACGCTCTCACACGTTCTGATGACGAGAAAAGCGATTTTTAATAAAGATCAAACGTATCGAAATATGAAAGGGAAACTTATCTCAACAATAAATACAACGTTGCCTATTGTCGTTAAAGGCCATCTAGAAGGTGCTGTAGAGATTGCTCGTGACATTTCTCGTATTAAAACGCTATCGGCCAAGGTAATGGAGTTACAATCAAAAATGAACAAGAAAACAGCAAAAGAATTTGATGATGGGACCAGCTATACGTTCGATCATATTCGAACAAATGATCCAGTGTTTATGCAAGTGAAGGAGCGGGCAATGAAAGCTTCAGCTCTAAACTCTCCTATTCTTGTTTATGGTGAAACAGGTACTGGAAAAGAGCTAATTGTGCAGTCAATTCACAATGCTTCTAAACGACCAGGACCATTTATCGCTCAAAACTGTGCCGCCTTACCCGCATCGATTCTCGAGTCAATTCTCTTTGGAACGGCAAAAGGAAGCTTTACTGGTGCGGAGGAAAGAGAAGGTTTATTTGAGCTTGCGAATGGTGGAACGCTTTTTCTTGATGAAATTAATTCGATGCCAATTGATGTTCAAGCAAAGCTACTTCGCGTATTAGAAGATGGGGTGATCCGACGAGTAGGCGCAGGCAAAACAAGAAAAGTGGATGTACGTATCATTGCAGCGATCAATGAAGAACCGGAATTAGCGCTTGAAGACAGGCGCTTACGTGTTGATTTGTTTTATCGTCTAAATGTTATTTACCTTCGAATACCTCCGCTTCGTGAGCGCCGTGGAGACATTCCTGATTTAATTGCTCATTTTATCGAAAAGTATAATACGAAGTTCCAGAAGCACATTGTTTCCATTGATGAGAAAGCAGAGTTCCGATTGTATCATCGAAGTTGGCAGGGAAACGTACGAGAGCTAGAGCATGTAATTCAATCAGCGATGAATTTTGCAGAAGGCGACGTATTAGTTGAAAAGGATTTTCCGATGTTACTTTCAGAACCGATGCGAGAAATGGGGCAGTCGCTTCCAGAAATCTTACTTAAGACTGAGGCAGATCTTATCCAGCGGGCGATGAAAAATTGTCTTGGCAATGTGAAAAAAGCAGCAGAGCAGCTTGGCATTCCTAGACAAACGCTCCAATATAAACTTTCCAAACATCAAAGTCAGAGTGCCGAATAATGAGCACCTCTGACTTTTTTTATTGCATGTTATACTCCTCATGCGTGGTACTCTGCTCTCTTGAAAGAAATAATGGAGCTGGCACACTACTTGCATAGTATAGAAGTAGATTACATGAAGGGGGAATGTATGATGCTAATGCAACTTTATAAGCCTGGTCGTCATTGGAAAGACATTGAACTGTGGAAGGATGTAACCGATGATCAATGGAATGATTGGATCTGGCAGCTTACGAATACGATTCGAACGCTAGATGATTTAAAGAAAGTCGTTAATTTAACACCGGACGAAGAAGAAGGTGTCAAGATTGCGACAAAAACCATCCCATTAAACATAACACCTTACTATGCTTCATTAATGAATCCTGATGATCCTCGTTGTCCGGTACGCATGCAGTCAGTGCCAATTTCTCAAGAGATGTATAAAACGAGGTATGACCTTGAAGACCCTCTTCATGAAGATGAAGACTCGCCTGTTCCAGGATTAACGCATCGTTACCCGGATCGCGTTCTTTTTCTAGTAACAAATCAGTGTTCTATGTACTGTCGTTATTGTACGAGAAGGCGCTTTTCTGGGCAAATTGGAATGGGCGTTCCAAAAAAACAGCTGGATGAAGCGATCCAGTACATTTCGAATACGCCTGAAGTGAGGGATGTTCTCATTTCTGGCGGAGATGGGTTATTGATTAATGATAAAATTCTTGAGTACGTTTTGAAAAATTTACGAGCAATTCCACACGTTGAAATTATTCGAATCGGAACGAGAGCGCCTGTCGTCTTTCCACAGCGGATAACGGAAGATTTATGTAATATTCTTAAAAAGTATCATCCTGTTTGGTTAAATACCCACTTTAATACAAGTATTGAAATTACCGAGGAATCCAAAAAAGCATGTGAAATGTTGGCAGATGCGGGTGTTCCAGTCGGAAATCAAGCAGTTATTCTTGCGGGTATTAATGATAGCGTCCCAATCATGAAGAAGCTGATGCACGATCTCGTGAAAATAAGAGTAAGGCCTTACTATATTTATCAATGTGACTTATCAGAAGGAATCGGCCATTTCCGTGCTCCAGTTTCCAAGGGATTGGAAATTATTGAAGGATTGCGAGGACATACGTCAGGTTATGCCGTGCCTACCTTTGTCGTAGATGCACCTGGTGGTGGTGGGAAGATCGCTCTACAGCCGAATTACATGATTTCCCAAAGTGCAGATAAAGTTATTTTACGAAACTTTGAGGGAGTTATTACCTCTTATCCAGAGCCTGAAAATTATACGCCAGGCACAGCCGATACGTATTTTAATCAGGTTTATGAAATGAAGAAAAAACCGGCTATTGGGATCCATTCCTTGATGACGGATGAACGATTTAATCTTGTTCCAGAGGGGATACAGCGGTTTGATCGAAGGTCGAAGTATGAACAAGATGCGGCGCACAGCTCATTAAAAGATAAACGTGATAAGCGAGACTTAATGAAGGAAAAGAAGTTTAATGCAGAGCAGCAGAAATACAAAGGCAGTGAGGAAGGAGAAGAAAGCGTATGATCTGTAAATGGTGCGAGCAACAGGGCGCATTTGAAACGCTTGATAAAGGGTATTGGGAGCTCCCAGACGGATCTAGAGCTGTAGAAATAAGTGATTTGCCGTCAATTCAATGTAGTGACTGCGGAATGTGTTACCAAACGGACGAATTAGTTGGTGATGTGGAGGAACAGCTTATGCTAATTGATACGTCGAAATTACCTCCTTCTTTTTCCTACAAAGAATTAATGAGTCAGGAGCGACTTTTAAAGAAAAACTATTTTGACATTAATCGCTATCCGCTTTAAAAAGGACTTTCAAAGACTAAAATATGAAATAAAAAAAGTTATATCGGAATATTCTGAAAAATATTGATATTTTGACGATTCCCTCGTATAATAGAAAAAAGAGCTTCAGAGGGGGGAGAGCTAGCATGAACAATCATCATAAGTCGTATAAAGACAATATGAAACAACGTGCTATGAAAAAGAAACAAGAACAGGAAACGTTTGAGTTGGAATTGTACGCCCAATTAATCCTTGATGAAGCCGTCTTTACTTTCCAGGAAGAACGTTATCAACAAACCATTGATCAAGCTCTAGACCGACGAGACGAGAAGGCATTTGAAGAAGCGTCAAGACAGTATGTTGCGTTTCTCCGTTCTTACAAACAGGAGCTTCATTTCGACTGAATAGAATGAGACCTAACTGACACAAACTAGAGAAGAAGTACTTTCTAAAGGAGTGTCACGATGGGCAGACAGAAAAAAGGAAATCCAAATGCACAGCGTAATAATAACGCAAAACAGCAAAAAGCGAAACAAATGCCTTCCTATGCAGAGATGGAAGCAGAAAAGCTAAAAAATCCGCAGTAATGAAAGAAGCCTTCAATTCATTTTGGAGGCTTCTTTTTTTGCGCTCAAAACGCACTTTCGAAATCTATGTTACCATTACAAAAGAAAATAGGTTTTTTGAGCGAAAGGAAGATCAGAAACATGGGAAGACTAATCTTAATTGATGGGTTTAATTTATTAAGTAGGGGTTATTTTGCAACCGCATATGGAAAGTCAGAAGAGCAGCTTTCAAAAACTTCTGAAGGACTTTTCACAAATGCTTTAAGAGTTAAGCTACAAAAAATAATGTCTCTTATCAATGATTATGAACCAACGCATTTTGTTGTTACATGGGACGTAAAACGAAATGAAGTAAAGCGTAAAGCGCTATATGAAGACTATAAAGGTACAAGAGATGATCTGCCAGCTCCTCTTATTCAGCAATATGAAACAGCCGTGAATTTGTTTAATGCAACAGGAATTCCCCAGATGAGTGTAGAAGGATTTGAAGCGGACGATGTTATCGGCACACTTTCAGATAGGTGGACAAAAGAAGGGCATGGTGATTGTTACATCTACAGTAACGATAAGGACTTACTTCAGCTTTTAAATCCTGCCGTCTCACAAATCATCGCGGTTCGAAAAGAAGGCGACCGGGTATATACAGAAGAGCATTTTAAAACAGAGTATGGCATTACTCCTAATCAGTGGATTGATGTGAAAGCTCTCTTAGGTGATAAGAGTGATAATATCCCAGGTGTTGCTGGTGTAGGAGACAAAGCAGCTTTACCACTTATTCAGCACTATGGATCGGTTCAAGGTTTGTATGAAAGTATTGGTGTACTAGACAGTAAATATAATCGTTATCGAAAAAAACTGACTGAGGGTGAGGAACTGGCGAAATTAAGTTTAGAGCTCGTTACAATAGAGCGCGCCATTCCTGAACTTGATCTTTATTCTTTTGCGGAGTGCAAGTTAGATCTTGATGTTAACCAAATGAAATCCGAGCTCGATAAGCTAGGGTTACGCATCCGTATGTAAAGAATAAGAACATTAAAACAGCGCCTTTGCATGAAAAGGCGCTCGTTTTGTTCGGTTGAAAGACTATTGTTCTTTCTGTTCATTTTGTTGAATTGCTTTTCGAGCGAGTTCGTCTGCCATTTTATTTTTCGAACTAGGAATCCACTTAATAAAACAGAGGTCAAACTGATCCACTAATTCAAGGCATCGAGTTAAATATGGCAGATACACTTTATTTTTTACGTACCTTCCATCTACGGCGCTGCTGACGAGCTGTGAGTCTGTTCGAATGGATAGTGTACGGTACTGGTTCTCTTTGCAGATTGAGAGCGCGTGAATTAATGCTTCAAATTCTGCTTCATGGTTTGAGAGCGTGCCAAGCGGAAGAGCGGATCGAATGACGCTCCCTTCAGCTTTAATAAAAACACCGGCACCGGAAGGACCTGGATTGCCTGCGCTTGCTCCGTCTACATATACTTCAATCATATGGTGCTCCTCTCTGTGGACTGGTCTTGGTGTATTTTATCATAATCATGTTCGTAGAGAGAAGACATACATTTAAGATAAAAGGAGAAAGCTGTATAGAAGGGACTGTGTGTAGGAGTGAAAAGTATGAAGAAAAAAGAAGTGATGATGGAAGTTGGATTAATCCTTGATACATATTGTCAGGATTGCTTATTAAAAAGAGTCAACCAGCATGATTACGGTAAGTGTCACGCCCAGCGATTTTGCATTACCGAATGCACGGTTGGAGATGAATTAAAACAATTAGGCAAACATTTGACATAAGGAGGACCAACGATGGATGTAATTGTAAAATGGAAATACAAAACGCCTAGAGGCATTTCCTCCTGGATGACGTCTGATGAAATGCCGTTTAATGAAGCGATGCTAATGGCGCGGGATATTGCTAAAACGGGTCGCTCCATTGATTTATACTTTTTAGATAACAGAGGTACAAAATGGTCTGTGAAAGAATTGGAAACATATATGACCAAAAAACAAGAACGCCCTGCTTCCATCGAAATTATTTTTGATGGTAGCTTTGATAAACAGACAAAGAAGGCTGGTTGTGGCGCAGTCATTTATTATTATGAGGGAAGAAAACGAAAGCGGATTCGTATCAATAAAGCGCTGGACTATCTTGAGAACAATAATGAAGCCGAATATGCAGCTTTATGGCTAGGTCTTCAGGAAATTAAAACGATTGATGTAGAAGATACGGAAATTCTGATTAAAGGGGATTCTCAAGTTGTCATCAACCAACTTGCAGGCGAGTGGGCTGTATATGAACCGCTCTTCACGAGATGGATGGATCGAATTGAAGATACGCTCCAACAACTTAGACTGCAACCGGTGTACAAGCATATTTCTCGGGATGAAAATAAAGAAGCTCATCGCTTAGCGAAGCAAGCGTTGAATGGAACAGAAATTAGTAGTTCAATTGAGCTGGATAACGAATAAGAGAAGCAGCAATTAGGCTGCTTCTCTTATTCGTTCGCTTCTCTTAATTGGGTTTCGCATTTTTCAATTAATTCACTTGAGAATTCATAAAATTGTTCATTAGTACCGGACTTATGTGAAAGTGCCTGTTGAAACTGCTCTTTGGCCTGGTTAATGGCGTCTTGAGCAGCTTTCAATTGATTCCCATTCATACTTTTTGTGGCCTGGCCAACCAGATGCTGTGCTGATTTAATGGACATTTCAATTTGTTGTAAATCAGAATATGGTTCTGACATGTAATCCCACCTTTATCAATCATTCAAGCATAGTATGGCCACAACTAAAGGGAATTAACCGAAAAAGACGCAAAAAAAGGAACTGATGCAGGCATCAGTTCCTTTTGGGTTTATAATTAAAGTTTGTTTACGTTAGCAGCTTGAGGTCCGCGGTTTCCTTCAACGATTTCGAAAGAAACTTCTTGGCCTTCTTCTAGTGTTTTGAAACCTTCGTCATTGATTGCTGAGAAGTGTACGAATACATCGTCAGCTCCTTCGATTTCGATGAAACCGAATCCTTTTTCTGCATTAAACCATTTTACTTTACCGTTTTGCATGTTTGTTCCTCCTAAAAGCTTAGCACAATCCTTGTGCACTTTAAATTTCAACCATTCATCGGATGTTGAATAAGAGATATTCGACGTGTACGAGAAGTGCACAAAAAATCGAATTCAAATTCTCAATCAAATATCCTATGTGATAAATGGTTAATTTAACTATAACGTCTCACTATAAAAATGTCAACACTACCTAGAGAATAGCACATAATCCTTAACGTAGAGAATAAAGTTGGGTAAGATGGAAAATGGAGTTATGCAATTTAATTTATGGAGGGGTTTTATGAAGCCGGGACTAACATATAAAAGTGATATCGAAATTGCACAAGAATCTAAGATGACGCGAATTAAAACGATCGCTGCACAATTAGGGTTACATGAAGATGAATGGGAGCCATATGGTCATTATAAAGCGAAAATTTCATTAAATGCGATGAAACGTTTGAATACTCACCCTTCTGGTAAAGTAGTGCTTGTTACTGCAATCAATCCGACACCTGCAGGAGAAGGAAAAAGTACGGTAACAGTCGGTCTTGCTCAAGCATTAAATCGAATCGGTGAAAAAGCCATTGTCGCGATGAGAGAACCTTCACTTGGGCCAAGCATGGGTATTAAAGGTGGTGCCGCTGGGGGAGGATATGCTCAAGTCATGCCCATGGAAGACATTAATCTTCATTTTACAGGAGATCTACATGCGATAACGTCTGCTCATAATGCTCTTTCAGCCCTTATCGATAACCATATTCATCAAGGGAATGAAGTCGGTTTTGATACTAGACGCGTGACGTGGAAGCGAGTTGTGGATCTTAACGACCGGGCGTTACGAAACGTAATTGTTGGTTTAGGCGGTCCAACGCAAGGAGTGCCCCGTGAAGACGGATTTGATATCACAGTGGCGTCAGAGATTATGGCGATTCTTTGTCTAGCATCAGATTTATCAGATTTGAAGAAGCGGATTGCTTCAATTGTGATCGGATATCGCTCAACGAAAGAGCCGATTACAGCTGGCGACTTAGGTGTAGAAGGGGCGATTACACTTCTATTAAAAGATGCCATGAACCCGAATCTCGTTCAGACGTTAGAAAATACACCAGCGCTCATTCATGGGGGGCCATTCGCAAATATTGCTCATGGGTGCAATAGCGTCGTTGCAACGAAAATGGCTCAAAAGCTTTCTGATTATGTGATCACTGAAGCTGGTTTTGGGGCTGATTTAGGCGCTGAGAAGTTCTTTGATATTAAAACGAGAGCAGGGGAAATTGAACCAGCAGCAACCGTTATTGTTGCCACAATTCGTGCTCTCAAAATGCACGGCGGCGTAGCGAAGGATCAGCTAAAAAAAGAAGATGTTGGTGCGTTACAAGCAGGGCTTGTTAATCTTGAGCATCATGTGGCTTCTGTTAAAAAATTTGGCGTACCATTTGTAGTGGCGATTAACCGTTTTGTGACTGATACCGAACTTGAAGTAAATGCATTGCTTCAATGGTGCAAGGAAAAGGATATACCAGTGGCTTTAACAGACGTATGGGCGAATGGTGGAGAAGGTGGCGTGGAACTTGCTAAAACGTTATTAAACGAAATGGAACAAAACGAGAACCATTTCAAACCTCTCTATGAACTTGAAAGTACCATTCAAGAAAAGTTGGAAACAATCGCAACAGAAATTTATGGAGCTGAAGGCGTTGATTTGTCCGCTAAAGCAAAGAAGCAAATGCATGAATTTGAGGGAAATGGGTGGGGGCATCTGCCGATTTGTATGGCGAAAACGCAGTATTCACTTTCGGACGATCCTTTACTACTCGGACGGCCATCTGGCTTTCGAATAACGATCCGTGAATTTCGCCCTTCCATTGGAGCCGGATTTATCGTAGCATTAACCGGTAACGTAATGACCATGCCAGGATTACCTAAAAAACCAGCAGCTCTTAATATGGATGTTTCAGAAGATGGAACCGCAATTGGGCTTTTCTAGAAAGTGTGGCTAAAAAATGTCGAATACTGCTTTATCAAAGAAATTAATACGTGATTCTAGAACGACAAAATCGAGCTTTGTATTACCCTCTGACACGAATACACACGGAACACTATTTGGTGGTAAACTAATGTCTTACATAGATGACATCGCGGCGATTGCAGCGTCAAAGCACGCTAGATCCGCTGTTGTCACTGCATCAGCGGACTCCATAGATTTTCTAAGTCCGATTCGTGAAGGAGAAGTCGTTAGCTTAGAAGCCTATGTAAGCTGGACGCATAATACATCAATGGAAGTGTTTGTGAAAATCTTTGCGGAAAATGTGATTTCGAGTAAAAAGAAGGTATGTGCTACATCTTTTTTAACGTTTGTGGCGCTAGATGAAGAAAGCGTTCCGGCAAGGGTACCAGAAGCAATGCCTGAAACGGAAGAAGAGAAGTTCGTGAACGATGGTGGTTACGAACGTATGAAAGCGAGAAAGGCTAGAAGGAAACATTCACAGACGCTAGCAAGTGAATTTGGCGTTTTTTCTTAAGCTTCTCCACAAAAAAAGATCTGCTAACAGCAGATCTCACGTTTCAAATCCAAGGATGAAATTATTCTGTCGATCCTGAATTTGCTGTTGCGCTCTATGAAGCGCGTCACGCTGTTCAGGATTTGCACTGTGAATCATTTTATCAAGTTCAACAGACATTCGTTCAAGCAATTGTTGCGTTTCTGTATAACCCTTATCGTTGACCGCTGATTGCTGCTTTGTAGCTAGTTGGAGCTGCTCGTCAGCATATTCAGTTAGCTCATGAGCGTTTTTTAACATTTCTTCTACTTTACGGTATGTGGACATGAGGAACCTCTCCTTTTGTATTGATTCATGATTAGTATTGACAGGAAAGATACTTTTATGAGAACGAATGGGAAATAACAGAAGTGAAAGTGATATACTAAGATGAGAAACAAGAAAGGCGTGAATCAAGTTGGCAAGTGAATTACATGCAGGAGAAATGACTACGTTACGTGTCGCACGTATGCAAGAATACGGCTATTTTTTAACAAATGGATATGAAGATGTGATGCTTCATAAAAAAGAAGCTAAAAATCATTACGAAGAAGATGATGAAGTAGAGGTATTTTTATACCACGATCATCAAGGAAGGCTTTCAGCAACTGAGACTGTTCCACTCGTAACGATGGATTCCTTTTCGATTCTAAAAGTTGTAGAAGTAAAGCGAAGCCTTGGTGTATTTGTGGATATTGGTATTCAAAAGGACATGCTTTTATCAAAAGATGACCTTCCTTATGACTGGGCAACCTGGCCGGCTATTGGTGATGAGCTCTATTGTGGACTAAAGCTTGATAAAAAACAGCGTCTTTTTGCTGATTTAAGTAAATTTGAAGAAATCCAGGAACTTTCGGTTGCAGCACCAGCCGATAGCAAAAATGCTGAAGTAGAAGGACTTGTTTTCCGCTTCCTTGATGATGGCGTTTCAATTCTGACCAGTGAAGGGTATCTTGCTTATTTGCATAAAGATGAGATGAAAGAACAAGTAAGACTTGGTCAGCGTCTTACAATGAGAATTACATTTGTAAGAGAAGACGGTCGTGTGAATGTATCGACAAGACCTCTTGTAAAAGAAGCAAGACTTGAGGATTCAGATCGCCTTGTTGCATATATGGAGAAGCACGGCAATCAAATGCCTTTTACTGACAAAAGTGATCCAGAAGCGATTAAGAATGAATTTAACATAAGTAAAGCTGCTTTTAAGCGCGCAATGGGGAAATTGATCAAGGAAAAGAAAGTTGAACAACAAGAGGGAGTCACCATTTTAAAATCCTAATATGTCATCTTTTTCTTCGTGTAACTGGAGCTTACGGGCTAATACTATACCTAAGCTCCTAGAAAGGGGGCAAGTCATTGGACATTACTGACTATGACAAAGCTCTATATTACACGCATCATTGTGCTTGCATTGATCTTAGCGTTTTGATGATGAAAACAGAAGATGACATCCTTTCGAAGCGAATTGAACAATTTGTTCATGCCTTTATACGTGAAACTGAATTTATGAAGGTAAAGGAAGCACGTGATACGCTTCTATCCTACATTGATTACGTATATCGGATGGAACCCGACCTTAGTGAAATTGCCGCTATAAATCAGACTTTAGACTGACCTCAAACATACGGGGTCGGTTTTTTTATTGTTAAAAAGGTTTAAAATTGTCGAAAAGGGTATAATTGTAGTAAAAAATAAGGAGCAGGTGAGTAATATGAATCAACAGCAGCTGCACAGTGTACTTGAAAGTATGCGACTACCCAATGGAGCTTATGTTGCAAGTACATCCGATGATTACGACTACGTTTGGATCAGAGATGTATGCTATGCGGTTATGCCATATTTAAATTCTAAATGTTCACGATATGAAAAAGCGTATCATGCTTTACTCACATTACTTAGAAAATATGAGTGGAAGCTTGATATTCATACCGAACAAAAACCACATTATTTACATGAATACATTCATGCACGTTATACGAGAAATTTAGAAGAAATTCCCGTTGAATGGGGACATGCGCAAAATGATGCGATTGGTATTATGTTATTCGGAATCGGTCAGGGAATTCAAAATGGTAAGCCGATGTTAAGAGACAAAGTAGACCATCGCATCGTTCAAAAACTTGTAGACTATCTGGAATGTCTCGAATACTGGAAAAGCCCTGATAATGGCATGTGGGAAGAAAATGTAGAACTACATGCGTCAAGCGTTGGAGCGTGTGTAGCGGGACTAAAAGCCGTTAAAACTCTCGTTAACGTACCGTCTTACATGATTGAAGAAGGTGAAAAAGCTTTAGATAAACTGTTGCCTTGTGAAAGTGAAACGAAGGAAACGGATTTAGCTCTTTTATCATTAATTTATCCTTTAAATGTTGTTTCAAGAGAACAAGCTATACAAATTGTGGACCGAGTTACAGATCGACTTGAGCGTGAACGAGGCATTATCCGATATGAAAATGATGTGTATTATAATGAAGGTAGCGAAGCGGAATGGTGTTTCGGGTTCCCGTGGTTAGGCCTTTGCTATGAGCAGCTAGGAGAACTTGATAAAATGAGTGAATACTGGTCGAAAACGATGAGTATAACACCTGAAAGTGGAAAAATCCCTGAACTCTATATTGGCGGTACGAATATTCCAAATAAAAATACACCGCTAGCTTGGTCAATTTCCATGGCTTATCAACTTCAAGTACGGATGAATGAAATGCAAGAGAATGTTTCTTAAGGTTTATTTATAAATGTGGAAGGTTGCGTGTTGTAGCGCAACCTTTTTTTATTGCAATTTATGAAAAAATATTCCCTTATTTGTCGAAAAATACATGTATTTTTCGACAATAAATTTTTTAAAAGGAAACCTAAAGGTACGTGTCGAATCTTTAGGATGTAGAGGATAAGTATCGTGGAATCCCTCTATTTATCAATGAGAGCGAGGTGTCGCAATGACTGTATCTATGCCGACAGAGTATGATCGGTATCTATTTCATCAGGGAAATTTATTTCAGGCTTATCGTTCAATGGGCGCCCATTTAAGGGAAGAAGATGGACGGTTTGGAGTCAGGTTTACAGTCTGGGCTCCTCATGCTGCAGCAGTAGCCGTAACAGGGAATTTTAATCAATGGGATCCCACATCGCATCGTATGGAAAAAGTGGAAGAGTCAGGACTATGGTCGTTATTTGTAGAACACTTATCAGAAAATGAGCTCTACAAATATGCTGTCGAAACAACTGCAGGGGAGACGCTCATGAAGTCTGATCCTTATGCTTTCTACTCAGAACTTAAACCGAAGACGGCTTCCATCGTAAAAAAAGTTGATAACTTTGACTGGCATGATACGAAGTGGATGGCGAAACGAAAGAAAACTGCCCCATATGATGGACCGCTATCAATTTATGAAGTTCATCCTGGTTCATGGCGTAGGAAAGAAGATGGTTCTTATTATTCCTATAAGGATCTTATGCATGAATTGATTCCTTATGTGAAGGAACATGGGTACACACACATTGAACTAATGCCGGTAATGGAGCATCCATTTGATCGCTCGTGGGGCTATCAAATTACAGGGTACTTTTCTGTCACAAGCCGGTTTGGTGAGCCTGATGATTTAAAAGCGTTTATCGATAAATGTCATCAGGAAGATATTGGTGTGATTCTTGATTGGGTGCCTGCTCATTTTTGTAAAGATGCCCACGGCCTCGGTCAGTTTGACGGCGGACCGGTATTTGAACCGTCTGATCCAGCTCGAGCGGAACGACACAATTGGGGAACGTACAATTTCGATTATAGTAAACCTGAAGTGGTCAGTTTTCTTATCTCGAATGCTGTCTTCTGGTTTGACTATTACCATATTGATGGGTTAAGAGTTGATGCAGTTTCACAGATGCTACTTTATCACCATGACCATGAAAGCGGTGGCGTGGAAGGGGAGAATTCTGCAGCAAAGGAATTTATTCAGAAATTAAATCGAACAATCTTTGAACAATTCCCAAATGTTTTAATGATGGCAGAAGAGTCGACTGATTATCCGCTAGTAAGCGCACCTATTCATGAAGGTGGCCTCGGTTTCAATTATAAATGGAACATGGGATGGATGAATGATGTTCTGAAGTACATGGAGCTTCACATGGATGATCGCAAACACCATCATAACTTGTTAACGTTCTCTTTTTTCTACGCTTTTTCAGAAAACTATCTATTGCCGCTTTCACATGATGAAGTGGTACATGGGAAAAAATCATTGCTAAATAAGATGCCAGGTGACTATTGGCAAAAATTTGCCAATCTTCGAACGCTTTATGGGTACATGATGGCTCATCCGGGGAAAAAACTCCTTTTTATGGGAGGAGAATTTGGTCAATTCGTTGAATGGAAAGATTTATCTGAGCTTGATTGGTTGCTTTTTGACTATGACATGCATAGGAAGATGAACGCTTATGTAAAAGATCTCAATCATTTTTATCTTGATTCAAGGGCAATGTGGCGCATTGATCATGAGTCTGAAGGATTTGAATGGATCGATGCGAACGATAACGCACAGTCTGTCCTCACCTTTATGAGAAAAGGCAAAGCAAAAGGAGATTGCGATATCGCGATTATTAATTTTTCTCCTAATGTGTACTATGATTATCGGATTGGCGTTCCATCTACTGGAACGTATATTGAAATGTTTAATAGCGATCAAGAAAAGTACGGTGGGTCAGGTCAGCTAAACGCAGACGAATTGCAAAGCGAAAAAACGCCATATCACAATCAACCTTATAGTCTGATGCTTAAAGTACCACCGCTTGGAATTGTTGTTCTCGGCAAAAAAAATAAAAGCAACCTTGAAAGGAGAAATCGCTATGTCTAAAAAACGTTGTGTCGCCATGCTACTCGCAGGAGGTCAGGGGACAAGATTAGGAAAATTAACCACTCGTCTTGCGAAGCCTGCCGTTCCGTTCGGAGGTAAATATCGCATTATAGATTTCACCCTTAGTAATTGTAGCAATTCCGGTATTGATACGGTTGGTGTTCTCACACAATATCAGCCGTACATACTCAATTCGTATATCGGAATTGGCAGTTCATGGGATCTGGACCGAAAAAATGGAGGCGTTTCCGTACTTCCCCCTTATATGGGCCAAAAGGGCGGCGAGTGGTACCGCGGCACAGCGAATGCGATTTACCAGAACATGTACTATATCAAGCAATATGACCCAGAATATGTTCTTGTTATTTCAGGAGACCACATTTATAAAATGGATTATTCTGAGATGCTTGATTATCATGAGCAGCGTGATGCAGATGCAACGATCGGGGTTCTTGAAGTACCATGGAATGAAGCAAGTCGCTTCGGTATTATGAATACGGATGACGAAGATCGGATTGTTGAGTTTCAAGAGAAACCAGCTGAACCGAAAACAAATTTAGCATCGATGGGCATTTATATTTTCAATTGGAAAACGCTTGAAAAATATTTGACAGAAGATGAGGAAAATCCTGGATCATCCAATGACTTTGGTAAAGATATTATTCCAGCCATGATTGAAGACGAAAAGAACGTATTTGCCTACTCATTCAATGGATACTGGAAGGATGTTGGAACATTACAAAGCTTGTGGGAAGCAAACATGGATCTTCTCGATGATGATCCAGCCTTGATTCTTAATGATCCAGCCTGGAAAATCTATTCGGTGAATCCAAATCAACCACCACAATATATCGCTCCTCAAGCGAAAGTGACACGTTCACTAGTAAATGAAGGGTGCGTTGTGTATGGCGACGTTTATCGATCGGTTCTTTTCTATGGCGTGCACGTTGGACTTGGAAGTACGATTCGAAACTCAATCATTATGCCAAATGTAAAAATTGGAGCAAACGTAACGATCGAAAACGCGATTGTAGAAAGTGGCACTGTAGTAGAAGATGGTATGACGTTAGGGTCAAGTGATGGTTCCATTTCTTTAATTGCTGATGGCGAAATCGTCTCGGTACCAAAATAGAGTAGGGGGATTAAACGATGAAAAAAGTAGTAGGAGTTATTAACCTCGTAGATGAAAAAAACACACTAAGTGAGTTAACCAATCATCGGAGCTTTGCCTCTGTTCCATTTGCAGGGCGGTATCGACTGATCGATTTCTCTTTATCAAACTTAACAAATGCAGGTGTTAACACGGTAGCGGTTTTCACTCGTGAAAAATACCGTTCATTATTTGACCATTTAGGTTCTGGCCGAGAGTGGGATCTTGATCGCCAACAGGGAGGTCTCTTCTTCCAGCCTCCTGCAGATGAAGAACGCAGAAATTCTGGCGACATCCATTCATTTTATGAAAACCTTTCCTTCTTTAAGAGAAGCCTTTCTCATTATGTTCTTGTCACAAACGGACAGCTTGTCTGGAACGTAGATTTCGATCAAATTATTGACGAACATGAGGCCGAGAATGCTGATATAACGGTTGTATACAAACCTTGTGACGACCCTTATACGAGTGGCAGTCATTATAACGTGTTATATACGAACGATGATGAACGGGTAGATCGGTTAAATTTAGGTGTTGAACCGTTACCAGGAGATAACGTGTTTTTGAACACGTTCTTGGTGAAATCATCTCTCCTTATTTCTCTTGTTGAAGATAGCATTGAGAGTGGGAAGCATGAGTCAATTAATGAAGCGATTGCTGCAAATTTAGATCGTTACCATGTACACGCCCATCATTTTGGTGGATATGTTACCTTCATCGATAGTGTTGAGAGCTACTATCGTTATAGTATGGAAATGCTTGATCCAAATGTGACGCAGGAATTATTTTATAACACGGGTCCAATTTATACGAAAGTAAAGCACGAATCACCTGCGAAGTATTTAGAAAGCTCCAGCGTGTCGAACTCCTTGATTGCAAACGGCTGTACGATTTCGGGGACGGTAGAAAATAGCATTTTGTTTAGAGGAATTAGAGTTGGAAAAGGTGCGGTTATTAAAAACAGTATCATTATGCAGAAGTGTGAAATTGGTGAGGGTGCAGTGATTGAGAATGTGATTCTAGATAAAGACGTTTCCGTATCACCAAACGAGAAGGTAATTTCTGAAGATCAACCACGCGTTATCGCAAAATCGACTGTCATCTAGTAGGGGGAACTTGTAATGAACGTACTATTTGCTGCATCTGAAGGTCATCCATTTATTAAAACGGGTGGTCTTGGTGATGTGATCGGTGCTCTTCCAAAAGCACTTCAAAAACAGGGAGCGAACGTTTCTGTTATCTTACCTAAATATCAAGATATGAATGAGGAGTTTAAAAGTCAGCTTGAATTAAAAGAGACGATTACCGTTTCAGTTGGCTGGCGCGATAAATATTGTGGCATTGAAATGCTTAAGTATGATGGCATCACCTATTATTTCGTTGACAATGAATATTATTTTAAGCGAAGTGGTAGCTATGGATACTTTGATGACGGTGAGCGCTTTTCATTTTTTTGTAAAGCCGTATTAGAAGCGATTCCATATCTTGAAGATCAGCCTGACATTCTCCATTGCCACGATTGGCAAACAGGGATGATTCCTGTGCTAAAGAAAGCCCATTATAGAAACCACCCGTACTATGAGGGAATGAAGGTCGTTTATACAATTCATAATTTGCGTTATCAGGGCATTTTTCCAAAGTCCATTTTGCATGATTTGCTAGATTTAAGCGAACTTCATTTTAATAATGAAGGCGTAGAGTTTCATGGAAATGTAAGCTTCATGAAGGGTGGACTGCTTTATGCAGATTACATTACAACTGTAAGTCCATCGTATGCGGATGAAATTAAGCAGCCTTATTTCGGTGAATACTTGGATGGAGTTATGAGGAAGAGAGAAAATGAATTTACTGGTATTATTAACGGGATTGATACGGATCTTTACGATCCCGCCAGTGATTCGGCTCTTGCTTATACGTATCACGCCTCACATCTTCTAAAAGAAAAAAACAAAACCGATCTTCAAAAGAAGCTCGGTCTACAAATAGGAGAAGGCATTCCAGTTATTGCCCTTATCACGCGACTTGTCGAACAAAAGGGGATCGATCTGTTCTTCAGAGTCTTACCTGAAATAATGGAGCAAAAAGTCCAGGTAGTTGTACTTGGAACAGGTGATGAGCATTATGAGCATATGCTTCGAGAAGCAGAAGCACGCTATCCTGGTAGATTTTCAGCAAACATTTATTTTGATGATGGTTTTGCGCGCCAGCTTTATGCTGCATCTGATTTGTTCTTAATGCCTTCCCAATTTGAGCCATGTGGCATTAGTCAGCTGATCGCGCTACGATATGGCAGTCTTCCAATTGTACGAGAAACTGGTGGCTTAAAAGATACTGTTCAACCTTATAACAAGTTTACAGGGGAGGGGCATGGATTTAGTTTTGCGAACTATAATGCGCACGAGATGTTAGATACGATCCGACTTGCTCTTGATCTCTATCACCATGATGACATCACGTGGAAAAAACTAGTTGTAAGAGCCATGCGTCTTAACTATTCGTGGGAAGCTTCATCAGTAAAATACTTAAATTTGTATCAAAACCTATTAAAATAATTTCAAACTTTACCGATAAGAAAAGCAGAGGGGAAACTCTCTGCTTTTTTCGTTAAGAATGCTACAAATTTAGGATAGGAGAAATTGATTGATGATATCATGTACAAAGTGCCAAACTATACCAGACATTCATTCTTCTGGTTATATAGAAATCTTTACTACCGTCCCTCAGCTGAATCAAAGTTTACATGACCTCATGGGCCGAAAGCAGCTAGACCATCCGCTAGTCATTCCTTTTGTAGGTCAAGAAGCTTTAGCAGAGGTTTGTCGCCTGATCGCTTCGAATTTTAATCAGGCAGCAGTTGACATGTTTTTTTGCTCAACATTTTCAGAGAATGAAAGGGAGAAAAGTCAACCACTCTCATTCTCGCAATTTTATTCAAGAGTCCAGCACCCTGATTACATAGAAATAATGAGACACTCTCTCTTTACAAGCCATATGCAGCCGATCATCACGCTTGCTGATCAGAGTATTACAGGATATGAGTTTTTAATGCGTCCTGCGAGTGACGACTATCTTTTTTATCCTAACGAATTATTTGAAATGGCAAGACAATCTGGTCTTCAGTCATTTCTTGATAGTGCCGCTAGAATTGCTTCACTTAAAGTAAGCGCCTCCCATCTAGAAAATGGGATGAAGCGATTTATTAACTTCTTACCATCCTCCATTTATGATCCTGCTCACTGTCTTCGAACGACGTTTCAAGCAGTGAATGCCTTCAAGATTGATCCAAATGATCTTGTGTTTGAAGTAGTGGAAACGGAAAAAATTAATGAAATTGATCATTTGAAAAAGATTTTTAAAACGTATCAACAAGAGGGGATGAAGATGGCGCTCGATGATGTTGGATCAGGTTTTGCAACAAGAGAAATATTATTAGAATTAAAACCTGATTATGCAAAGATTGATCGAAGTTTGATTTCTTATAGTGACCAGGACCCTGTTAAACAGAAGCATTTAATTGAGATGGTTTCGATTTCAAAAGAGGAAGGCATTACGTTGCTCGCTGAGGGGATTGAACGAAAAGATGAAGTTGATTTTTGTAGAGAAATAGGAATCCCACTTGGTCAGGGCTACTATTTTGGACGTCCTGCAAAGGAACCCGTTACAGCTATTCAAATATAAAGTGGACAGACATGACTAACTTCGAGTGAGTGACGCTTATGATCAAGAGATTAATAACTTCTCATACTACTAAGGAAAAGAAGGGGGCGCCCTTCTTTTTCTTATGGAAATTTAGAGTGAAAACCGATATGCTTACGACAGATTACAAAATTGAGGTGACGGAATGTTAACGTTTTATCAACGCTATGCGCGTACAGCTTTTGATATTGGACTTATCGTACTAACCGTGTTTCTAATAATGTTAGTATCTAGCTTTTTATTTGATATTGCAGCACCAATTATCGTAGGGTATGTCATCTTTTTAATCATTGAACCTTTCGCACGTTTTTTACATCGAAAAGGAATTGGGAAGACAGCCGCAACGACCATTTCAACGCTCTTATTTGTTCTTGTTGTATTAAGTGTCGTCTTTCTAGCGGGAGCTATTTTTGTTCTTCAGTTACAAAATCTAATCAGCTTAATTCCTGGATATGTTGCGAAGTTTCAAGATCAGATTATGAATTATATCGAATGGGGACAGCTTCAGATGAATGCTCTTCCACCTGATGTACTTGAAAAGGCCCAGGACTTTTCATTAACTCTTGTAGAAAAGGCATCGTTTATGCTAACTGCATTCTTAAATAGTGTGTTTGCCTTTGTAACTTCAATCCCAACACTAGTGATTAATTTCATTGTCGGTATCGTACTTGCTTATTTTTTAAGTATCGAAATTGAAATGTGGAAGCGAATTGCGGCGAAACGCACGCCGAATACGTTTAAGACCGCATACTTCTTCTTAAAGGAGAATGTATTAAGTGGGATTGGAGCTTACTTAAAGGCACAGTTAAAGCTCATAACGATTACGTTTGTTCTCGTTCTATGTGGATTATGGATCTTGCGAGTAGATAATGCGTTTACTCTTGCTCTATTATCAGCGTTTTTTGATTTATTACCCCTTCTCGGTGTTTCGGCCATTTTCATACCGTGGGCTATTTATCTATTTGCGATAGGGCAAACATCTCTTGCAGTATCGCTTTTAATCTTGCTAGCGGTTGTCATGCTTGTGAGACAGATTATGGAGCCGAAAATAACGGGTGATTCCCTTGGTGTGTCAGCATTTACAATTCTATCCTTTATGATTATTTCACTCTCATTATTTGGGATTTCAGGAGTTATTATTTCACCGATTTTACTCATATTGATTAAAGCTCTTTATGATCACGGGTATTTAAGTAAGTGGATTCATCTTCCTAGTGAAGAATTTTCAAATCCACAGGATGATAGACGGTAGGAAGGAAGAACGAATGTGAAACGAACGGGAAGTTTAATTATCGTAACGATTATCATTAGTGGTGTGATTGGCTTGATTTTAAAACAGTCACCGGATTCTTTTTCTCAGCCATTAAAAAAATCCGAGGTGCCAGAGGAGTATATTGATCTCTACCGTGAAGCAGGAGATGAATATGATGTGCAATGGGAGCTTCTCGCGGCTGTTCATCGTGTTGAAACAAAGTTCTCCACGATGTCGACATTAGAAAGTCCAAAAGGGGCAATTGGCCATTATCAATTTATGCCTCTAACCTGGATCGGCTGGAGCTATGGCGGTAGCCGTCTTGGTGAACTCGATAAGGATGATTTAGTGGATATTACGGATTTAGAGCTGATTCAAAAGCACGGTGGATATGGAAAAGATGGAAACGGTGATGGAAAAGCGGACCCTTATAACCTTAAAGATGCTGCGTATACTGCAGCGAGCTACCTTTCAGCCAATGGAGCTAGTGAGGGAAGACTGGAAAGTGCGCTGTTTGCTTACAATCAAAGCGATGAGTACGTCGAAGAAGTGCTCTCATTTTATAATGAATATAAAGAAAACGCTACAGTGGTGAAATTAGATCCTTGATTCAATGTAATGGTACAGTGCTTTCACATATGATAAAATCACGATTAGAAGGGGGCGATTGCGTGAAGATTGTTTCAATCGAACCGACACCAAGTCCAAATTCGATGAAAATTAATTTAAGTGAAGAGTTACCAGCTGGAGACACGAGGCAATATAAACTTGAGACTGATCTCACAAATGCTCCAGCGTATATTCAGAAATTAATGGCAGTTCCAGGCGTGAAGGGCCTTTATCATGTGATGGATTTTATTGCACTAGAACGAAACGCGAAATACGCCTGGGAAGATATTCTCCCAGGTGCCAGAGAGGCGTTCGGTGAAGCTGTTGAAGAATACAAAGCATCAGAGCAGTCTTCTGAAGGTTTCGGTGAAATAAAAGTATCGATCCAAATGTTTCGTGGCATCCCGATGCAAGTGAAGCTAGAAGAAGGGGAATCTGAACAGCGCTTTGGATTACCTGAGCGCTTTATGCAGGCAGCAATGAAAGCCTCATCAGCTTCAGAAAATATGGTGATGGAGCGACAGTGGAAGGAACAAAATCCAAGATACGGTTCACCTGAAGAGATCGGACAAGAGGTTACAGAAGAAATTGCGGCGACTTACAGTGAAGAGCGACTTGAAGCACTTGTAAAAGCTGCATTTTCAGATCAAAGTGAATCAATTAAGCAGGAGAAAAAAGTGGTCACCCTTGCGATGCTTGATGATGCTGACTGGAAGGTCAGATACGCTGCACTTGACCGTATGGATCCAGTGCTCACTGATTTACCAGTGCTAGAAAAGGCTTTGCAGGATGAAAAAGCTTCTGTACGACGCTTATCAGTCGTTTTCCTTGGTATGATCGAATCGAAGGAAGTGCTTCCGCTTCTTTATCAAGCATTGAAAGATAAGTCTGTTACAGTAAGACGAACAGCTGGAGATTGTTTGTCTGATCTAGGTTTTGTTGAAGCCATTCCTGAAATGATTGAATCGCTACAAGATCGTAACAAGCTTGTTCGATGGAGGGCGGCAATGTTCTTATATGAAGTAGGAGACGAAACGGCAATTCCGGCACTTGAACAAGCGGTAAATGATCCGGAGTTTGAAGTAAAGATGCAGGCTGGTATGGCGTTAGAGAGGATAAAAGGCGGAGAAGAAGCAAAAGGATCTGTCTGGCATCAAATGACGCAAGCAAGAAAATCAAATTAATTTCACAGGAGGTATAGGATATGAATCCATACGAAGAATATATGCGCCAGATGGCGCAACCAATGCGTGATGAATTAACATCAGCTGGTTTTGAGGAGCTTACAACACCGGATGAAGTAGCAAGCTTTATTTCGGAGAGAAAGGGAACCTCACTTGTTTTTATCAATTCCGTTTGTGGTTGTGCAGCTGGTCTCGCTCGCCCTGCCGCTCGTGAAGCGATTGAGTACGAAAAGAAACCAGAACATCTTGTGACCGTTTTTGCAGGACAGGATCGTGAAGCAACTGGAAAAATGCGTGAATATCTAGAAGGATATGAACCATCATCACCTTCCATTGCCCTTCTAAAAGATGGTCAGGTACTTCACTTTATTCCAAGAGAAGAAATTGAAGATCATGATGTGGAAGAAATCGTAGCAAATTTGACAGGAGCTTTTGAACAATATTGTTAATAACAAAACTCCACTCATCTGAGTGGAGTTTTGCTCGAGTTAATAGGAGGTCGATAAAATGGATCATGTATTTGAACTGCAAGGAAGCTGGAAGGGTGGCCTTTCTGGTGAGGGGATAGTAAAAACGGAAAACCTTACGACAGACGTCTCAATCCCCTCGTCAATGGGGGGAAGTGAAAGAGGAACGAACCCGGATGAATTGCTTTTAAGCTCGTCAGCTGCCTGTTATTTTATGACGATTGGCTTGTATTTAGAGCGAAATGAAATTCCTTTTGAAGATATTAAAATCTCATCTAAATTGACCGTAAGTGATAAAGGAAGGCTTCACGTTGCATCTATTCATCATTATCCAGTCATCTACCTGTCAAATGATCCTAATGAGGCAATGACTTCGCGAATTCATGACATTGCCCATCGAGCAGAGGAAGGCTGTATGATTACAAGAGCGATCAAAGGAAATGTTGATGTTGTCGTAGAACCATCTATTAAAAAAGTGTGATGTTTTTCACTGTAATCGTTCATTTGTTTTGATAAGCTGACAAAACATGCCTGTCCTAACCATTTAGATCATATTATGAATCTCACCCTTTGCATTTCTTGCGAAAATCATTATAATAAGGTTTTGGAACGGAACAGTAACGGGCAAAATGGAAACAGTGAAATAAAGGAGATAGAAGCATGAATAAAGACTATCGTGTATTATTGTTTTATAAATATGTACAAATTGATCAACCGGAAGAATATGTTGAAGAACACCTTGCTTTTTGTAAAGAGCATAATTTAAAAGGAAGAATCCTTATTGCGGAAGAAGGCATTAACGGAACGCTTTCTGGAACATTTGAAGAAACACAGCAATATATGGATATGATGCATGCGGATGAGCGGTTCGCTGACTTGTTCTTTAAGATTGACGAAGCTTCTGAACATCCATTTAAAAAGATGCACGTCCGTTTAAGACCAGAGCTAGTTACGCTTCGTCTTGACGAAAACCATGATCCAAACCAGGTCGGTGGTAAGCACTTAAAGCCTGCTGAGTGGCGTGAAGCGATGCAGGAAGATGATGTCATTATTCTTGATACTCGGAATGATTACGAGTATGATGTCGGTCATTTCCGCGGTGCCATTCGTCCAGATATTAAGAATTTCCGCGATTTGCCCGAGTGGGTTCAGGAAAATCTTGCCGATCAAAAGGATAAGAAGATTCTTACGTACTGTACGGGCGGAATACGCTGTGAAAAGTTCACAGGCTGGATGGTTAATCAAGGATTTGAGGATGTTAATCAGCTTGATGGTGGTATCGTGACGTATGGTCAGGATGAAGACACCAAAGGGGAACTTTGGGATGGACAGTGCTATGTGTTTGATGGCCGAATTACTGTTCCGATTAACCAAAAAGATCATGTTGTTGTTGGTAGAGATTACTTCACTGGTGAACCGTGTGAACGCTATGTTAATTGTGCAAGCCCTGAATGTAATAAACAAATTATTACATCAGAGGAGAACGAACATAAATACTTGCGCGGATGTTCACATGAGTGCAGAACATCACCTCGCAACCGTTACGTAGCTGAACATGGTTTAACGCAAGAGGAAGTCAATGAGCGACTACAAAAATTAATGCAAGAGCATATTGAACAAGAGGTTTAATCAAAAAAGCTAGCTGTCTGTAGACAGCTAGCTTTTTATTTGTCATATCTGATTTTATTTACTTTAAGAAGGTGATCCACTTTTGAAAGACGATGGTCTTCTATTTTTTCGAGGTATTGATGAAGCGTTAACTCCATTTGGCAAAGAGCTTGAAATAGGTCGCGGTGCCGCAACTCGCGATTTTCTGCAGATAGGGCAGTATAGCCTGTCAGTATGTTCGGTAGCTCAGTTGAAAGCATCCGCTTTACAACATGGCGTTCCTCAAGGTCAAGGGGCTCAAGTTCAGGTAAGATTTGACGAAAAAGGTGAATGAGTCTTGTCGCTCTAGAATGAATAACGCCGCTAATATAAGCGTGTGTAGCCACTTGCTCTAAATGATTTAGTTGTTCTTTTAACACCGGATCAATTGCTCCTTGTTCTTGCGATGCATTTGTACCTAATAAGGCGTGATCTAATAATTTCATGCGCTGAAAAATCCCTTTAAAAAAAGGAGAGCGTTTAATACTTCGTTTAATAATTCTTCCTCGATCATTAATTAAAATGGTACCCTGCTTGCATTTACCTGTATCTCGTTTTGCGATCATTTGTCGTTCCCATTGAATGTAAAACTTTTTGGGTGTAGACGAACGATCTTTTTGGCTGTCATATCCAGAAAATAAAATAAGGTTTCGTCGTATTTTTAAATAAACAGTAAATCCTCGTTCTGTACGCTTCCATTTTTGTGGCTTATTTTCTAAAGGATCGAGTTTATCAATAAATTCATCTAACAACTGTTCCGCATATGAAAGGAAGTTCGTTGTACTCGCATCCTGAAGTAGTGATGCTTCCACCGTCTTGAATTGCGGTGGTAACAGCTTTTCAAGCCACTGGGGTTCAGAAGAATCGAAAAGCCCCATAGGATTCCCTCCTGTCATTAAAGTCGATCGGCTGCATCAGAAAGCTGCTTTTGTCTCGACGTTGTGCTATCCAATTTGGTTTTCATTTCTTTGTTTAGCTGATCCATTTCTAGTATGAACTTTTTACCGCTATCAATAATACGGACATTTGATTTCTCTGTAATCTCAATGGCTTCAAATACATCCTGATAGGCTTTTCGGAAGGATTCAATTGCAATGGCCGGTTTCTCAAGTGTTTTGACCGTTTCTTCCGTATTTTGCTTTAGCATTTCAGCATTTCGAAGGAGCATTGACTCTGTTGCTTCGTTAACATTTTGGACAGCGGAAATCACTTTCTGCTGGTTGCCAAGTGCTAGCTGGATTGAAGCTGTAACCGTGATGATGTTCTTCGTCATCGTAACGGCATTAAAGATTGCTTCCTCTAGCTTTTCATTATTTTCCATGATCAAATCGACTGAAGCCATAGACTGACGTAGAACCATGACAGCCTGTGACATATTCTTTACTCGACTAACTACTTTTTGTTGCGCTTTTTGGATCGGAAGGGGATTATCTTTCCATTCGGTCTTAGCCGCTTCCTCATCAAGCATTGTCATGAGCGTCTGACCTAGCTCCATTTGATCTTCTAAGCCGAAGATTCGGTCTCTAGCCACATCCTTAAGTTCTTTTAACATCACATTATCTTCTTGTAGCTTATCTTTACCAGTTAGAAGAGACTCAACAATGACTTCAACCTGGGATTCCACCGTTTTATATTTCTTCGCATATTGCTCAACTTCATTACGACCCATGACGCGATTTAGCAGTTTATTAAATTTATTTTTCTTTAAGTAAGAGGGCTCAAGCTCTGAAACATGCTCTCTAAGTTTGTGAAGATTATCAGGTAAATCGTTATTCGGTTGATCAATCATTCCTTTAACGGGCCGCTTTAATGCTTCTAATGACTCTCCAGCATCACGCTGGGCATCTTCACCTAGCCCAGATAAGGATTGAAGTATTTTATCTGTATCATCTTCATGATAAAAGCTTTGAATAATTTCCTCAGCTTTTTCACGTTGAGAGTTAACTTTTTCAGGCTGATTACTCATATATGACACTCCTTCAATAGAATGAAATCGTTTGGTTTTGCTTCCTACCATTCTATACGAATAGATTTCGCGAAAAGTTTCAAAACACCTTCAGCAAAACCTTTCCCTTTGCCAAATAAGTACAAACGTATCGCGTGTAAAATAGTTGAAAGATGATGAGAGGGGTGATATGTTTTAAACGGATTTATTTTAATGTTAGGACGTGATGAAAGATGAAAAATGTAAAGCTCTATACCCAACCAGCATGTCCGCCGTGCGAGTTTGTGAAAAATTATTTTCAAATGCACGGTGTCAAATATGAACTGTTAAATATAAAAGAAAACCAGGCAGCACGGAATGAGCTCATCAACGATCACGGTTCAATGTCCACGCCAACGATCGTTATTGATGGTGAAGTGATTATTGGATTTGAACAAGAACGGATTGATGAACTTCTTGATCTTTCGTCTTCTAAAATGAAGGATTGATAACTTGTTGAAAGAGGGTGCATGAAATGATTGAGAGATTTGTTCGAAATGATCGTCAGAAAGAGCTCCTTCATCTAGCTAGTAAGCATCGCGCTGAGCTTAAAGAGAGCGCTGAGCAAATTGACGAGGAAGCGCGCATTCCTGACTCCATTATAGCAAGTATGAAGGATTCAGGCTTTACTTCCCTGCCCATTCCAGAAGAATTTGGTGGGAAAGGACTTTCCCTTTACGAACTAGTCCTTATCCAAGAGGAGCTTGGGAAAGGCGAAGGAGCTGGCGCGTTATCGATTGGCTGGCATTTTGGTATTCTAAAAGATCTTCATGACCGTCGACCTTGGAATGATAATACGTATGCGGAACTTTGTAAGGATGTATTGAAAGGACAGCTTGTGAATAGAGCTCAAACGGAAGAGGAGACTGGTGATCCAACGAGAGGAGGACTCCCTGCAACCATTGCTACAGAAGTAGAGGGGGGCTATCAGCTTACTGGCCGAAAAACATTCACCACGTTAAGTCCACATCTTGACTCTGTGATTGTGAAATCGACGTTAAATGGTGTGCCGGCTGACTTTTTAGTATCAATGAATCAAAAAGGTGTATCACTTGAACAAACATGGGACGTTTTAGGAATGAGAGGAACGAGAAGTGATGATCTTGTCTTAACAGACGTCTTCGTTCCGTCTGAAGCTCTTCTTGAAATTTATGACAAGGAACGCAAAACGGCATCACTTCCTCCGGCGTGGTTACTTCATATCCCTGCTGTGTATCTGGGGATTGCTGAATCTGCACGAGAAGAAGCGGTGAAATTCGTTACTTCTTATCAACCAAACAGTCTTGATATTCCATTAAAAGATGTTCCCCATATTCAAGATAAATTTGGTCGCATATCACTTGCGCTCTTAAGTGCTCGTCATTTTCTTTATTCGGTGGCAGAGCAGTGGGATCAGTATCCAGAAGAGCGAATGAACATGCAGGGACAGCTTTTTGCTGCAAAAACCCAGGCAGTCAAAGCTGCGATGGAAGCTGTTGACCTTTCCATGCGCATTGTTGGGGGACGAAGCTTAATGAAAAAGAATCAGCTGGAACGCTTGTACAGAGATGTACGAGCGGGACTTCATAACCCTCCTAGTGATGAATTAACGCTACAAGTTCTTGCGATGAAGCAATTTTAAGATGAATATTTACTCCTTCTATAATTGGAAGGAGTTTCTTTTTGTTCTTATAAATGGATCTCATCCCTTTGACTCCCTATTGTAAGTATGCTTTTCTTCCTCTATCCTTTATGACGTGTTAAAAGCTACTGAAAGGATGGGGTGTATGAAAAAGTTGGTTATTACGATTTTAATGACTAGTCTCTTTTTTACGATGTTTTCTGCTCAGTCTCATCAGGTAGTGGCGGTTACTATGATAAAAGCACCTCCGATGATAGAAGAAGAGCAAACTGCAATTGCACCAAGTGAAACGCCTGAACCAGAAACGAAGCAGGATGTGGCACTATTGCTTAACCTTCCTGTTAAAAATATGAATGATGTTAAGAAAGTAACGAAGGATCAATTTTCCGTTACCAACTATTCAATAGAAGAAATTGAAATGCTAGCCAAATTAGTTAATGGAGAAGCGAGAGGCGAAACGTTTGAAGGGAAAGTAGCGGTAGCTTCTGTAACCATTAATCGTGTTCTTTCTTCAAAATTTCCAAACAGCCTAAAAGAAGTAATCTTTGAAGGCGGCGCATATACGGCCGTATCAGATGGTCAATATGATCAGCGTCCAGGACCAGAGTCCTACAAAGCAGTTTATGCTGCACTTAGTGGACAAGATCCAACTTCAGGCGCTTTGTTTTATTATAATCCTGATATCGCAACTGACGATTGGATTCGGACAAGGCATATTATTAAAGAAATTGGCAAACATGTTTTCACAAGATAAAATCCTCCTGACGAAGGAGGATTTTATGATATCATCAACTTGTACCCACAGTTTGATGAAGGAGTGAAGCGAAAAATGACACAGAAAAAAACGTTTCAACCAGGTGAAATAGTCACAGCAGGATATAAGACAGGTAGGTATATTGGAGAGGTTGTAGACCTAAAGGATCCAAAAGCTGTTGTCAAAGTGCTTGCGGTGATGAAGCACCCAACACAGGGCGATCTTCATAATCCAAAACAGCTAGATGTTCCTCTTTTCCATCAGCGTAAAGCGCTCGCTGAATTTGAGAAGGCTCTTGTGCCGTTATCAGCCATTAACCACTATGAAGGGGACGTTCCTAATTACAACGAATCGTTGCGCGACGCCCTTGGCACACAAGAAGCTGAGTTAAAGCATGAAGGCGGAAGGTGGGCAGAGGCCTCTCTCATTGAAATTGAAAAGCTTAAGGAAGAGTATTTTCCGGCAAGATAGTCTTCTTTACATCACTATCTAAATCGGGTAAGATATAGTATTGATTTAGGCTTGCAATAAGAAGTCCTAAGTGAAGAAGACGTAAAGGGTGGTTTTTGATTTGCAATCAGAAGCTTCAGCATATCAAGTGCTGTTATATTATCAGTATGTAGAAATTGAAGATCCAGCTTATTTTGCTCGAAAGCATCTTAAGTTCTGTCAATCTTTGAATTTAAAAGGAAGAGTGCTTGTCGGTACAGAAGGAATTAACGGAACCGTTTCAGGAACCGTTCAGGATACTGAGCGGTATATGGAAGAACTAAAAGCTGACGAACGCTTCCACGATATCGTTTTTAAAATTGATGAAGCAGATGGTCATACGTTTAAAAAGATGCACGTCCGACCACGTGAAGAGATTGTTTCATTAAGACTTGAGGAAGATGTTAATCCGAAAGAAATTACCGGAAACTACCTTGAGCCGAAGGAGTTTATGGAAGCGCTAGAAGATGATGATGTGATCGTTATTGACGCTAGAAATGACTATGAGTATGATATTGGCCATTTCCGTAATGCCATTCGTCCTGACATTAAGGCATTTCGTGATCTTCCAGACTGGATCGAGCAGAATCTTGCCGACCAAAAGGACAAAAAAGTATTAACGTATTGCACGGGCGGAATCCGCTGTGAGAAATTTTCAGGGTATTTATTAAAGAAAGGGTTCTCTGATGTTTCTCAGCTTCATGGTGGTATTGTCACGTATGGTAAAGATCCAGAAGTACAGGGCAAATACTTCGACGGTAAGTGCTTTGTTTTTGATGATCGCCTTGCTGTACCTGTGAACCGTACTGATGAAGATACGGTGGTAGGGAAATGCTATCATTGCGAGGAACCAGCAGATACGTACATTAATTGTGCAAATGTTACGTGTGACAAGCTTCATATCGTTTGTGATTCTTGCAAAGAAGAACATAAGCAATATTGTTCATCAGCTTGTGAGGAAGAAGTTCACATGGCGCAAATGTAACGCAGCGGATACCGTTGCGTTTTTTTTTACACTTAACCAGGGTGAGGAGGTACGTAAAGGTGTGTTTAATTGCTGTAGCCATAAATGCTCATGAAAAATATCCTTTTATTTTAATAGCTAATCGAGACGAGTTCTACGAGCGGCCAACAATGCCTGCGCATTATTGGGAAGATGTACCTGGTTTACTAGGTGGTCGCGATTTGAAAGCAATGGGAACATGGCTTGGCGTTACAACAAAAGGGAAAATTGCGGCGCTCACAAATTATCGAGAGCCTGGTGAAGAACCTAAGAACCATTCAAGAGGCGATTTAACTGCTGATTACTTACGACAGAATCAATCTGCAGAGGCATATCTAAAAACCGTTCAGCTAAAGAAAGAGCAGTACAATGGGTTTAATTTACTTGCGGGAGATTTCAATACTCTTTATTACTATTCAAACAAGCAGAACCAAATTTCCAGAGTAGAAAGCGGCATTCATGCGGTAAGTAATCATTTACTGAATACGAACTGGCCGAAAGTAGAGAAGCTTAAGGAAGAGCTCACCCGCTATATACGAGAAGAAAACGAACTTGATCAGGAACGGCTTTTTGAAATGCTCTCGCATGCTGATCCTGCGCCAGATCATTTATTGCCTGAAACCGGGGTACCGATTGAATGGGAGAGGATGCTTTCGCCGGTATATATTTCATCTGAGAATTACGGTACAAGGGCGCAAACGATCATCATCGTTACACGGGATGGCCAAGTAACCTTTACTGAGCGATTAGGAAAGGAGCAGGAAAACACGTACCAATTTATCCTGAATGAGGAATAAAGTTTCAGGTGCTGAATAAATTATGTGTTACCTGTAACTTTTCGATCTAAAATAAAGTAATAGGTTCTAGTTTCAAAACCAGCATACAGGGGTAATGGAAGTTAATACTTATGAGGAGGGGTTTTTTTGAAAAGAAAGCGTCACTATCTTGAAGATCAGCTTTTGAGGGAATCACTTGATATGAAGGAGTACCGAAAATATGATTCTGAAATGGTGACTAAAAAAAGACCAGTACTCCGTGAAAATAAAAAGAAAAAACCACTCATTCAAACCACAGTATAAGTGAGGGAGAAATTCCTCGCTTTTTTTTATGGAAAAGGGTTGTGTTTTTTATAAAGCGATGATAAGATAGGTCTTGTCCTTGAAAAAAACACATGAAATTAAGTGTTGACGAAGTAATGGATTATATAGTATTATGATGAAGTCGCTGTTTAATGGAGGATTAGCTCAGCTGGGAGAGCATCTGCCTTACAAGCAGAGGGTCGGCGGTTCGAGCCCGTCATCCTCCACCATTTATTTTTTAAAAGGATCAGCTTGATTAAGCTTCAATAGACTTCGCCGGTCTAGCTCAATTGGTAGAGCAACTGACTTGTAATCAGTAGGTTGGGGGTTCAAGTCCTCTGGCCGGCACCACACATGCGGGTGTGGCGGAATTGGCAGACGCGCTAGACTTAGGATCTAGTGTCTTACGACGTGGGGGTTCAAGTCCCTTCACCCGCACCATATATTTTTTTGCGCCCGTAGCTCAATTGGATAGAGCGTCTGACTACGGATCAGAAGGTTAGGGATTCGACTTCTCTCGGGCGCACCATATTTCGGGGCCTTAGCTCAGCTGGGAGAGCGCCTGCCTTGCACGCAGGAGGTCAGCGGTTCGATCCCGCTAGGCTCCACCAATTATATATCGGAGGAATACCCAAGTCTGGCTGAAGGGATCGGTCTTGAAAACCGACAGGGGCTTAGTCGCCCGCGGGGGTTCGAATCCCTCTTCCTCCTCCATCTTTGCGGGTGTAGTTTAGTGGTAAAACCTCAGCCTTCCAAGCTGATGTCGTGGGTTCGATCCCCATCACCCGCTCCATTTTGTTGGCCCGTTGGTCAAGCGGTTAAGACACCGCCCTTTCACGGCGGTAACACGGGTTCGAATCCCGTACGGGTCACCAGCATCGTTTAACTAAATGATTTTTTATCGAGCATACTCAGGAGAGATGCTTTTTTTGTTGTTTTCATTTCGGTACATCTTACTTGGATATCGCATACATTGCTGTATAAGAGAGAGGGGATGGACCGAATGTATTATGAAGAACATGAGCATATTGCGTACCACTATGACAACACTGATTCTTATCGCCAGCAGCCAGTAGCACCAACATCGAGCCCACCTGCATCACCGCCTCCAAGACCAATGTCTTCTGCGCAAGCAGGAACATTTGCCGTTGATCCTGGCTCGATTAGAAGATGCATGTATCGATTTACTTATATTTGGATGAGAGGCGGCAATTCGTTCTGGTTTTGGCCGGTATTCGTAGGACGTACGTCTGTATCTGGATTTCGTTGGACTGGTAGAAGGTGGGTTTATACAGGAATTAGCTTAAGAAGAATTGACATGTTTACATGCTAAACCGTGGAGCGCTTACATGAGGCGCTCTTTTTCATGACCTCATTGTGAAAAGTAGCGTAAACATCTGGCTTTTTTTAATAGATCGTGCGAAAATAAGACTAACTATTGATCTTCGAAAGTCAGGTGCACATAATGAAATTTCCTCTATGGATGAGAAAGTTATTTGTAGCATTTGTCGCTGTAATGACGTTAGGAACGGTTATTCCTACTGGATACCTAGCTGATGAAAAAAACGAGCCGTCAGAGACGTATCAGGAGGAAGGCCATCTTCTTCTCGATTCGTTGGACGAGCCAGTAGAGTTATCGGAACCTACGGAAGAAGAGGCTACAGATTGGCCGACAATTGCAGCGCAAGTTTCCTCTACTGAATTGCTTGCGCATTTTGTCACTTATGCAAGTAGTCAGTCAGAAGAACAGGGATTATCAAAGTTTGGAGAAGCGATTTCGACTCGTGTAGGTAGCGAGTATACGGAGTCAATCGTTCCGAAAATGACAGAAGCCATTGTAGCATCCGTTGCAGATCTTGATGTTGAAGAACTTAGGACGCTTCGTTTAACGGAGTCACCGTCTGGCGGATATGGAGAGCGGATTCTTCATGTGTATAGCGAACAGAGTGGAGAAGATCTTCTGCGCTTTCACGTTCGAAGAGATCACCCGCCTCAGGATGGCTACTGGTTTAACTTTCACTATCATGCAGCAGATGATAATTTTGAAGAGCATTATGAAGTAGGTAAAATTTATTGGGATAAAAACACTCCGCCTAAGTGGCTCTCTTAAGAGAGGTGCGCGGGGTGTTTTTGGTTGGAGAGTAGTAAGGGAGGATTACAGCCTAGATGGAACTTGTACAATGCATTAGAGATGTTTTTGAAGAAGAACCGTTTGTCGGTTCAGAAAACCCGTTTCAGCGGAAATTATTTAAAGAGGGAAACTTTTATCCGGTTTACAGGGATGAACACAATAGTTGGATTACACTCGATGATGAAGGCGAACAGCATATCATAGCAACAGGGGATCTGTTAAATGATGATTTTTGGTTCACATTTCGGTTTCGAATCGCATAAGAAAAAGCCGCAGCGTGCGGCTTTTACTTCTTTTTAGGGCGCGCATTTTGCGGGCCTCTTTTTTTATTCATCAATAGAGCGTCTTCGCCTTCTTTTTCACCCTGGATCCCCGTTTTAGGATCATATGCATTACGCTTTTTCATACAAGTGCCTCCTCTACATGGATTCACCACTTAGTATGTCCGATTCTCATTAAAACATCGGGTTTTCTTCGATGAACTGGTAGACGTTATCAACAAGTTCATCTGGCGTTTCGCCGGTCACACGTTCGCCGTTAACAAGGCAGTACATTTCTTGGCTACATAGCGTGCAATGGCCAAGACAGGAATATTCAAGGACGTCTAGGTCCGTATCTTTTTCTAGTGTTTCCATTGCTTTATGTGAACCGCTTGAAAGATTGCTCATGCAAAATTCTACAATTGGATTCATTTTCTATTCACCTCAAGTTTTCCTAACAAATTCATAACTGTTTCTATTCTACCAAGAAGGGAGGAAAATGGACAACCATTTGCATGAACGAAGAAACATATTGACTATTACTCATATAATTTGTAAGAGAAGGGTTTATTTCTTTATAATTAGGAAAAATAACATAATGAAGTCGATAGAGGAGGGTCATTATGCATAAAGCAGTTATTGTAGGAACAGGACCAGCAGGTTTAACAGCAGCGATTTACCTTGCGAGAGCAAATATGGATCCGCTTGTCATAGAAGGGCCGGAACCTGGTGGGCAGCTTACGTTAACAACTGATGTAGAAAATTTCCCCGGGTTTCCAGATGGTGTTCTTGGTCCTGAATTGATGGAAAACATGAAGAAGCAGGCGCTCCGTTTTGGTGCAACGATCGAACGTGGCTGGGTGAAGGACATAGATTTTAGTGAACGTCCTTTTAAACTAACAACGGATACACTTGGCGACATCATGGCGGAATCAGTTCTTATTTCTACTGGTGCTTCAGCGAAACTTCTCGGAATTCCAGGCGAATCAGAGAATATGGGCAGAGGTGTTAGTACATGTGCAACGTGTGATGGCTTTTTCTTCCGTGGTAAAAAAATCGTCGTAATTGGTGGAGGAGACTCTGCAATGGAAGAAGCCACTTTCTTAACAAAATTTGCATCAGAAGTAACCATCCTTCATCGAAGAAAGGACTTGCGTGCATCAAAAATCATGCAAGAGCGCGCACGCGCAAACGAAAAAATTAGCTGGAAACTCAATGCTTCACCTATTGAGGTTGTGGCCGAAAACAATAAAGTTATTGGTATTAAAGTGAAGGATAGTGATTCTGGTAAAGAAGAAATTGTGAATACGGATGGTATTTTCGTTGCCATAGGCCACCGTCCAAACACCGATTTTCTTCAAGGTAAACTAAATATGGACGATAAAGGTTATATCCAAGTGGAACCTGGAACCACCAGAACGAATGTTGCAGGCGTATTTGCTTGTGGGGATGTTCAGGACTTTACTTACCGACAAGCGATTACAGCAGCAGGAACAGGATGTATGGCTGCGATGGATTGCGAGCGCTTCTTAGAAGGAAACGCATTTATTGATTGGAGTATGTAAATACGAAAGCGCAGGGCATGTGCCCTACGCTTTTTTAATGGATATCGATATAGTTTGAATCGTTTTGGATCCGGTCGGCTTTCGGTATTTTAATTTCAAGAATGCCGTTTTCGTATTTGCCCTTCACATTTTTCATTGAGAAGTGATAAGGGAGTTTGATCGTACGACTCGTACTCGCGTAGGAGCGTTCTTGTTTATAATATTTTTGCTTATCGTTTCGTGTTTCCTGATATTCTTTTGACTCGATTGAAATGCGCAGTCCATCTCCAAGCGGTTCAACCTTAATTTGTTCCTTTGAAATACCAGGTAACTCTGCTTCTACGATAAAAGCAGCATCCGTTTCATATAGGTCAACGCGAAACGACTGCGCAGGCAGCAGATTAGCAAACGGCTCTTTAAAAAAATCATCAAACGTGTTCATCCAATTTTGTATAGCAGGGTCTTGAAACAGTTTAGGCAATTTATCGCCTTTACCCATTTGACATTCATCCTTTCCAACATTTCTGATATACAGTATGTATGCCCATGGAAAAGGTTCCTTTTGGGTGTTTTTTACAAGAGATTCCGAAGTTACTTCTCTACTTTCTTCATGTTACAATGGTCAGTAGAGAATTAAAGGAGGAGTACGATGAAGACTTATTTGCAGCTTTGCGAAGAAATTTTACATAACGGAACAAAAAAATCTGATCGAACGGGCACGGGAACAATGAGTGTATTTGGCCATCAAATGCGCTTCGATCTGCAGGAGGGCTTTCCTGCGTTAACGACAAAAAAACTTCACCTTAGATCCATTATTCATGAACTGCTCTGGTTTTTAAAAGGAGATACGAATGTGAAGTATCTTCAAGATAATGGGGTACGTATCTGGAATGAATGGGCTGATGAAAATGGAGAGCTTGGTCCTGTTTACGGTCATCAATGGCGCTCATGGACAGGGGCAGACGGATCGACAGTTGATCAAATTGCAAAAGTGGTTGAACAAATTAAAACAAATCCGAATTCCAGAAGAATGATCGTAACAGCATGGAATCCTTCTGAAGTTGATGAAATGGCTTTGCCTCCATGTCACTGCCTTTTCCAGTTTTACGTTGCGGATGGTAAACTTTCTTGTCAGCTTTACCAGCGGTCTGCTGATGTTTTTCTTGGCGTACCATTTAATATAGCTTCTTATGCACTTCTTACAATGATGATGGCACAAGTGTGTGACTTAGAGCCCGGTGAGTTTATTCACACGTTAGGCGATGCTCACATTTATAACAACCATATCGAGCAAGTTCAGCTTCAACTTACGCGTGATACGAAAGATCTTCCAAAAATGAAAATTAACCCAGAAGTGAAATCCATCTTTGATTTCTCATTTGAGGACTTTGAATTAACGGATTATCATCCTCACCCTCATATTAAAGGAGAGGTTTCTGTATGATTTCATTTCTTCTTGCAATGGATGAAAAGCAGCTAATTGGTAAAGACAACGATCTTCCATGGCATCTGCCAGCTGATCTTGCTTACTTTAAACGAATGACCACTGGAAAGTCGATCGTGATGGGAAGAAAAACGTTCGAATCGATTGGAAAAGCATTACCCGGACGCGAAAACTATCTGATTACGAGAAAAAATCTCGAATATGAAGGGGTTACTGTTCTTCATTCAATTGAAGCTTTTCTCGATCTTACAAAGCGTGAGGAAAAAGAGTGGTTCGTTATCGGTGGAGCGGAAATTTATCGGCAAATTCTGCCGCATGCGGATCGACTATATATTACAGAAATTCATGAAACATTTAATGGGGATACTTATTTCCCTAACTTCTCTAAAGATGATTGGAAAGAAACATCGCGAGAAAAACATGAAAGCGATGAGCGAAATGAGCATGATTTTGATTTTGTTGTGTACGATCGTACCTAACTAAAACAATCCCCGGTGAACTTCACCGGGGGATTGTTCACTATGTTTTTGGAAAGGTAAAACCTTCTCCGAAAACATCTCGCACATCATGAACCACAACAAAAGCTTTATCATCAACTTGCTGAATCATTTTTTTAAGAAGAAAAAGCTCCTGTTTGTTAATCACAACGTATAGAATATCTTTTGATTCATTGGAATAATGACCGCGTGCGTTAATGACTGTAACGCCTCGGTCCATTTCTTCGCTTACTTTTTCTGCGATTGCGACGGTGTTTTTTGAAATAATGGTAACGGCTTTTCGTGTATCAAATCCATCAATTAAATAGTCCAATATTTTCGTACTAATATAGATAGAAATTCCCGTGTACATCGTATTTTCAATTCCAATAACGACAGAAGAACCGAGAACGACTAGAATATCGAATACGAACATCGATGTACTAACGCTCCATCCAAAGTGCTGGTTGAGCATTCTGGCTACAATCGTAGAGCCGCCGGTTGTTCCACCTGAGCGAAGAACAAGACCAAGACCGATCCCAATGAACACACCTGCAAAGACAGTACCAAGCATGATATCAAGAGGTTCGCCCATTCCCTCAGTGAGCTGGATAAATAATGAGCTAAAGAAAATGGCAAGCATTGTGTACCATGTTACTCGTTTGTTTAGTACTTTATATCCAATCGCTAAAAGTACAGCGTTCATTACAAAGTTCGTAATTCCCGGTGACCAATCAAGAATATAATATAGCGTCATGGAAATACCGGTTACGCCACCTTCACCTAATTCATTCGGAATCGCAAACAAGTTTACCCCAAGCGCAAAGAATAGCGATCCAATAATAATTAAAGTGATTTCTTTTCCGGTGTTATTCATTTTATCACTCCGTTCTGTTCCTGAATACGTAGGATAATATATCATATCGGATAAAGTCGAACAAGATTGTTCAACAATATTGTTCAAAAAAACAACCGATATGTTAAAATGAGGGAAAAGAGAGGTAAGGCGGGTCTTGAGATATGCGAAAAGAAACGGTCGAGCAAAAAGTATATCAGCTTATAAAGAATGCAATATTAAGGAGACAAATTGCACCCGGAAATCAGCTGTTTGAAAGTGCAATTGCAGCGAAAGTAAATGCTAGCAGGACGCCGATTCGTAGCGCTATTTCGAAGTTAGAAGCAGAGGGACTTGTCGATGTCATTCCGAATAAAGGGGCATTTATCGTTCAACCGACGATGGAAGAGATGATTCAGGCTTTTAAAATGAGAAAGGTCTTAGAAGAATTGGCAATCAGGGAAGGGTACTCTAAACTGGTGAAAACACATATAGAGTTGTTAAAATCTCATACGGAGGAGATGAGTAAAGCTTTTGAAGCGAGGGACATGCTTGTATACCATGAGAAAAATAAGGCTTTTCATCTTGTAATGGCGAATGCGAGTGGAAATCGTTATTTGATTGATTTTATGGACAAGATATTAAACCAAATCACCATATATATGATTTTGTATGACGTTTTCAGCGAAAATGATGAAAATGATCTCCTCGAACATCATCAATTGATCCAGCTTATAGAGATGAATGATGAGGCAAGCCTTCTTGAAGTGGTTACGGAACACCTTAATCATAGTTTAGCAAAGCTCGAGGATGACAAGCTTAAATATCAGTCGCTTACTAAATTATTCTAAAGAAAGACGAGCTGTGTATAGCTCGTCTAAGTAACTTCCTTTATTCTGCAGGTCTCGGACCGGCATCAAGACCAGAACTTTCAACTGTCATCATAGGCTTTACTTCACAATTGCCGTTAACGCGAACTTGACAGGACAGACGTAGGTTTTCTTCTACACCTTTTTTCTTGAATGCTTCTTGCTCAATTTCTGTTAGATCTCCAAACTCCCCATTAATTACTTCAACACGGCAAGTCGTGCATTTTGCTTTACCGCCGCACCGGTGAAGCACCTGAACTCCATTATCTTCAAGTGCAAGAGTTAATTTCGTTCCTTCTTCTACGTCAAATGATCCGTGATCTGGTACTGTTACTTTAGCCAAAGAAATTCCTCCTTTATTAATGGTTCCCCGTTCACTTACTATCATATCGGAAATTTGTACCCGTTTGAAGCACTCTTTTAATTGTAAAATTTCGTCGAAAGATGTGTAAAGAATAGAAGGAAGGGTAAATAAGAAGTAGTAAAGATGAACCAGGAGGAAAAACATGGATAAAAAATATTTTACTTTAGAGGAAGCGAATAATTTATTACCCATGATTAAAAGAGAGCTCGCCGGATTAAAGCGTTTGAAAGCCCAGTTTAATGAACATTATGATCAAATTGAGCAACACAAAAAAACGCTTCTTTATCGCCATAAAACAAAAGTAGATGAGGATATTCTATTTAAGAAAGAAGCTCGTATGGAGTTTATGGAATTAGAAGCACAAACGTTTATCAATAATATTATGGCCCTCGGTGTTGAAATTAAAGGCGTAGATGAAGGGCTAATTGATTTTCCTGCCGTCATCAATGGAAAGAAAGTGCTACTTTGTTGGAAAGAAGGGGAAAGCGAGGTATCCTTTTTTCATTCTGATTTAGGGGGGTTTAGCCAAAGAGAACCGATTGAAAACATCATTAAAGAAGAAGAGCAGGGCTGAGATCGATCAGTCCTTTTTTGGAACTGAATATAAAATTTCAATTACCGTACTAGTATAGAAAAAGAAATATTGCTCACCTTAAGAAGCAAGGGAGGTGAAGCAATGAAAAATCCAAAGCAAAATCAAAAGCATGAGACAGAATTTGCGAGTGAGCTTGCAGCTGATCAGAACAATAATAAGAAACATAAGAAAAATAAAAAACAGAAAAAGAATGCCTAACAAAAAGAAGCTCTGAATGGAGCTTCTTTTCTTTATGATAGTGGTAGATTAGTTCCCTTCTATCTCTAAAACAGTTAAAATAGAAAGCAGACTAAAGAGAGAAAAGGATGAGTATCATGAGCTTGTTACAGGCTGAATCAATCACCAAGTCATATGGAGAAAAAACATTATTTGATGAAATATCTTTTTCGCTCGAAGATAAGCAAAGAATCGGATTAATCGGTGTCAACGGGACTGGAAAATCATCATTGCTTAAAATCCTTGCGGGACTTGAATCAATGGATAGTGGCAAACTTTATCACGCGAATCAATTTCATGTGGAATATTTACCTCAAGATCCTGTGTTTATAGAGAAGAAGACGATTCTTGAAACGGTTTTTGATAGTGACGTACCGCTTTTTAATACGGTGCGGAAATATGAAGAGGCGCTTCAAATCGTTATGAATCATCCCGAAAAAGAATCTGCTCAAGAAATGCTGCTTCAAGCACAAGAAGACATGGATCGTCTTCAAGCATGGGATTTTAGTACACAAGCTAAAACGATCTTAACGAAGTTAGGTCTTCATGATTTTGAGGCGAAGGTTAATGAGTTATCGGGCGGTCAACAGAAGCGGGTTGCACTAGCAAAAGCATTTATTAATCCTGCCGATTTGTTAATTCTAGATGAGCCTACAAACCATATTGATAATGCTACAGTGGAGTGGTTAGAGCAGTATCTCGCGAGCTATTCGGGAACTCTTTTACTTGTCACACACGACCGGTACTTTCTTAATCGCGTAACGAATCGCATATTTGAATTAGATAAGGGACGGTTATTTGAATATGATGGGAACTATGCGACGTTTTTAGAACAGAAAGCGTTGCGAGAAGAACGTGAAGCAAAAGAAGAAGATAAGCATAACAAATTACTTAAGAGTGAACTCGAATGGCTAAAAAAGGGAGCTAAAGCAAGAACGACAAAACAAAAAGCCAGGAAACAAAGAATTGAAAATATGAAAGAAGTACCTGGGCGTGCGACTGAAGGCAACGTAGATATGGCTTTAGGAGCTAGTCGACTAGGGAAAAAGGTGATTGAAGCAACTGACCTTACAAAAACCATTAATGGTCGCACATTGACTGATCGCTTTAACTATCTTGTCCTTCCTCAAGACCGCATTGGTATCATCGGACCCAATGGTTCTGGTAAAACAACATTACTCAATATGCTTGCAGGTCGGATTGCACCTGACTCTGGTCACGTTGAAATTGGAGTAACAGTTAAACCTGGTTTTTACACCCAACAAAATGAAGGACTTGATGAATCACTAAGAGTTATCGAGTACATTCGAGAAGGTGGAGAAGAGGTTCGCCTACGAAAAGGCGGAACCGTTTCAGCTTCCCAAATGCTTGAGCGATTTTTATTTTCACCTGATATGCAGTGGACTTACATATCGCGATTATCCGGTGGAGAGAAAAGAAGATTATATTTGCTTCGCATTTTAATGGAAGAACCAAATGTCCTTTTTCTTGATGAACCTACGAACGATTTGGATGTTCAAACGTTAGCGGTATTAGAAGACTACCTTGCTGATTTCCCTGGCGCTGTTATCACCGTCTCTCACGATCGCTATTTCCTTGATAAGATAGCAGAACAGCTTTTCGTTTTTGATGGCACAGGAGAGATTAATCATTATTATGGCTCTTATTCTGATTACCTTGATGTTGTAAAAAGAGAAAAAGAACTTGAAGCACTTGATAAAAAGCAATCGAGTCAAAAAGAAGACATCGTGAATGAAAAGCCTAAGCAAGTGAAATTATCCTATAAAGAAAAGAAAGAATGGGAAACCATTCAAGATACGATTGAGAAAATAGAGCAGCGCATTGAAGATGTGAAGAATGAAATTGCAGAATCAGGAAGTGATTTTGCCAAAGTAGACGAGCTCTATAAAGAAGAGCAGGCTCTTTCAATGGAGTTAGAAGAAAAGATTGAACGGTGGTCTGAGCTCTCGGAAAAAATCGAATAAGCAATAAAAAATCCTACCATACACGCTGGTAGGATTTTTTTATCGGGTCCATTTCTTTTAACTAGGAGTATTGTGAAAAACTATGAAATAATACTTCACAATGTCTTTAGAATATTTTGAGAAACGAAGTAAATAGTGGTATAATAATTCAGAAAGTTACGAATCTAGAGAGAAAGGAGAAAATTTGTGAAGTTTTATTTATCGGTAGATATGGAAGGAATAACAGGACTTGTTGATGACTCGTTTATTGATTCGAGCAAGCGCCACTACGAACGCGGGCAGGAAATCATGACAAAGGAAGCGAATCATGTGATTGAAGCGGCGTTTGGGAGTGGATGTTCAGCCATAACGGTGAATGATAGTCATTCAAAAATGAACAACTTGCTTTTTGAGAAGCTTCACCCTGAAGCAAGGCTCATTTCAGGAGATGTGAAACCTTATTCAATGGTTCAAGGGTTGGACAGTACATATGAAGGAATGGGAATGATTGGTTATCATGCACGAGCAGGCACTCCGGGTGCAATGTCTCATTCCATGTTCCACAATGTAAGGAATTTCTACATAAACGAGCAAGTTGTTGGAGAGCTGGGGATAAATGCTTACGTTGCAGGATATTTTGGTGTTCCAGTATTATTTGTCGCTGGTGATGATCGAGCAGCACTTGAAGCTGAACAGCTGATCCCAAATATTACAACTGCTGTAGTTAAAGAATCGATTTCGCGATCTTCTGCGCTTTTATTCTCTCCCCATAAAACAGAGAGGATTTTGCGTGAACAAACAGAGAAGGCGTTTATCAACAGACACAATGTCGAACCATTAGTGCCTCCTCGTGAGCCTGTTCTTCGTATCGAATTTACCAATTATGGACAGGCCGAGTGGGCGAGTCTTATGCCTGGTGTCGAGATTGAAACAGAAACCACCGTTAAATATCAAGCGAACAATATGCTTGAAGCCTATCAAGCCATGCTTGTGCTGACAGAATTAGCATCTAGAACAACATTTAGCTAGAAAGTAGGGATGCCTGTGGCGAAATATATTGTAAATCGTCTCTTCGCCATGGTGATTACATTATGGATCATCGTAACCATTACGTTCTTCTTAATGCACGCGGTTCCAGGGTCACCATTTAACCAGGAAAGAAACACCAGTGAAGCGGTGCAGCAAAATCTTGAAGCGCATTACCATTTAGATGAACCGGTCTTTATTCAATATGCGATTTACATTAAGTCTCTTGCAACACTTGACTTTGGACCATCGATTAAACAATCATCTACCTCCGTTAATGAAATGATTGGGAGAGGGTTTCCTGTCTCAGCAGAGCTCGGAATAACTTCTCTTCTTATTGCGATTATTTCAGGCATAATACTTGGAATTATGGCAGCCCTTCGTCACAATGGGGCGATTGATTATATGGCCATGACATTTGCGGTGATTGGAATTTCCGTACCTAACTTCATTATGGCGACACTACTTATTCAGCAGTTAGCCGTAACGTGGGAGATTTTCCCCGTAGCTACGTGGGCGTCGCCAATGCATATGATTCTTCCATCAATTGCGCTTGCTACAGGACCTATGGCCATCATTGCGCGGTTAACGAGGTCAAGTATGATCGAAGTACTAAATCAAGATTACATCATGACGGCTCGTGCGAAAGGAATGACCACCTTTCAAATTGTTACAAAGCATGCACTTAGGAATGCCTTGCTACCAGTTATCACGATTCTTGGTACGCTTGTTGCTGGTGTATTGACGGGTAGTTTTGTTATTGAAAAAATCTTTGCCATCCCTGGAATGGGGAAATACTTTATTAACGGCATTAATGATCGTGATTATCCTGTCATTATGGGAACAACTGTCTTTTACAGTGCCTTCCTCATAATGATGCTCTTTATTGTAGACATTGCTTACGGGATATTAGATCCGAGAATTAAACTACATAAGAGGGGGGAATAGCATGATACCAGAGCGAAAAGAAATGAAACAGGAGTTATCCGATGACCTGTTTCTTCCGGTACAAAACCCCTCTTCTAATGCAGAGATGATCGCGAAACCTAGTATTTCCTATTGGAAAGATGCTTGGATGAGGCTTTCTGGGAACAAGCTATCTATGGCTGGACTTGTGATGCTAGTTTTACTCGTATTAATGGCGATATTTGGGCCGTTATTAACGCCTTATTCCTATGATCACCAGGTGCTAACAGAAGGCAATCTACCACCTTCTTCAGAACATTGGTTCGGTACAGATAATCTTGGACGAGATATGTTCACACGAACATGGAATGGAGCAAGGATTTCATTATTCGTTGGATTTATGGCAGCTATTATCGATTTCATCATTGGAGTCGCTTACGGTGGGTTTTCGGGATACAAAGGTGGAAGAACAGACAATTTTATGATGAGAATTATTGAAATTTTATATGGTCTTCCATACTTACTGATGGTCATTTTATTAATGGTAGTCATGGGACCTGGATTATTCACAATTATTATAGCGCTAACCGTTACCGGTTGGGTTGGTATGGCAAGAATTGTTCGAGGCCAGGTTCTTCAATTGAAGAACGCCGAGCATGTACTAGCATCTCGAACATTTGGAGCGCGTGCTGGTCGTGTTATTCGAAAGAACCTACTTCCGAATACAATGGGACCGATTATCGTTCAAATGACGCTGACCGTACCCACGGCGATCTTTGCAGAAGCTTTTTTAAGCTTTCTAGGGCTAGGTGTACAGGCACCTGTTGCGAGTTGGGGTGTAATGGCGAATGATGGATTGTCTGTTATTTTATCTGGTCACTGGTGGAGATTATTCTTCCCTGCATTCTTCATTTCATTAACGATGTTTGCTTTTAACGTTCTTGGCGATGGTTTGCAAGACGCGCTTGATCCAAAATTACGTAAGTAAAACCTCATTTTCATGAGGTTTCACTGATAATGACATTTTAAGGGGGAAATTTATTTGAAGAAAATCGTAACAATGCTACTTTCCTTGTTGCTTCTTATTGGCATCGTTGGTTGTACAACAACGGAAAATAGCTCATCAAATTCAAACTCAGGAAGTGACGACGCAACGCAAGAAGAGGATGCGAAGGTACTTAAGCTGAATAATGGAAGTGAACCAACTTCATTTGATCCACCAATTGGCTTTGATAGCGTATCTTGGAACGCGTTAAACAACTTAATGGAAGGTTTAACGCGTCTTGATGAGAAAGATCAGCCTCAGCCTGCTGCTGCAAAAGAGTGGGAGAAATCTGAAGATGGCAAAACGTATACGTTTCACCTACGTGAAGATGCAAAATGGTCGAATGGTGAGCCAGTTACTGCTGAAGATTTTGAATATGCCTGGAAGCGTCTAGCAAATCCTGATACGGCATCTCCAGCCGCGTTTCTCTCTTACTTCATTGAAGGAGCAGAAGCATTTAATACAGGAGAAGGATCAGAAGAGGATATGATGGTAAAAGCTGTCGATGAAACGACACTTGAAGTAACACTTGAAAGTCCAGTTGCTTTCTTTCCTAATTTGATTTCAAACCCAGCCTTTTTCCCTGTTCATAAAGCGACAGTCGAAGAAAACCCTGAATGGCATACGGAAGCAGATTCGTATGTAAGTAATGGACCTTTCAAACTATCAAAATGGGAACATGATTCAGAGTTTGAATTTAGTAAGAATGAAAATTATTGGGATGCTGAGAATGTAAAGCTTGATCAAGTAAACTGGGCGATGGTTGACGATACGAATACAGAGTATCAAATGTATAAAACAGGAGAGCTTCATACTTCTGATGTGCCAGCTGACTTAAGCGAAGAACTTTTCAGTGATGGGAAAGCTCAAGTGGAAGATCAGTCTGGAACTTATTTCTATCGCTTCAACCTTGAAATGGAGCCTTTCCAGAATGAAAATATACGAAAAGCTTTTGCAATGGCCGTTGATCAGCAGAAAATCGTAGAGTTTGTTACGAAGAATGAAGAGAAACCAGCTTACGGGTTTGTTGCATATGGATTTGAAGATGCGGCAGGCGGTGATTTTAGAGAAGTTGGTGGTGATCTCGTCACTACAGACGCTGATCAAGCAAAAGAGCTACTTGAAAAAGGGATGGAAGAAGAAGGTTATGATCAACTTCCTACAGTAACCCTAACGTATAACACAAGTGATGATCATAAGAAAATTGCTGAAACGCTACAACAAATGTACAAAGAAATTCTTGGGGTAGATGTCGAACTAGCGAACCAGGAGTGGAACGTTTTCTCTGATGAACAAAAACAGCTAAACTTGCAGTTCTCTAGAAGCTCATTCCTTGCTGATTATGGCGATCCGATTAACTTCCTTGAAAGTTTCCAAACAGATCATTCTATGAACCGTACAGGATGGAGCAACGAGGAGTATGATTCTTTAATTTCAAAGGCGAAACAAGAAACGGATGAAGCGAAACGTTTCGAATACATGCATGAAGCAGAAGCACTCCTATTCGAAGAAATGCCGATTTTCCCGATTCATTTCTACAATCAAGTTTACCTTCAGAATGAAGATGTGACGGGAATTGTTCGTCACCCTGTAGGTTACATGGAATTGAAATGGGCGGATATTAAGTAAAAGCAGGGAGCCCGGTTTGAGTAAACCGGGCTCTTTTTTATAAGAAGACTTTAAAGGAAATGTGTAAAAGGGCTATAGTTCTAGGTTCATCATTGATAGAATAAACGTGATGAACGTCGTAAGGCTAGTTGAATTTTACCGGATCACGTCCTCATGAAAAGGAGAATTTGAATGAAGATCACGAACATTGAAACGTTTTGTGTATCAGTTCCATTGAAGAAACCATTTAAAACGGCGCTTCGAACGGTAACAGAGGCTGAAGCTGTGATGGTGAAAATAACAGCAGGGGAATTAGTAGGTTTTGGTGAAGCTCCGCCAACGGTTGTGATTACGGGGGAGAGTCTGGCTAGTATTGATTCAACGATACAGCATGTGATTAAACCGAAACTAATCGGGATGGACCTCACAGAATATGAATCTATCTTCCACCAACTTCACAATGCATTGATCGGAAACACAAGTGCGAAAGCTGCGGTCGATATGGCCATTTATGACCTTGTATCGAAAAAAAGTTCTCTTCCTTTATATCAGTTTTTAGGCGGCTATCGGAACACGATGCAAACGGACTACACCGTAAGCGTGAATGATCCTAATGAAATGGCTAAAGATGCAGTCCAGTACATAGATGATGGCTTTACCATTTTGAAAGTGAAAGTTGGAAAAGATACGATCCAAAATGATCTGAATCGCATTAGAGAAATTAGAAAACGCATTCAAAACAATGCATGTATCCGACTTGATGCAAATCAGGGTTGGACGCCTAAAGAAGCCATTTATGCCATTCGCCAAATGGAAGAGGAAGGGCTAAACATCGAACTAGTTGAACAGCCGGTACATAGAAAAGACATAGAGGGATTGAAGAAAGTAACTGATGCTGTACTGACACCTATTATGGCGGACGAGAGCATATTTTCACCTCAAGATGCTCTTCAAGTCATTCAAATGCGTGCGAGTGATCTTATTAATATCAAACTGATGAAATCTGGAGGGATTCATCAGGCACTTAAAATTAACGCACTTGCTGAGACGGCTGGAATGGAGTGTATGGTTGGAAGTATGATTGAATCCCGAGTAGGCATCACTGCTGCTGCTCATTTTGCTGCAAGTCAACGAAACATTACTCGATTTGATTTTGATGCGCCCCTTATGTTTAGACACGACCTCGTTCAGGGTGGCGTTCACTATACGAGAAATGTTATGACTTTTACAGAGTCTCCAGGATTAGGAATTCACACAATCGAAAAGGATGGGATGGCAATTGGAATTGACTAGAAAAACAATCGCTGTAACAGTAGCAACTTTATGGACATCGCCAGAGAAAGCACGATCGATTGACAAGAATGCCCTTACAAATCCTGTGCGTTTAATCGACTGGTTGGAGCCATTAACTTATACAGAAAGACTTGAGTTATGTGATCAAAATCATGTTCAATCACAAGTTTTATACGGGGAAGAAGTCATTCTACTCGATCAACGAGGGAATTGGTCATACGTTCTAGTACCTTCCCAACCTTCTTCCAAAGATGAAAGAGGTTATCCGGGATGGATTCCTACGGTTCAACTATCGAGTCGATTACATGATAATTATTCCTTATGTGTTTCAACAAACAAACATGGCGCTAAACTACGTGACGTGACTGAAAACAGAGAGATGCTATTAAGTTATCAAACGATTCTTCCTGTTATCGATGAACAAAAGTTGGATTACGTCGTTTGGACCCCTCATGGTGAGGGACGATTAAATAAGGAAGATGTAACACTTGGGAGAAAGAACGACCAAGTGGGAACTGGGGATGAACTTGTTCAGGAAGCTGAAAAGTTTATTGGCCTTCTTTATTTATGGGGAGGCATGTCTTCATATGGGTACGATTGTTCAGGCTTTAGCTATAATATGGCGAGGTCTATTGGCTGTACAATTCCGCGTGATGCACATGACCAATTGAAAAGTGGGGAAGCCGTCGAAGAAGGGCAGTGGAAAAAAGGAGATTTGCTCTTTTTTGCTTATGAACAAGGGAAAGGATCGGTTCACCATGTTGGCATTTATTATGGAGACGGGAAAATGATTCATTCTCCTAGTACAGGTCGATATATTGAAGTTACACCACTTAAAGGAACAATTTACGAGGAAGAATTATGTGGGGTCGTACGTTATTGGGGGAAAAATTGATGCAGTTTGGACAGGTGAAAGAGAAAATCCTAGAGTGTTTTCACGGGCTTGAAGGGAATCAATCGATTTATGTATCGACGCCTGATGGCGAAATCGCGTTACATGCTGATCAGCCAGTATCCTCAGCAAGTATAATCAAAATCGCCATCTTGCTTGAAGCATTAAGACAAGTCGACGATGAACAGTTGTCAATAGATCAAGTTGTCCAGATAGATAACGTGAATTATGTTGGTGGAGCCGGGGTGATAAATCATCTTTCACGTGACCATCAATGGAAGTTAGCAGACCTTCTCAAGTTGATGATCGTATCTTCTGATAACACTGCAACGAATCAGCTAATCGATTTAGTTGGCGAAGACCACATTAATCATACAATGAAAGCGGCAGGAGCCTTTCATTCAAAGCTTATGAGAAAGATGATGGACCGAAATGCTCTTAAAGCAGGGGTGGACAACATGGTAAGTGGGAAAGACACCTATTTAGTATTACGTGAATTTGTTACCCAGCATTTACTATCAAAATCTTCCATGGAATGGGGAGTGGAGGTTCTATTCCAGCAGCAGTTTAAAGATAAGTTTCCAAGCAAAATTTCTTCTATAAAAGAAAAGCTTCTTGCTCATAAAACCGGGGAACTGAATGGAGTGGAACATGACGCTGGAATACTGTTTACTTCTGATGGCCCTGTCGTTTATGCCTTTTTAACAGCAGGCTTATTGGAGAATCGTTATGGTCGAGAAGCCATAGCGAATGCTGGCAGGTTGCTGTATGACTTTTACCAGTAATAGATATCGAAAGACGCTGTCCACTTTTGGACAGCGTCTTTTGTATAAGTTTAAGGTCCAATTGTTACAGAGGTGCCAATTGGAATCGTATTGGCGAGTTCCTCTACATCTTGATTATACATTCGAATACAGCCTCTCGAGACGTATTTCCCAATTGAGGACGGATCATTTGTACCATGAATGCCGTAATGGATCTTCGAAATACTCATCCACATCGTTCCGAATGGCCCGCCAGGATTTGGTGCTTTATTAATAATAATAAACTTTCCAGTAGGCGTATCGTGAAGCATACGGCCAACGCCAACAGGGTATACCTTTACAGTAGATCCATTTTTTTGAAGTGTAAGTGTACGGTTAGTTAACGATATATAAATCGTATAAGGAAGTGTATTTGGATCCGGGTATCCTGGGATTTCAATTAACTGCCCAGGATATATGAGGTTTGGGTTAGCTAGTGAATTTGCCATAATGATTTGCGAAACCGGAACACGGTAGTCGCCACTAATCGAAGATAACGTTTCACCTAATTTTACAATGTGCTGCACAATGAAACCTCCTTAAACAATGGAATTTCGAAGGGAAAGAAAACAATGAATGTCATTATTGTTTCAGATACGCATATGCCACAGATGGCAAAGCAACTTCCAGAAGTTTTACGAAAAGAACTTCTTGGAGCAGATCTCATCATCCATCTAGGTGACTGGAAACAAAACAAGTTTATGAAGAATTAAAGTCGTTTGCACCTGTAACAGGAGTTTATGGGAATGTTGACGAAGCTTTTTTTATTGAACAATTTAACGATAAACTTGTCCTAGAACTGGAGTCTCATCGCATAGGCATCACGCACGGGCATGGTAAAGGAAAAACGACAGAGCAAAGAGTAATAGCTCAATTCGATAATGAAGATGTAGAATTAATTCTTTTTGGGCATTCACACATCCCTCTTCATAAAGAGTATGAAGGGAGAATCCTCTTTAATCCTGGATCCCCTACTGATAAGCGAAAACAGTCCCATTACTCCTTTGGTAAATTAAGCGTAAAACGAAATCAACCTCTTTACATCGAGCATGTTTTCTTTCTGAAAAAATAGGGCATTACGTTAAAAACACGCTTTTGTGCATAAATTGTTGAAGTATATCCGGCTAATATGTATAATGTTTGTATAACATATGTGCGAAGTTTCATATGCGGATGGAAGGGGAACTAATCATGTCAATAAAAAAACGAGTTATCGTAATCGGGGCTGGGCCAGGGGGGCTTACAGCCGCCATGCTTCTAGCAAGCAAGGGACACTCGGTTACAGTCTATGAGAAACAGTCATATGTCGGTGGTCGAACTTCGGGATTTGAGCGGGGCGGCTATCGTTTTGATAGAGGGCCAACCTTCCTTAACATGCCGCATATTCTTGAAGAAATGTTTGAAGAATCTGGACGGAATGTACACGACTATCTTGATTTAATCGAGATTGATCCAATGTATGAATTGAAGTTCGATGACGTTTCTTTTTATCCTACACGAGATCAGGATGAGATGGTACGTAGAATTGAACAAACTTTCCCTGGCGATGGAGAAGGATATAGACGCTTTATGAAAGAAGAGAAAGAGAAATTTGAAGCGCTTATGCCTATACTCCAAAATAAACATGATTCTCTCCTTGACTATGGAAGATGGCGGTTTGTAAAAGCTTTACCAAAGTTAACGGTAACGGATAGTGTTTATAAACGCTTATCTCATTACTTTCAGGATGAACGGCTACGGTTATCTTTTACATTTCAGGCGAAATACCTTGGGATGTCACCATGGGAGTGTCCCGGAGCGTTTACAATTCTATCTTATATGGAGCATGCTTACGGAATCTTTCATCCGATCGGAGGACTAAATAAAATTCCAGAAGCAATGGCTAAAGTAATCAGAGAAGAAGGTGGAGAAGTTTATACGAATAAAGGTGTTAAACAGCTTCTGCTGGATGGGAAAACAGTGAAAGGCGTGGAACTCGAAGATGGGTCTGTGGAGTATACAGATGAAGTTATCATTAATGCAGACTTTGCCCATGCTGTGAATCATCTCATTCCATCAGGATCTGTGAAAAAGTATACACCTGAAAAGATGGAGCAGAAAAAGTACTCCTGTTCTGCATTTATGCTTTATCTAGGTGTTGATAAGAAATATGAGTTACCTCATCATTCAATCATTTTCTCTTCCGACTATAAAAAGAACGTAGAAGAGCTTACAAAGCAAAAGATCCTTTCAGAAGACCCGTCTATTTATGTACAGAATGCTTCTGTCACAGATGACACGCTAGCACCAGAAGGGAAATCTTCTATTTATATACTTGCTCCAGTTCCAAATAATTTTAGTTTAGTAGATTGGGAAGAGCGAAAAGGTGATTTTAGAAGGTTAGTTCTTGATCAACTTGAACAAAGAACAGGATTCAAGGATATTGAGCAACACATTGAAGTAGAAGAAATGTACACACCAACAGACTGGGAAATGGATTTAAACGTATATAAAGGGGCAACGTTTAACCTTGCTCATAATCTTCCACAAATGATGTATTTCAGGCCACCAAATCAATTTAAAGAGCTAAATAACTGCTGGTTGGTTGGCGGAGGAACTCATCCTGGAAGTGGACTTCCTACTATAATGGAGTCAGCACGCATTACGAGCAAAATGCTTCATGACCAGGCGATATTGGAGAGTGTGAAATGACGATCGGTATTGTAGGTGGAGGGATTGGCGGGATGCTTTCTGCGCTCCTCCTTTCACAAAAGGGATACAAAGTTGAAATACATGAAAAAGCTTCATCATTAGGTGGAAGACTTGCATTTATAGAAAAAGATGGATTCAAGATTGATAAAGGACCGACAATTGTGCTTCTTCCAGAAATGATATATGAGTTTTTGGATAAAGCAGGTATTCCGAGGGAAGAAGTCGAGATGGTAAGGTGTGACCCGCTGTATCGTATGATTTATCCTAACGGAGAAACGTTTACGAAAACGAGTGATATTGACAAGCAGTTGAAAGAAATTACTCGCATGTTTCCTGGTGAAGAACAGCACTTTCTCTCATACATCGAGGATATGCGTGAACGATTTATTAAAGGGAAAGCCGCATTTCTTGAACAGTCCTTTGTTAAACGGACAGATTTCTTTACACCTAGTAATATTAAGCTTCTTCTTGAATTAAAAGCTTATCAATCTGTTCAATCACAAGTATCAGATTATTTTACTGATGAGCGATTGCAAGATGCCTTTTCCTTACAAACGCTTTATATTGGTGGTAGCCCATCCGCTTCACCTGCCCTCTATTCACTTGTTCCATTTAGCGAGTATGAACATGGAATTTGGTATATCAAAGGGGGATATGCGAGCCTTATTACTGTATTAGAAAAACATCTTAATATACAAAATATTCCAGTTCACCTAGAATCCAGTGTAGAGGAACTACTGATAGAGGGTCATGTATGTAAAGGAATTCGTACTTCGAGTGGCGAACATTATTATGATAAAGTAGTGTACAATGGAGATTTTCCTATGATTAAGCATCTTATAAAAGATGTGAAAGCACCTAGAAAGAAATACAAAGCCTCTTCTGGTTGTCTGCTCCTTTACATGGGGCTAGACCGAGTTTACGAGAATGCAGATGTTCATCAATTTTTTATGACGGATAACTTTTCTTCTCATATGAAGGACGTATTTCAAAGCGGAAAACTGACTGACCAGCCAGCTATTTATACATTCCATCCTTCTCGTATTGATGAGACGTTAGCCCCTCCTGGTAAAGGTGTATTATATGTTCTCATTCCCGTCCCTTCAGGGGAATCGATTCAATGGGATGAAAAGGAGCATGTGGCCTCCAGAATGATTGAACTTCTTGAATCACGAGGATTTCCAGGTTTACGTGAGGCAATCGAATGGATGGAGATTCGAACACCTGCTGATGCAGAGGTGGAAGGGTTGTACAAAGGTGGAAGTTTTGGAATCGCACCGACGCTAACACAATCCGGTGCCTTTAGACCACAGGTAAAACCTTTTAAATATGACAATCTTTATGCAGTTGGGGCGTCAATCCATCCTGGTGGTGGAATTCCGATTGTGATGCAGGGAGCGGATCTTCTTGTAAAAGAAATTGAAAGGGTGTGAACGAAAGATGCTTGAACAAGCCTATGCACACTGTGAAGCCATTATTAAACATCACTCCAAAACCTTTTATAAAGCTTTCTCTTTATTGCCACGTGCTAAGAGGAACGCCGTTTGGGCTGTATATGGCTTTTGCAGACAGGTTGATGACATCATTGATGAAGGCACAGATCCTGAAGCAGAACTAACCGTCTTTCGTTCTGAATTTGCCTCTTTTTTGAATGGACAAATCCCGCAAAACGATCCGATGTGGCTTGCACTTGAAGACGTATTCCATCATTATCCAATGGAAGCAAAGGCCTTCCATGATATGATTGCAGGTCAGGAAATGGACTTATACAAAACCAGGTATTATACGCTTGATGAACTTGAACATTATTCTTATCATGTAGCTAGCACGGTAGGTCTCATGCTTCTTCCTATACTAGCACCACAGAGAGTAGATCAACTACGAGAGAGTGCTATTTCCCTTGGTCTTGGCATGCAAATTACGAATATTCTAAGAGATATTTCAGAAGATCTTGATCGCGATCGTATTTATTTGCCTATCGATGAGATGACAAAAGCGGGTTATCATGTTAACGATTTAATGAGTAGAACAAAAAATGACGCTTTCGTGAGCGTTTGGGAAAAGCTAGCTTCTCGCGCCGAAATGCATTACGATCATGCTTTTTCAGCGATGCATCACTATCCACTAGATTCACGTCTTCCAGTAAAAAGCTCTGCTGTATTCTATAAAGCAATCTTACAATCAATTCGAAAGAAAGACCATAACGTCTTTCAACACCGTGCTTTTGTGTCTGATCAGGAAAAAGAAGCGCTTTTATCAGGAATTGCAGGAAACTAATAAAAGGCTCACCTTCATTTAGGGTGAGCTTTTTGTTGTCCTAAAAGCTGATATAAAAAAGAGTTGTAACATTTGTGAAAATTTGAAATGATTAGGTGGGTATTGCTGATTAATCTTTACTAAGTTAGGTGCCATACAACTTTACGGTGAAATCCTGCTGTTACACGGTGAACAGGATCATATCGTCTCAATCAAAGGTCAAGAAGATTATTATGCTTATTTGACAGACAAAGGAAAAAAGGCGCAGATGAAATGATATAAGGATGTCGATCACGAATTCACAACATTCATGCAAATAGACTTTTTAAACTGGCTACAAGTTCAAGCAGCTAGGTGAGCGTTTTGTTATGAAAGTAAAGTGTAAATGAAAGTATAAGGAAAGGGAGATCGTTTTTGATTCATATCGAAAAAAAGAAGGTTATTTTAAGAGAAGCAACATGGGAAGATATCAATACTTTATACTATTGGAAGTATGAAGAGAAAAATCAGGAAGCAAAAAAATGGAATGGTCCTTATATTTTAGAAAAAAAGCTGTCGAGAATAGAGTATCGAAAAGAATGGCAAAGCCAATCGAATATTTATCCAGGCGTCCCAGATACCCTTGTCATTGAAGCTGATCATGAAGTGATCGGAACGGTTGGCTCCTATTGGGTTGATAAGTACACGAACTGGCTTGAAACAGGTATTGTCATCTACAACCCTCTCTTTTGGAATGGAGGATACGGTTATGAAGCGTATAAAGAATGGATAAACTTTCTTTTTCGCTCTACTGATCTTCACCGAATTGGGATGTCTACATGGTCTGGAAATATACGAATGATGAAAGTAGCCAGTAAAGTTGGTATGAAAGAAGAAGCTCGAATTAGAGAGGCTCGAATGGTTGAAGGCATCTACTATGATGCGATTAAGATGGGCATTTTACGCAAGGAATGGAAAATGACGCACGTTTAAAAAGCTAGAGTTGAAAATTTGGAGGACATGATGAAGAAATTAACTTATACACATTTACTAAATGAAACGATTGCTATATACGAAAAGAAAGGTAGTTTGGAAGCTTATCAATTTATGAAAGAAAATGCAGAGGAGGTAGATGGGAACGAGGCACAGCTCTACAACTTTCAATATGCGCTTGCCGCTGCATCAGACCTTAAAGAAGAGGCACTAGGAATCATGAAAGAAGCAATCCTCGATCATGGGTACTGGTATGAATATGACTATTTACAAGAAGACGAAGATTTGAATTCCATCCGTTCATTTAAAGAGTTTCAGGAACTGGTGGAACTTTGTAAAAGAAGAGAAGAAGATGCCAAGAAGGAAGCAGAGCCGAAGTTAACAATTCTCAATGAAACTACAAGTCAAAATCAACCTATTCTGATGGCGTTACATGGCGATCAAGAAAATGCCAAGATGACTTCATCCGTATGGAACCGTCCCGCGACACAAGGTTATACGCTTGCTTTTCCACAATCCTCTCAAATTCAGTTCTCAGATGCTTATGAATGGGAAGATTTACAAAAAGGCGTGCAGGAAATACAAGAACATGTTAAAGAACTTTCTTCTCACAGCTCAATTTTAATAGGAGGATTTTCCGCTGGATGTCGCGTTGCACTTAAAGCGATGATGGAAGAACGTGTATCAGTAGATGGATTTGTTTTTGTCGCTCCATGGCTTCCTGAAATTGATGAGTGGAAAGAAGCGATGACTTCATTACAAAATACGAATATAAGCGGATATATCATTTGTGGCGATCAAGACGATGATTGTTTGGAAGGCTCAAAAGCTTTAGCAGCCATATTAGAGGAAAAAGGCATTGCTCATGAATTGAAAATCGTAAAGGGGCTGGATCATGAATACCCGGAAGCGTTTAATGAATCGCTACAGCGCGCGTTGCACTTTCTTCATAAACGAAAGTAAGAATGGTTTTTACTTCACTCGAAGATAAAATTAATCTTTATGGTGAATTCATTCTATTACTTTATGAAAAGGGAGCGATTGAGAGGGGAGTCTATAGTGAGAGAACGGGTTGGGTCATGCACACAATGTAAAAAATCAATTTATTGTTTGGATGGTTTTTTGGATGGTGTTATATCTGAGAATCAAAAGCTATACTGCTTTCCATGTTATGAGAGATCAGAAGTCGAAGCATCTAAAACTTAGATGGGGAGCGGGTTTTGATTGCACCGGTACTTAGTTAAAAACTGAAGGGGGAAAGATAAGTGAGATTGTCAGAGGAAACGCAATATGTTAGAAGTATCTGTTTAGAAAAAAGAGAATCGAATGAATTCCCCTTTTCTTTACCAGCTGTTCAATCACTTCAAGAAAGACTTTCTTTTCATCCGAATGTGACATACATTGTCGGAGAGAATGGCATGGGGAAATCGACGTTACTTGAAGGGGTTGCCGGGGCGTTAGGCATAAACCCAGAAGGCGGAACAAAGAATTTTAATTTTTCAAGTTATGACTCACATTCCAATTTACATAATTTCCTAAAGGTAACGAGAGGCGTACATAGACCAAATGATTTATTCTTTTTTCGTGCAGAGACTTATTACAACCTTGCGACAAATATTGAAGAGCTAGATCTGGAGGGGTTCGGTCCAAAAATCATTGATTCGTACGGCGGTCAATCGCTTCATGAACAATCTCACGGGGAATCGTTCTTTGCCACATTCATGTATCGGTTTAAAGGTGAAGGATTGTATATTTTAGATGAACCTGAAGCGGCGCTTTCACCAATCAGACAGCTTTCAATGTTAACGAGAATACACGAGCTCGTTCTAGAAGGTTCACAGCTCATTATTTCAACCCATTCACCGATATTAATGAGTTACCCTGATGCAAAAATTCTTCAGCTAACTGAAAAAGGTATGTGTGATGTAGCTTTAGAAGAAACCGATCATTACGTAACGATGAAGCAATTTTTTGACGATAAGGATCGTCTTTTGCATCATTTGCTTAAGGGGTAAAGAAGTGGAACAAACAAGCTGAAAAGGAACAAACAAGCTGAAACGAATCGGAAACAACTAAATGAGAAGCTCATTTGTAGTCTTGTAAATGATGAAAAGGAGAGAGGATGGAATGTTTAGTTTACAAGTAAATGATGAAGTAGCGTTGAAGTTACTTGAAATTGAGGATGCGAAAGAGCTCTTTGCGTTAGTAGATGAGTCCAGAGGATATTTACGAAAATGGCTTCCTTGGGTTGATAACATGAAGAACGAGAAGGACTATGAACCTGTTATCGAAATGTGGTTAAAACAATTTTCTTCGCATGATGGTTATCAAGCGGGAATTTTGTACAATGGAAAACTAGCAGGCATGGTCGGTTTTCATGGCATCGACTGGTCAAATAAAAAAGCAAGCATCGGCTATTGGTTAGCAGAAAAATTTCAAGGAAACGGTATTATGACAACTGCTGTTAAGGGAATCATTGATCAAGCATTTCACGAGTATGACTTGAACCGCTTGGAAATCCAATGTGGGATTGAAAATAAGAAAAGTAGAGCAATTCCTGAACGCATTGGTTTTAAACAAGAAGGAGTTATTCGAGATGCCGAATATTTGTACGACCATTTCCATGACACCATCCTATATAGTCTTTTATCGAGAGAATGGAAGTAACTTAACTGTTGGTGCGTTATTTTAATAACTAAAAACTTAAAGCGTGATAAAGGGAACCCCATTCCTAATGGGTTCCTTTTTTTAGTATTCGAACCTAATAACAATAATAAGATTGTTATAAAGAATAAAAAGTTATTGTTTTACGATAAATATTGTTTTACAATAAAACAATAACGAAGCGAGGTGCTAACGATGAATCGAGGATCTACCTATTTTTTAAGATCAGTTGTTCTTCTGCTTGGAACGTCAGTTCTATTATTATGTATATTTGGCTTACCGTGGATCGCTAAAGAAGCATCAGGAAATGCAGAGTTTGCTTCTCTAATCTATCCTGTCTTAATAGGAATGTACGTAGCAGCTATCCCATTTTTTATAGCATTATTTCAGGCATTGAGACTTTTACGCTTAATTGATAAAGACAATGCGTTCTCGGTATTTTCTGTCAATGCTTTAAGGGTGATCAAATTCTGTGCGGTGGCGATAAGTGTTGTGTATATCATGGTTATGCCGTTTTTCTATTTCATCGGAGAGAAAGACGATGCCCCGGGAGTGATTTTAATTGGGCTCGTATTTATTTTTGCTTCACTTGTGATTGCTGTATTTACGGCAGTTCTTCAAAAATTATTAAAGAGTGCCATTGAGATTAAATCTGAAAATGATTTAACGGTTTGAGGTGAATAACATGGCAATTATTATTAATATTGATGTAATGCTGGCTAAAAGAAAAATGAGCGTAACCGAACTTTCAGGAAAAGTGGGAATTACAATGGCGAACCTATCGATATTGAAAAATGGGAAAGCTAAGGCGGTTCGTTTTTCCACATTAGAGGCGATTTGTAAAGCGTTAGACTGCCAGCCTGGAGACATTTTGGAATATAAGAATGAAGAAGATGCCGATGGTTCATAAACATGATTTGGATTTTAGACGATGAGAGCAATGAAACAACTCGGTCGTTTTGGTGTGGAACAAGCGCTATCCTGCTTGTTTCCTGTTGCTATCTTCGCTTCTTTAGCCGTCACACAAATTATTTCATTACCTTTCCTACCACGTTATGATTGGCTTCTTATTATTTGCCTTGTTATGCAGTGGGGGATGGTACGCTCAGGTCTTGAAACGCTCGATGAACTAAAGGTGATTACATTGTTCCATATCATCGGGCTAGCGCTTGAGCTCTTTAAAGTGAATATGGGTTCCTGGTCATATCCTGACGAGGCCTATACAAAAATATTTGGAGTCCCTTTGTATAGCGGCTTTATGTATGCAAGTGTCGCAAGTTATCTTTGTCAGGCGTGGAGAAGGTTGCATGTTCAGCTCATCAACTGGCCGTCAAATTGGATCGTTGTACCATTATCAGCTAGCATTTATTTAAATTTTTTTACTCATCATTATTGGATTGATGTCCGCTGGTGGTTATCTGGTCTCGTTATCATTGTTTTCTGTAAATCATGGGTTACATACGAGGTTAACGGGAGTCAGTACCGTATGCCAATTGCTCTTTCTTTTGTTCTGATCGGTTTTTTTATATGGATTGCAGAAAATATTGCTACCTTCTTTGGCGCCTGGGAGTATCCTAATCAAACAGAAGCCTGGAGCCTTGTTCATTTAGGTAAAGTAAGTTCTTGGCTTTTGCTTGTCATCGTGAGTTTTCTTATCGTAGCAACGTTAAAACGTGTCAAAGGAGAAAGTAGATCCAGTTGGCAAGAAAGTTTATTTGTTCAAGAGGATAGCGAGAAATTGCATGAGTGATTGCAGAAAGGATAGTAGATCTTATGTCACCAAATGTCGAGTGCTTAGGTTGCAAATTAGCCAATAAAAAGGAGCCTGTTCATGTGATTTATGAAGATGATCAGGTTTGTTGCTTTTTAGATATCGAACCATTTAATGAAGGTCATACGTTAATCCTACCGAAGAAGCATTTTCTAGATGTCGAAGAGTTAGACCCATTAACAGCAAATGCCATTATGAAAGCTTCAATGAAAATTTCAAAAGCAATCAAGCATCTATTCGCTCCAGATGGCATTAGTATTTGCCAAAATGGTGGTCAATTTAACGATTTAGGTCATTATCATATGCATTTGATTCCAAGGTTTCGTAGTCAACCATTTTATAATGAAACAGAAATTGACAATACCAAGGAGAAGCAGAACCTTAAAGAAACAAAGACTAATTTAATGAAGCAATTAAATGTTAATCAATGGTGAACAGAGACTGATAGAAATGTAGGATTGTATAAGAGTAAAAAGCTATCATATGACTCTGTCATGGATGGCTTTTTTTCATCAATTGGGCTACATGCTGGAATAGGGAGGGGATTATGATTAAAGCGAAAGCTCGTTTAAGTGTAAAGTTAGCGTTTATTTTGCAGATCATATGGTATGTCATGTTTTTTACTAATTTTATTGGAGTTATTGGGTCGTGGAGTTCGTTACTACAAAATATGATATGGCTGGGAATACCGTTGATTGGAATAATTACCTCTTTAATCTATTTATTGAAATTTAGTTTTACAAGGGTTGCGCTTACTACTCTTACCTTATCTTTGCCGATTTGTCTAATATGGATTTTAATTTCTGGTATAAGTAAAATGTAATTCTTTATCAATTTTGAGGAGTGAGGCGAGAGAAATGAAAATATGCGCCTGGATGCTATTAGTATTACATACAGTTATCGTATTTCTTTGGGTAATGAACTCTGGATATTTATTTTCATTTTTTGGTGTTGTGATTTGGGCTATTTTAGTTGCACTAGGTTTTATTGTACAAAGACAGATAAATGGGCAGTTGTGGATAAAAGTATTATTGTTGGCTTCAAGTTACTTTCTGGTAGTACTGAGTGTAGTTACAGTTGGGATCTACTTTGCTACAAGTTCGATGCCGTGATTTTTTCTCCCATAATTAAAGGGATTATCTCTAGAATATGGAAGATTTAATTAAGCATCATTTAGGAGGTAGTGAAATGGTTTTTGAAATGACTACTCAAGTTCGTGTTTCCAACATGGCAGAGGGGCGTAAGTGGTATGAGACTTTTTTAAATAAGGAACCTGATTTTATTCCTCATGAGGGATTTGCGGAATGGGAACTCATACCTGGATGCTGGTTACAGGTAGCAGAAGGGAAAGTCACGGAAGGAAATGGCCCTTTGCGGTTAGGGGTTACTGATATTTCAGCCGAAAGAGAGCGATTAATGCAGCACTTAAACATGGAAAAGTTTGAAATACATTCGAGGTCAAAAGTTCCAGTTAAATGGGGGACATTCACAGATCCCTGGGGAAACCGTCTGGGTTTTTTTGAATACCTGGATAAGAATGAAGAAGGAAAACAAAGGAAATCGATTGTTGGCCTAGAAAGATGATTTTTAAAACTAGATGACGCTTATATAAAAACAAATTGAATTTGTGTAGGAGGTCAATTGATGATTGAGAGAATTGATACTTTGTGCATGAAAGTAAAAAACGTTGAGAAATCAAGTGATTGGTACGAAGAATTATTAGGTTTCTCAGTAGTTGTTAAGGATAAAGGCTATCGCGTATTAAGGATTGGGAATGGAAGTAGTGTTCCTTTAACCATCGAAGAGGGAGACACTACCCCTAATGCTGATCAAAGTTATCCCATCTTTTATTCGAAAGACATTCAAGGGTTATATGAAAAACTGAAGGAGCATAATGTCAGAGTTAGTGAACTGCATTATTATGGTGTAAATCACTTCTTCGATTTTTTTGATCTGGATGATAATAAACTTCAAGTTTGTTATTTTAAAGAGTAAGAACAAGAAACAGAATAGCCTGGTATGACAATAAAGAGTAGAAGAGAAAAATGGAGGCTTCGAATGGGGAAGTTGTTTTTGTATAGTGATCAAATTATCGAATCTCCTGGTAATCAACGATTAGACTCGTTACTTTTTAATGGAATGGAAACGGAAAAAATTAAGGTTGGTTATATTCCATCAACGCAAGATAAAGATAAAAAGTATTTTCGTACAAAAGTGGATTATTACCAGAATTACGGTATTGCGGACATCATGTTTTTTGATTTATACGGTGAATTTACTTCAATTAACATTAACAAGCTCATGGAATGTGACATTATCCATCTTTCTGCAGGAAATCCGATTGAATTTAGAAAAGCGATTAAAAATCGTAAAATGGAACAGGTTTTGTGGGATTATTATCATAGCGGAGGAATCATTGTTGGCGTAAGTGGCGGTGCCGTTCAACTTGGTCAGTCTACTGCGTTATTTCATCTCTTTAAAGGTTCAGACTGTGTAGAGTCTTCTGATGCACTAAACATGGTGAAATTTGAATTTCTCCCCCATTACAATCGTTGGAATAATGACTTTAAACAAGAGGTTCTAGCATACTCAAAAAGAACGGGAACAAGAATATTATGCGTGAATGACGGAGATGGCGTTATAGTCGATAAGGAGAATATCCAAATGATCGGTTATATTAAAGTAATTGGCGGATAAGTCAAAAGCTGAATGAATGTTAGCGTAGGACGGTCTAAAATAGCGAAGGGAAACCCATAAACGGCTTTCCCTTCGTTTTTTCATCTTTATTAAACCGTAGAACGATCTTCTTGTATAATCTTTTCAGCGACATTTTTCCCACTAATTACGACCATCGGTGATCCGCCTCCTGGATGCGTACTTCCTCCTGCAAAGTAGAGGTTCGCGATATCCTTTGATTGATTCGAAGGACGGAGAAAGCTGTTTTTTAGTGAATTCGAGGAAATACCGTATAATGCTCCTCGAAAAGCGTGAAACCTTTCTTGAATCTCTTCAGGTCCAATGATCTTCTCAACAACAAGATGGTCTCGAATCGACAGCCCGTACTTTTCCAATTTATCATAGACTTTTTCTTTATAAGCTTCTAAAGAAATACGGTTCTCTTTTGTAAGAGGCGGTGCGTTAACTAAAATAAACAGATTATCACCGTCTGGAGAAACGGAAGGATCCGTGACAGAAGAATTTGAGATGTAAATTGTCGGATCGTCTGGCCACTGCCCGTTAAATAGCGTTTCAAACTCTTGAGAGTAATTTTTTGAAAAGTAAACTTGATGGTGCTCGAGGTTCTTTAACTTTGTTGATAGCCCAGCCATAATCACAAAAGCTGAAATCGATGGAGAAGACCGCTCGATTTTCTTGTTAGGCATTGATGGTCGATTTTTCTCATCTACTAAGTTCGGATAGGCGTGAAGCAAGTCTCCATTAATAATGACATTATCTATTTGAAACGATGCGGTCGCTGTATCAATTCGGCGCGCTTTTTTGTTCTCAATGTGTATGTTCGTTACCTTTGAATTGAGGTGAAAAGTAACGCCTAGATCCTTCGCTGCCATTTCAAGACTTTTTGCAAGCTTAGTGTTTCCGCCCTTTACATAATAGACTCCTTGCACCATTTCAAGATAGCCAATCATCGCAAATGTTGCAGGTGCTTGATAGGGGGATGAACCTATATATGTCGAATAACGATTAAAGGCTTTTAATAAGAGCGGGTGCTTAAAATAGCGTTCGTGAAAATGGTTCATTTTTTCTAGCGGCCGCACCTGAACCACAGCGTTAAAGAGACCGGGAGACAAGTAATCCTGCCATTTCGTAAACATCCTCGGAAAGAACGTGCTCTTAGATAAATGATAGAGCCGTTCGATTTCCTTTAAATAGGCGTGATAGTTTTCAGCAGCAAACGGATCAAGTTTATGTAGCTGAGCTTTCATATAAGTTTCATCGGTACTCAACATAAAAGATTGTCCATCATGATCAACGTTTTTTGTATGATGGTCGAGTTTTATCCAGCTGTAATAATTTCTAGGGTTAAGGTCTACTTCTTCAAAAATAGAATCAAACACTTCAGGCATGGTCATCGTGTTTGGACCAAAATCAAAATGATGTGTCCCCATTTTAACGGGCATCATTTTCCCACCTGTATAAGCATTTTTTTCAAAAACGTGTACATCGTATCCCTTGCTTGCTAGTTTAATAGAGGCAGACAGTCCACCGAGTCCTGCCCCGATAATACCAATTGTTTTCATGAGTAAGTTCTTCCTTTCCAAACATAACCCTTCTGTTTTAAGCCTGTTCGCATTGAATGGATCAGAAGCGTCATAAATGCAATAGCGCTAAGTGGCATGAGAAATGCTAGCGTTATTTTCTGATTCGTTCTCACATCAATCCATAGTTTTTGTAAAACGATAAGCAGGTAGGGGATAAATAAAGTGAATTGTAGTGAGTCTGTCATAAAGGTATAAAGTCCTATCGTTAGTAGAACAAGTGGTCCAACATAAAAGAGACCGTAAAAAATAAAAAGCATCATAATTAGAAACCGAGAGCGTCCAAGTCCTGGGAATAAATTTTTCGTGAAGCCTTCCCATACTTCCCGATTCGTTTGATACATGTAGCACGTGACCATGTTGGTAATATTCGCCAGGAGCACCTTGCGTCCTTTTTTCTTAAATGCTTTTGCTAAATCAATATCATCAAGTAGCGTTTCTTGAATGCTCGCATGACCTCCAACCTGCGTGTATGCATCCTTATGCACCATAATAAATGCCCCATGAGCTGCTGTGAAGGAGGGGAGTGTTGTTCCGTTTGCTGGAGCTATAGGAAGGTGGAAATGAACAACAAAATGTTGAAGTGGCACAAGTAGCTTTTCGAGAAAAAGGCTGACTGGAAATGCAGGAAAACCTGTTAACATAGAAGCCTTATGCTTTTTCATAAGAAAGAGTGCTGCTTGAATGGCGTCAGGCGACAAACGTAAGTCAGCATCATTAAAAAGCAAATAGTCTCCTCTCGCACGTTCACTAAGCTGATGACAAGCGTATACTTTACCAGTCCATCCTTCAGGAAGATCTTTCCCTTGTATAATCGTAAAGCGCTGATCGTTTTTCGTATGTTTAAAAAGTAAATTCAGCGTTTGATCTGTAGAGTGATCATCAAGAAGGAGAACTTCGATGTTTCGATACGTCAGCTTTTTTAAACTTTGGACAAGCTCACTCACATTACGTTCCTCATCACGAAGGGGGACAAGAATGGATACAAGCCCATTCTCGTCCCCCGTCATTTTAAGGCGTGGCATGAACAGCGAATTAATGATCGTCCAAAGAAGAAATACGCCAAGAATACATGTGTAAATGAGTATCATTAGACAATCACCTCTTCTACTGTAGCTTTTTGCTGATTTATTTTCTTCTTATATGTTAGTAAAAGAAGTAGTGTCGGAATAGATGTTAACAAACAAGCAAGCCAGAGTCCATCTAGCAATGCTAAGAAAATAAACATCCCCATTACCATCCCAAACAACATTGCCATACGATGTTTCCAGATGTTGAAAGAAGCTTGATCGGGCACATTATTCCGCACATAAAGGGGGTAGAGCAAAAGATGGAAAAAGAGAGATACCCAGAACCATCCGGTGAAATTTTGGAAAGGAACGTTATAATAAACGCCATTTCCCTCCCAACCCCAGTAGCCTTTTACTAAATATGCAACTGGATCAATGATTAAATCAATTAAAACCGCAATAAGCGCGCCTGTTACAGCATAAACGATCCATTTTGTATAGCTTTCTCTCATTTTTTCGATGATTTGCATCGACAGCACATGCGTGACTGCGATCACCATAATCCATGCAAAACCAATGCCAATTGGAACCTCAGCAATCTTAAACCCAAAATCACCTGAATAATCATATTGGCCGAAGATTAGTCCATAATGGACGCCAAGACCTTCTGCGAACATACTAATCACAAAGATAAAGGAGGCAAAAGATAGCCCCCATAAAGATCCGAAAGTACGTATAAAGTAGATGCTGCCGAGTATTCCACAAAGTATGAGGAAAAAGGCATTTGCCCAATTAAGAAATGGGGGAAGCAGGTCAAATCCCACTAGGATCAACCCGCAACAGTACCAAAAAATAAAAAGTCGAAAAATGATATTATCCCAATTCATGCTGCGAAGGTCCTTTCTTAGCCAGTTTGCTCATCTTTCAATTTCTGATCCTCCGCAATTAAGTCTGCAGTTAACTGTCCTGAGAGTGTCACCATCGGTACCCCACCGCCTGGATGTGTTGAACCACCTACAAAGTAGAGGTTATCAATCAATGAACTTCTAGATGGGATTTTAAATCCTCCGTTCACTTTACGATCGGTAGCAACACCGTAAATCGATCCGCCATTAGATCCATATAAATTTTTAATATCATCCGGTATGAATTGGTATTCGAATTCAATCGATTCACGAAGACCTGTCATGCCCATTCTTTCTAGCTTATCAAGCACAATTTCGCGGTATCTACCACGATGTTTTTCAAAGCTCTCGCCAGGCTGAAGTGGAGGAACATGAGTTAACACAAATAAATTTTCTTTTCCGGAAGGTGCTTGTGTAGGATCTGATTTTGAAGAGACGCCAATATAAACAGTTGGATCGTCAGCAGGAACACCTTCATCAAAGATTTGTTTGAATTCAAGCTCTGGATCTTTTGAGAAAAAGAAATTGTGATGTTGAAGCTGATCGAATGTTTTATTAACCCCAAGTAACAGCACAAGACCTGATACAGTCGGTGTATATTTTTGGAGGTCCTTTTTCACTTTTTCTGCTCCAGGCTCGCCTTTTAAAAGCGTCTCATGTGCAGGAATTCCTTCAAGGTTGCTGACAATTAAATCAGCTTCCATCGTTGTTCCATTCGCAAGCTTTACGCCAGCGGCTTTTTTGTTTACAGTAAGAATCTCAGCTACTTCTGTATTCACTTGAACGTCGACACCTAATTCATCGAGAAGCTTTAGCATTCCTTCTGCTATGTTGTACATCCCGCCTTCAACATAATAGATTCCTAGACCAAGTTGGACGTACACAAGCTGTGATAAGATAGCAGGAGAATGATAAGGCGAAGAACCTATATACATAATGAAAAAGTTGAAAAGCTGTTGAAGATGCTTATCATCAAGATACTTTTCTGTAGCCTGATTCATTGATTTCATTGGATCCATTGTGAGAAGGTCTTTAAATGAATGAAGCTTTTGCAAATCTTGAATGCCAGATAAACTTTTCTTGTAAAAACTTTTAAGGCTCAGGTCGAACATCGTTTTGCAATAATCTAAGTAGGAGAGGAAGTTGGAATAATCTTTCTCTGAGCGTTTATGTACCTCAGATAACATGACCGCGATGTCACTCGTAACATCAATTTGTGCACCGTCTTCAAAAAAAGTTCTCCACTGAGGTTCAATTCGCTTAATCGTCATATAATCGTTTACATTTCGATTCGCACTTTTGAACAGTTTCTCGAGCACCCAGGGCATTGTGAGTATGGAAGGTCCTGTATCAAACTTAAATCCTTGACCGGAACGTTTGTTTAATTTACCACCAGCTCGTTCGTTTTTTTCAAGTACAGTTACTTGATGTCCATCTGCAGCGAGGCGAATAGCGGCTGAAAGTCCACCAAGGCCAGCCCCAATTACGATTGTTTTTTTGCTCATTCCTTCTCCTCCTTCAACATATTAGCGTCATGAATCGACTTTTGTACACTGTCATTGTATAGTTTAGGTATAACCTTTGTAAAGGAATCATAACGCTGTTACAGTGTTAAGTATGCTTTCTTGTTAATTACCTAAAAATGGATAGGTTAAACAATGTTGAAGTGAGGAATGCATATGCACGTTATCCACTTAACCATCCTAGAATTAATCTTAGTGAATATTTTTGCATGGCTAATTATTCATGTATCTATCTCTTATATTTGCCTTCGTTTGCCGGATTCCTTTTATGAATCAAAAAAAACGGGGCTAGAGAGCAAAAAAAAGGAACTGAATTTCTATGAAGGCTTACGAATACGCAAATGGAAAACCATACTTCCTGATGGGGGAGACGTGTTTAAAGGTGGTTTCCGAAAGAAAGAGTTAAAGACACTTAGTTCATCCTATCTTACGAAATTCATCGTTGAGACAAGACGTGCAGAAGTAACCCACTGGCTCCTGATTCCGCCTTCCATTATGTTTTTTTTATGGAATCCGATGAGTATTGGGCTCGTCATGGTTGGATACGCACTAATTGTTAATCTTCCATTTATCCTGATTCAACGGTACAATCGACACAGGTTAAAACCATTACTAAGTAAACAGTTGAAAAAAGAGCAGCGCAGGGGGAATTCCATTGGAACATTTGGGGTTTGATCAAACCGAAAAACGAAAAAACGAGCATATCGACATCTGTCTGACAGAAGAAGTTGAAGGAGCAGGATTAACGACAGGATTAGAACGCTATCGTTTTAAACACAATCCATTACCTGAAATTGCTTATGATGAAGTGGATATCTCTACTTCTTTCCTAAATAAAAAATTAAATACGCCATTTCTTATAAGCTCAATGACCGGCGGAACTGAACGAGCATGGGAAATAAATAAGCGGCTTGCCAAAGCTGCTGAAGCACATGGGTGGACACTTGGAGTAGGATCGATGCGTGCAGCGATTCAAGAATCGAAATCCGTATACTCCTTTGATGTGAGAAAATACGCACCAACAATCCCGGTCCTAGCTAATATAGGGGCTGTACAACTTAACTACGGTTTTACCGTTGAAGAATGTAAGCGAGCCATTGATTTAATTCAAGCTGATGCGCTATTGCTTCATTTAAACCCACTACAGGAAGTGTTTCAACCAGAAGGCGACACAGATTTCCAGGATTTAATTGTTAAAATTCGTGAAGTAGCAAAGGCGATACCTGTTCCGCTTGGAATTAAAGAAGTTGGTATGGGGATTGATGCAAAGACAGCTCAGCGCCTGATTAGTGCTGGGGCCAGCTTTATTGATGTCGCAGGCGCGGGCGGAACATCCTGGATTCAAGTTGAAAGCTATCGTTCTCATCAAACGATGCGCCGGCAAGCTGCGAAGGCTTTTGAGGATTGGGGGAACCCAACCGCGGATTGCATTATTGATGTGCGAAAGCAGCATCCTGATGTACCAATGATTGCATCTGGAGGGCTAAAAAACGGTGTGGACGCAGCGAAAGCGATCGCCCTCGGTGCAGATGTTTCTGGATTTGGAAGGGCATTACTTGAAAATGCCGTAAATGACACTGAAGAAGCGCTATCAGAACAATTGAAACGAATTGAGTTTGAATTACGAACTGCCATGTTTGGGATCGGTGCTTCGTCTATTAACAGGTTAAAATACAATAGCGCATTACGAAAGAAATAGTCAGGGCCCAGGCTCTGGCTTTTTTGTTTTTGTATAGGTCGTCCTCTAGCGTGCAAACTAGAGCAAAAGGAGGGCGAACTTATTGGATTGGTTATCTGTGTTCCCTTTTATCGTAGTGATATTAGTTGCGATAAAAACCAAGCTAGTGATTCCAGGTCTTACAGCAGGACTATTAACGGCCTCATTTATTTATAAGCCGGGCGTAATTAGTGGTTTACAACAGTTTTATGAGTTTATCATGAGTGGTCTAAAAGATGAGAATAATGTTAAAATCGTTCTTTTTCTCTATATGTTTACCGGATTAATTGGATTAATGAAATATACAGGTGGAATTAAAGGGTTTGTTCATCTAGCATCTTCGAAAATTAATACGAAAAAAGGAGCATTGTTTCTTACTTGGATCTCGACAATTGGAACCTTTAGCGCTCCGAGCTTTCGTATTGTAACGGTAGCACCAATCATGAAAGCTCTTCTAAATAAAGTGAAAATCACGCCTCAGGAACTCGGATTTGTGATTGAGACAACTGCAACTCCAGTGATTGTATTGATGCCAATTGCGACTGCTTTTGTTGGATACATGTCGTCTGTTGTTCAGCTTTCTTTAAAAGCGGAAGGCATTGAAGGTGATGGTTATCGCTATTTCCTTCAAAGTATTCCGTATAACTTTTTTTCCATCAGTATCATTCTAATCGGCTTTTATTTAAGTTTTTTTCATCACAGCAAAAAACAAGCGACTGATGCAGGGAATCAAGAGAAGGAGCTAGATGATCAGTGGGAGGATTGTCATCCAGCCGTAGCAAAAGACCTTCCAAAAAAGCCGTTCAACTTATTACTGCCGCTTGGAGGAGTCATACTGCTAACTCTTTTTCTTACGTATTGGAGTGGGTATGAAAAAGGCTTTACCTCCTTACTTCAAGCATTCATCGAGGCGGATGTTCTTGATGCCATGGTATTTGCTCTATTAACAACGGTGCTACTTACATTCCTTTTTTATTTATTCCAGCGTTTCTCCTTAAAGGAACTCGTGACTTTCTTTATTGAGGGAGGAAATGAAATGATGCCAGTGATCGTATTGTTAACGGTTGTATGGGGGCTTGCGGCATCAACTGAAGCGCTTGGATTTTCGGCATTTGTCACATCTAATCTTGATTGGATTCCATCGTTATTTGTTCCACCTGTCTTGTTTCTTGTTGGTGCGTTTATTTCTTATTTCATTGGTTCGTCCTGGGGAACTTGGGGGATTTTAATGCCGCTTGGTATTTCGCTAGGCCATTCAACCGGAACCGATCTCCCTCTCGTCATTGGAGCTGTATTTGCGAGCGGTACATTTGGGGCTTTTTCTTCACCGTTAAGTGATAATACGAATACAATAGCGAGAATTTTAAAGTTAAACCCGATGACATATGCTAAATTTAAGCTAACTCCTGCTCTAATTGCAGCGGGGACGGCTGCTGTAGGATATTTTATTATTTCTTTTGTGATTTAACTTGAGCACTTTTCTATTGACAACTGTTTTAATACCATTTATTATTGAGACTAACTTAATAATCCTTTGTTTAAAGGATCTTCTTATTCAGAGAGGTGGAGGGACTGGCCCTTAGATACCTCGGCAACGGACCAATGAACATTTTGTTCATTCGGAACCGTGCCAATTCCTGCGGCGAAAGTCGGAAAATGAGAAGAGGCTCGGTATATCCAAACCCTCTTCTGTTCGGGCAGATGAGGGTTTTTTGTATACTTCCTCATCTGGAAAATTGTTTTAGTAGAGGGAGTGAACGATCTTGCATACACTAATGGATAACGAAACTAGAAAACAACAACTTATTAAGACCCTTCTCCAAAAAGGAATCTATAAGAAGGGTGCCAAACAGCTTTATATGTTAACACTAAATGAACTGGAAAACATATATGTTCGATCTGAAAAAATCAATACGATAACTGGAAACGGAGTGGTCAAAGTGGAGCAAGCAACATTTGCAGCAGGGTGCTTTTGGGGTGTAGAAGCACTATTTCAACAATTAAACGGCGTTATTTCTACAACAGCAGGATTTACTGGTGGTGAAACCATTAACCCTACGTATGAAGACGTTTATTCTGAGTTAACAGGTCATGCAGAATCTGTGCAAGTTGAATACGATCCATCACTCATTTCTTATGAAGAGCTCGTGGAAGTGTTTTTTGAAAATCATAACCCAACTTCTTTAAATAAACAGGGAGAAGATATCGGAACCCGCTATCGCTCAGCGATCTTCTTCCATTCGAATGAGCAGGCAGAAATTGCATTAATTGCAAAAGAAAACCTTGAGCGTTCCGGGCGTTTTAAGAAGCCAGTAGTCACTCAAATTGTTCCGATCACTTCATTTTATCGTGCAGACGAATATCACCAAAGTTATCTTGCTAAGCGTGGACAGTCTTCTTGTAAAATTTCATAAAACAAAAAAGCTTTTCCTCAATAATATGAGGAAAAGCTTTTTTAGTTAGGTTGGTTTACACCGATTTGATCAAGAAAAATCTTCCCTTTTGGAGAAGCATTAAATTCAAACGTGATGGAGTCGATCTCATCTAGCTTCACAAAGCTGTTTTCCTTCTTAAAAAGTTGCATCGGAATGTTAAATGTTTGGAGGACGGGTTCTGTAGGTTCACCGTAACGCCGTTCTTCAAAGAATTTTGTTTTCGTATGCTGTATAGGGAGTGCCCCGTGCATTGGCATAATATCACTTAACATTACGCTGGATGACTCACCATTGGCTGAGCTTACAGTTACCTTAAAATCAACCGGCTGTTGATCTTCTGCTTCCGATACGTTTGCTGCAGTAAATGTTAGTCCGCTATTCGGTGTGAAGTTATATGGATCTTGTAACGGTTTCGTGAGATCTAGTGAGTAAGATGCATTTTTAGAATAGGATTGATCCCATTTCAAAAACACCCCGTGAGTTCCTCTTTCCTTATCTCTACGAAATTCAAGTTCCCCTTCATACCACTGAATAAAGCTATTTGCTGTTATTTCAATATAAGGTGATGTTGCGGTTAACACGTTAACATCTTCCTCAAAGTCACTGAATATATGGTAGGACGGATCTTCGTATTGACTAATGTAAGTTGCCTTAGGTAGCCACTCCAGTGCATATCGGTAATCCTCAAACATTGGCTGATAGCTTTCGTCCTCATGAAGAGTTGCTTCAAGAAAACCGGATACGTAAGTGCTTGAAATTTGACGCTGCTCATCGCCTTCAAGTAAAGGCTGTTTATTTAATAGTAATGTAAAAGGGAAGTACGTATCATTTTCTCCCCAGGCGGTATTAAATTGTCCATGATTAGCACCATCAATATAAAGGGAAGATTTCATCGCATTTTCGCTACCTGTTAATTCAATACCGTTATATTGGCGATCTCCTTCAAATTCAGATAAGTCACTATCATAAGAACCACCAAGTAATAAGTAATTTACATCATCAACTTCAATTTTACGATCAGAGAGAGTTTGATAATCGGTTGGAGCGAGTGCAATTACGGTTTCAATCTTGTAGTTAAAGTCAAAACGCATGTTAGCATTGTTTGGATAGCGATCGAGTTCATTGAATTTTGTCGCAAGGATAGCTGCTTGACCCCCGCGAGAGTGACCAATTAACGCAATGTGATCCATATCAACTTTATTGAAAAATTGAGTATCTTGTTGTGTCGATAACGATTCAATTTCTTCAATGTGTTTTAGTAATAACCAGGCTCGGCCATTAATATCTCCTGATACACCGCCTGACCAAGAGGAGTTGAAGAAATTTTCATCAACTGATACTGTTAAAAACCCTCTACTTGCAAGCAGCTCTCCTAAATAATTGTAGCCTTGATCGGAAAAATCTTCCATTTTATGATTTCCATGTACGATAAGAACGAGTGGGAAAGGACCCTCACCTTCTGGCATAAATACACGCCCATTCAGTGGAACGTTAGCATCTTTAAAGCCCCAAAACCATTCCCGTTCTTTAGACCATTCTCCAATCATGCTTGAAGCGTTAACGGACCTTGTTTGGAGGTCGACTTCATTACCGAATTCGTCTCGTTGCTTATCAGTTCCGCTTCCATATGTAAACGTGTTTACTTCATGGGAACCATATTCCGAGGGGTTTTGACTGACGGGGGAAAATGGCTCTACGGTGTTGGCGAGGCGCTCATCCAAGGTACCAGGGGTAAATAGCCAGTAACAGAAAATGCCTGTTACGAAAACACCTAAAAGAAGCATGATGATAGAAAGTGGTTTCTTTAATCCTAGTGTTAGCGGGTATCCAAAGAGTGCTCCGGTAATAACGCCAATAGCTACTAAGAGATAGGCAAGGGGGAGAATGTTCTCAAGACTGCGAAATTGATCTAACGTGTAAATCGTGATTGTAAGGGAAATAGCTAAACTAGCGATGAAAAGTGTAGGAAGTTTTTTAACCCTTTTTATAAGCCACTCTCCAATTTTCACGGCTACCCATGTTCCAATAATAGCTATTAGAAAGAAAAGAACGACATCCACTAGTTTTCCGAGTCCAGTATGAAAATCAAAACCGATGGCGAAGATTAGAAGCATTGTGATTAATGTAGCACCATAGGAAGCGCCTTTCCAACTAGCATTAAAAAAAGACTGTACAGGCAACCTTATGCGCGTAAATAGTTTTTTTACTTTATTCTGATTATGCGTCTCTTTCCGTGTCTTTTCGTACTCTGGTTCCTGTTCCACACGAATCCTCCATTTCATTATTCACTTCTTTTATTATAGCAAATACATAAAGAAGAGAGGGAAATCATAATGGCTAATCCCCGTTCATTTAATTGTCAAATCGAAATCAGCAAAGTATTTGATTCTTGCTTAGATAAGTCGTACAATTAATACAAGAATTAATGTGAAGTATTTCACAAACATGCGTTTGTGATTGAGATAAAGGTGGGGATACGGTGAAGAACGAGCTTAAAGCATATGCTTCAGGTTTTAAAATAACGCAGCTGATTATGATTTTAGGCGCTCTTATAATAGGTGCTTCAATTATTGCACAGGCTTTTCTTACAGTAGAAATTGTAAACAACGTTTTTGTTGATAAAACAGCCTTTGAAGCAAACGTGCCTTTTCTTATTAGTTTGTTACTTGTGTTGATGTTGCGACCATTCTTATCTTACTTAATGGGCAGAGCGGGAGTAAAGATGGCTGCTACAGTAAAACAAAGAATCCGTAAAGCGCTATTAGACAAATTTTCACGGGAAGCGCTACTAACTTCTCATCAAGGGCAATCTGGTCAGAAGGTGAGCGTCTTGCTTGATGCAGTTGATGAGATCGATGCTTACTATAGTAAATACATTCCACAAGTGTTCAAGACAGCAGTGATCCCAATTCTTATTTTAATTGCTGTTTCGACTCAGCATCTCGAAACAGGACTAATCATGATGGTAACGGCACCGTTCATTCCAATATTTTATATAATTATTGGGATACGTACCCAGAAAAAATCTGAAGAGAAGCTTGAACAAATGACTGTTTTTTCTGGACGCTTTTTAGATACGATCCAGGGATTGACTACGTTAAATTTGTTTCGGCAGTCAAAAAAATACCGAAACATTATTAAAGAAAGTAGCTTAAACTACCGTGACGCTACTATTGAAGTATTAAAAGTTGCTTTCGTGTCCTCTTTAATGCTTGAGCTAATTTCTATGCTAAGCATCGGCATTATTGCTCTTGAAATCGGTCTTCGTCTCATTGTGTTTAACAGCATGTCTTTTGCAACGGCATTTTTTCTTCTTATCCTTGCTCCAGAATTCTACCTTTCACTAAAAGAACTAGGCAGTGCATTTCATACTGGAAGAGGGAGTATGAGCGCAATGAAGAAGGTAAGTGAAGAACTAGGTCGTGAGAGCGAGGAAGTGACCTGGGGAGATCAGTTTATTGAAAATAGTGAAACTCCACCAAAGATTGCCTTAAAAGACGTTTCTTATCAGTATAAAGACAGTGGTTTCTCTTTATCTTCTCTAAATATAACAATTGAACCTTATCGTCAGGTAGCGGTAATTGGGCGAAGCGGATCTGGTAAGTCCACGTTATTGCATATGATTGCCGGGTTGCTACCACCACAACAAGGTGAGATTACGATCGATCATCATTCCATGACAAGTTTAAATGAAGGTAGTTGGTTTTCACAGGTGAGCTATATCTCTCAGCATCCGTATATATTTACAGGAACGATTGCTGAGAACATACGTATCGGATCAAAGAATGCCAGCCAATCTGAAATCGAGGAGGCAGCGGTGAAAGCTGGTATTTCAGCATTTGTTGCTACACTAGAACGAGGTTATGAAACGATCATTGGTGAATCGGGTCGCGGTTTATCTGGAGGAGAAAAACAGCGTCTGGCACTAGCACGTGCTTTTTTAAAGAAGCCAAATGTAATTTTGTTTGATGAGCCAACAACCGGACTTGATTTATATACAGAGAAAGTACTTCAATCAGCCATGAATTCATTATCTCAAAACGCTACAATTATCACAGTAGCGCATCGACTTCATACCATTCGGAAAGCCGACCATATTATTGTGCTCGATCAAGGAAAGGTGATGGCTGAAGGTACTGACAAAGCACTTTATGAGTCAAGTGAATTATATCGGGAGATGGTAAATGTTCAGACTGAGGAGGTAACCTTATGAGAGGATTAGCATTTGTTTGGCGTGAAATGCTGACAGAGAAAAAAGATATCCTTCTTTCCATCTTATTTGGCTTTATTGCTGGTATAACAGCTGTTGCCCTCTTTGCCGCAAGTGGATACTTAATTTCCAAGGCAGCATTGTCGCTACCCGTCTTCGCATTAGCCATTTTAACAGCTGTCGTGAAATTCTTTGGACTTGCTCGTGCAGTAGGCCGTTACTTTGAAAGGATTTATTCACATCGTGCCACATTTTCAATCTTAAGCAACATGCGCGTATCATTTTATAAAAAGCTTGAACCAGTTGCAGCGAGCTTATCTCAGAAATACCGAAGTGGGGAATTGCTAGGGCGAATCGTAGGAGACATTGATCGGCTTCAGCATTTTTATTTGCGTGTTTTGTACCCACCGATCGTATTTATTCTTATTTTCCTTGTTACAATTTGGTTTACACTATTCTTTTCAATTAAAATTGCAAGTTTAATGCTGTTAGGTGTTTTTCTTACTGGGATATTAATTCCTGGTTACTTCGCTTGGCGGATTCGGAAAAAAGATCAGGCCGTTCGTGCATTTAGAGGCGAATTTGCAGCTGATTCGGCTGAGTTTTTCAATGGCTTTCGTGATCTAAAAATCATGAGAGAAACCGAGAAGAGGAAAGAAGAGCTTGAAGCAAAATCGAGCGCTACTTTAAATGCAGAAAGTAAAGAAAGTAAGGCGGAAGTTTTTCATCAGGCGGTTAACTCATTTATCTCTTTATTTGTCACATGGTGTGTCATCGCGGTGGGTGCCTATCTTGTTACAACTGGAGAATTGGATGGACTATTTCTCGCCATGCTTGTCCTTATCTCCTTAACGTCGTTTGAGAATGCGGTGCCGATGGCGATCGTGCCGGCTTATTTACAAGATAGCATCGTAGCATCCAAAAGACTTTCATCCGTCCAAGCGGAAACGTCGAATAACGTTAAGAAAACAGTAAAGCTTCCAGAAGAAAAACCGTTCTCGCTATTAGCGAAAAACGTAACTTTCTCATATCCGGGGGAAGAAAGAAAATCACTGAAGCATGTATCCGTTCATATCCCAGCAGGGGGGAAAACGGCGATTGTTGGTCCTAGTGGTTCTGGTAAGTCAACGCTTTTACAACTTTTCCTTCAGTTCTATGAGAGCGGGGGACTAGAAGTGAATGGTGATTCGACCCAAATGCTTTCACAGGAAGAAATTTGGTCGGAAACAAATGTTGTCCTTCAACAAAACCATTTTTTCTCGGGCTCTATTCGTGACAACTTGAAACTCGCCGGAGAGACGTTAACCGACGAACAGTTAACGAATATCCTTGCTATTGTTCAACTCGATCATCTTTCTCTTGATTACAAGGTCCATGAAAAAGGCGCCAACCTATCCGGTGGCGAACAGCAGCGTCTTGCCATTGCAAGAGCTCTGTTAAAAGGAAAGCGTGTCTGGTTATTAGACGAGCCAACTTCCTCGGTGGATCTTTTAACAGAAAGATTGATTCTTAACCATTTACTTGATCGGGCCAAAGAAGATACGCTTCTTTTGGTCAGTCATCGACTGAACAATCTTGAAAAGATGGATCAAATTATCGTGATGGAATCAGGTGAAATTGTTGAAAGTGGTACGTACAAAGAATTGATGAAAAGTAAGGGATATTTTTATCAAATGAGAGAAATCGAAAGAAGCGTACTCTTGTAGGATTAGCTTCCAATTTACTGCTGTTATTCAGCAGTAAATTGGAAGTTTTTTTTGAAACCCTCTCAAAAAAAGAGGGGAATTATTCTTTTTATGGAATTTTATAGAAGTATGATAAAAGGAGGGATTTTTAGTGTTAAATCATGTTTGTGTCTTAACTGTTAAAGTGTCAAACCTGAAAGAAGCATTAGCGTTTTACACGGAAATATTGGATTTCAAAGTATCAAAAGAGTACGGTCCGAAAATTGTGAGTCTTCATCATGAAAATATCCCAATTGTTCTTGAAGAAGAGCCAGTTCAATCTGAAAACAACAATGTTCTGCTTGCCATCCAATCTAATGATATTTATCGAGATTTTCATCAGTTTAACGAAAAAGGTGTGCCGATTCTTTCTAAAGAACCTAAACCATGTCCACCAGGCCTTTACTTTGTCATAAAAGATCCGTCGGGAAATCATATTGAAATTCTACAGTTTACGAATTAATTGGATCTAAAAAGTGTTTAACTCATTTATATGGCGTTCTGCTGTTCAATTTCTTTTAACTTCCCTAGGAATTCTATTAATCGGATCTCTACCTTATCTCTTTTTTAACATGAAGCAACAGCTTGAAATTCTTGCGATGATTGATGAAGGTACTTTATCAAACACATTGTTTTTATATGATTCGATCGTTTTTAACGTTGAAGCTTATATTAATCAAATCGGTCAAACCGTAAAGATGGTATTTAACGACCAGACGATGCAGTATTATGCAAGAGGCGGTAGTTTGCCGCTATTTCCTGACTTATGGAAAGCTTATTCACTTTCTATGTCTTATTTGCTCGCTTCATTAATGATCTCTATGCTTATAGGGATTGTTTTGACGATAATGACGATGGTGTTTCCAAAAAGAATAAGAGGCTATCTGAAAGGCTTTTTCTTTATTATCGAATCGTTACCTGATATTTTCGTTATTCTTCTTGCTCAGATAGGAGTGATCTGGATTTATAAACAGACAGACCTTCTGCTATTCAACCTAACGAGTGGTTTTGACGAAAAAGCAATCGTTTTGCCAATTCTTATCCTTTCATTGCTTCCTTCCGTTTACATTTATAAGTATTTGTTGCTCTCTTTTGAAGAAGAAGAAAGTCAGCTTTATGTAGAACTTGCGAGAGGGAAGGGATTAGATCGGTATACCATTTTACTTGTTCATATGTTTCGTAATGCTATGGTCTCGCTATTTAACCATTTTAAAGGAGTATTTCTATTTGCCCTTGCAAACTTGCTTATGCTTGAAATTATTTTTGACATGAACGGTCTAATGATGTTCATTTACAAAAATGGTGTCGTAAATACAGAAATTGTGACGCTTGCCCTGTATATGATCTTTCTACCAGCCTTTATTCTCTTTACTACTTTCGAGTGGCTGATTGAACGATGGATGGCAAGACAGGAGGGAGCACAATGAATAAAGCGTCACTTTTGCGAAATGGTCCGTTTGTAATCGGTGTTATCTTTCTCTTATGTCTTTTAGTAAGTAGCTACGTGTATAACTTTTACGATTCGTATGTTCAACCAGAGAAAATGCTTTACGATAAAAGTGGAAATGTCGTGGCTTTAGCCCCGTTTTCTCCTTCACTGCGCTTTCCACTTGGAAGTGATCTCGACGGTCATTCATTTGTGTTCAAACTGATAAAAGGTGCTAAATACACAATTGGTTTATCCTTAATCATTGCTTTTTGTAGAATGATCTTTTCTTTTGGATTTGGCTATCTGCTTTATCGCATGCCACTTTCTTTAAGAACGTTATTTAGTGGGCTTTCCAATGCGCTCCACTATGCTCCAGTTACGATTTTTACATATATCCTCATCGCACCTGTCGTTTTAACGTTTAGCTGGAGCTATGATGTCACCACGAAGATCATTTTTCCGATGCTTATTTTAATTGCGATCAGCATCCCTGTTTTAGCTCTGTACATACAAAATGAGTTAGATGCCCTATCTAAAAAAGAATACATAGATAGTGCAAAAATAATGGGAGGAAGCCACTCTCATATTTTCAGAAAACATCTGGCCCCTTTTTTGTACCCAAAGCTTCTCATCCTATTTGTACAACAGGTAGGACAGGTGCTCATTATATTCGCACATCTTGGTTTGTTAAACGTTTTTATTGGTGGAACTGATGTAAGAGTGGTCGATTATGATATGAAAACAGGGGAGGAGACAACTCAATCATTCTCCATGTCGAATGAATGGGCCGGATTAATTGCACAAAATTTTCCTTATGCACAGTCATTTCCATGGATGGTTCTTGCACCGGTCATTGCTTTTGCACTATCGATTCTGGCCATTAATAGCATCGTATATGGATTAAAGAATCGCAAAATCTTTCGAAAACGAGAGGTGAAATCAAGCACATCTCCGTCAAACATGATCCTTCGTCAAGACCATTTTGAATTTAAGCAAACGAGGACTTCTTCTAAGTAAGGATAACACTATCCTATACGATCACTTGTACGCTATACTAATAGCTAGCGTATTTTTTAGAGAGAGGGATGTTACGATTGGCCGTTTGTATTATCGCCGAAAAGCCAGATCAGGGAACGCGCCTTGCAGCGCCTTACCCAACTGAAAAAAAACAAGGATATTTGTACATAAAACCAAACCCGGACTTTCCTGACGGAGCTTATATGACATGGGCGGTGGGACACTTATGTGAACTAGTTCCGCCTGAAACCTATGAATCTTCATGGAAGAAGTGGTCTCTTCAAACACTTCCTATGATTCCAAACCAATTTCAATATCAGGTAACGAAAGGAAAGTGGAAGCAGTTTAACGTGATTAAAGAACTAGTCAATAAAAAAGAAGTTGGCTCAATTATCCATGCTGGAGATGCTGGGAGAGAAGGTGAGCTGATCGTTCGGACGATTTTGAATCAGGCTCGTTGTAAAAAGCCGATGAAGCGACTTTGGATTTCTTCCTTAACTGAGCGTGCTGTAAAGGAAGGATTTCAATCTCTGTTAGAAGAAGAAGAGACTCGTAATCTTTACTATGAGGCTTATGCCAGATCGTGTGCAGATTGGGTTGTTGGCATTAATGCTTCACGTGTCTATACGCTTCTTTTTAAACAGAAAGGTGTTCAGGATGTGTTTTCTGCAGGGAGAGTTCAAACGCCTACACTTGCGTTAGTTGTGCAAAGAGAGAAAGAAATCGCGGACTTTAAATCAGAGCCATTCTGGGAAGTGAAGGGGGAGTTTGACTACAATGGAAAAATCGTTGTTGGAAAATGGATTAAAGACGAGCAAACGAGGTTGCAATCTCCCGAAATGGCGCAGGCTGTCGCTCAATTTTGTAACCAAAAAGACTGCGTAGCAAGTGAAGTAAAGAAAGAACGAAAGCAATACAAGCCTCCCTTTTTGTATCAACTTTCTTCTCTTCAATCCACTGCGAACAAACGGTACAAATTTTCGCCAAAAAAAACGTTGGACATTGCGCAAAAGCTTTATACGAAAGGGAATATTTCCTATCCACGAAGTGATTCTAGCTTTGTTACGAAGGATGAAGCGGCTGAATTTCCTTCCATTTTATCAAAGCTACAAAAACAAAGTGCTTATCAAGATTATTTTCCATTAAAACGGGAGACGATCTTAAATGACAAGAGGTTTGTCAATGCATCAAAAGTAAGCGACCACTATGCGATCATCCCAACAGAGCAGGTTCCAAACCTTGATAAACTGTCAGGGGATGAGGCAAAGATTTATGATTTAATTGCAAGAAGTTTACTTGCGGCGCATGAAGAGGCCTCAATCGTTGATTATACGACTTTATTCACGCTTGTCGATCAACGAGCTTTGTTCCAATCAAAAGGGCAGGTGCGCGTACAAGAAGGTTGGCAGCGGATCATACCATCGACTCAAAAAGATGAGGAACTACCTGCTATTGAGCAGAACGAGCAAGGTAAGGTGCTCTCAGCGGAAGTAACAGAGGGTAAAACCCAGCCGCCAAAACGATTTACTGAAGGTCAGCTGATTACAATGATGAAAACGGCTGGAAAGCATCTTGACGATGAGTCATTAGAGAAAATCCTGAAAGATACGGAAGGGCTAGGAACAGAAGCAACGAGGGCAGGCATTATTACGATGCTGAAAGATCGGAAATACATTGAAGTTGTTAAGAACCAAGTATTCGCAACAGATAAGGGAATTCTTTTAATCGACTCCATTGGGGACGCGGTTCTTTCAAGTCCAGAAATGACGGCGAAGTGGGAGCAGCGGCTCAAACAAATAGGTAGCGGTGAAGCATCACCACAAACCTTTATGGAATCTGTTAAGAAGCTTGCAGCGAAACTAACATCAGATGCGATTGAATCTTCAGCTGCCTGGGATTTAAAAGATATAAAAATAGAAGCCCAACCTTCCAAAAAATCATTAGGGAAAAAGGTAGGTACATGCCCGCTCTGTGGCTCTGATGTACTAGATAAGGGGAAGTTATTTGGGTGTAGTAGCTATTCTAAAACAAACTGTTCGTTCACGATTTCTAAGCGAATTTTGGGGAAACCTATTTCACAAACGAACGCGAAGAAAATTCTAACGGACGGAAAATCAAATGTAATTAAAGGATTAAAAAGTAAAAAAGGCACATTTGATGCAGCGCTCGTTTGGAGTGCAGAAGAAAAGAAACTAACATTTGAATTTGAAAAGAAGTGATTTGAAGCATGCCTCTCCTAAAGGCATGCTTTTTCTATTTGGGGATTTATTTAGGGTAGTTCTAAAAAATAATTAAAAAACTTGTTGTATATATATTCTTTAATATGTATAATCATTCAATAAGAACAGTAAGAGGGAGTGGAAGCAGTGAAAGCAAGTATTGTCGGTGCTAGCGGATATAGCGGACTAGAATTAATTCGCTTATTGCTTAGTCACCCTGAAGTAGAAATTAATACAATCGTTTCTCCAACTAACGCAGGAATTAATGTACACGAAGTTTTCCCACATCTCACGAATATACAAGTAAGTCAATTTGAAGCACTTGAGGCAGAAGAGCTTGCTTGCGAATCAGATGTTATTTTCTTCGCAACACCAGCTGGCATTAGCAGTCAGTCAATTCCAAAGCTTCTCGAGAAAAGTGTTCCTATGATCGATCTATCCGGGGACTTCCGATTAAGGGATGGAGATGTATACGAGAAATGGTATAACCATTCATCTCCACCTGATGAAGCACTTACTAAGGCGGTATATGGATTATCGGAATACTACTCAGAAGATATTACAACGGCCGACTTAATTGCCAATCCGGGGTGCTATCCTACAGCGACGTTACTTGGTATTCTTCCGATCATCGAATCAGGATGGGCGAACCCAAATTCATTAATCATTGACGGTAAATCAGGTTTGTCAGGAGCGGGACGTAAGACGAGTCTTACAGCACATTACTCTGAGGTTAATGAGAATGTATCAGCATACAAACTTGGAAAACATCAGCATATTCCAGAAATAGAACAAATTATTTCTAATAAAATCGGTGAAGATGTAACTGTTTCGTTTTCTACTCATCTCGTCCCGCTTACAAGAGGAATGATGTGTAGTATGTATGTCAATTTAAATCAGGACTTATCCGAAACAGAAGTGATTGATCTTTATCAATCAACATATGAGAATCATCCTTTTATTCGAGTTATGCCTGAAGGGAAATGGCCGACAACAAAAGGTGTTTCCGGTTCTAACTACTGTGATATTGGCCTTTCTATTGATCCGAGAACGAAACGGTTAACAGTCATCTCGGTGATTGACAATTTGATGAAAGGTGCTGCCGGGCAAGCGGTTCAAAATATGAATCTACGATTTGGTTACCCTGAAACAGCAGGTCTTAGTTTATCACCAGTATTTCCATAAAACTAGCAAATGAAAGGGTTGAATACTTTGGCAACATCGACAATAAGTGAGGAACTTTTTTCGATTGTAAACGATGGCACAGTTACTTCTCCTAAAGGTTATGAAGCAGGTGGATTTCATGCAGGTTTAAAACGAAAGCGTAAGGATCTTGGCTGGATAAAGTCCGTTGTCCCAGCGAATGCTGCAGGGGTATTTACAATGAATACTTTTCAGGCACCGCCATTAAAGGTGACAAAAGAAAGTTTAAAAGGTGGAAAGCTTCAAGGTCTCATTGTGAATTCGGGGAACGCTAATGCTTTTACAGGTGAAAAAGGGCTTGAAGATGCCTATGAAATGCGTAAACAGTTTGCATCTGTTATGGGACTGACTGAAATGCAAACAGCAGTGACTTCAACTGGAGTGATCGGAGAGTATTTGCCGATGGAAGCCATCATTCAGGGGATTCATCAGATCCCACAATATGCGCCAAAAACAAGCGGAGCTGACTTTGCTGAAGCGATCGTCACGACGGATACGATGACAAAGGAAGTGGCAGTTACATGTAAGATTGATGGTAAGGAGATAACGATTGGAGGCGCTGCAAAAGGCTCCGGTATGATTAAGCCGAATATGGCTACGATGCTAGCCTTTGTAACAACTGATGCCAAAGTAGAGAATGACGCTCTTCAGTCAGCATTAAGCTCTGTTACTAACACGACCTACAACATGATAACCGTCGACGGTGAAACGAGTACAAACGATATGGTTCTTCTGCTCGCAAACGGGCAGGCTGACAATGAAGAGTTATCGGAAAGCCACCCTGAGTGGCAAACGTTCTTAAGTTCACTTGAGTATGTTTGTCAGCAGTTAGCTAAATTAATCGCAAAAGATGGCGAAGGGGCTACTAAACTCGTAGAAGTTCACGTAATGGGGGCTAAATCAGAAGACGGGGCAAAAGCAATCGCAAAATCTGTTGTTGGGTCAAGTCTTGTTAAAACAGCGATTTACGGAACCGATGCAAACTGGGGAAGGATCGTTTGTGCGATCGGGTACAGTGGTGAATCTGTTCAAGAAGATTCTCTTTCCATCTCACTGGGACCCATTAAAGTAGTGGATTATGGGATCACCACAGAATTTAATGAGGAAGAGGCAAAAACTTATTTAGAAAATGAGAACATTCATATCTATATTGATTTGCATAAAGGAAACGAATCAGCAACAGCATGGGGGTGTGACCTTTCTTATGATTATGTCAGAATCAATGCCTCCTACAGAACATAAAAACATGTATTTTGTCATTAAATGTGGAGGAAGTATATTAAATCAGCTTCCAGATGCATTCTACCATGACCTTGTTGCGATAAAAAAACAAGGTTATCATCCGGTACTTGTTCATGGTGGAGGCCCTGAGATCTCAGGATTGCTTGATAAGCTATCGATTCACACATCGTTTGTCGATGGCTTACGAGTAACAACAGATGAGATGGTTGATACTGTTGAAATGGTACTAAGCGGTAAAGTGAATAAGCAGCTTGTAAGGAAAATTTTTCGCGCTGGTGCTAAAGCAATCGGCATCAGCGGAGTTGACGGAAAAATGTTTACATGTAAACCGTTAAACAAAGCACTTGGCCGTGTAGGAGAAGTAACTTCAGTTGATCGAACGATTATTGATCAGCTTTCATTCGCTGGATACATACCCGTAATCTCACCAATAAGTATGGATGAAGATGGTGGGTCTCTTAACATTAATGGGGATGAAGCTGCTTCGGCCGTTGCTCAGGCGTTGCATGCAGACATTTGTCTAGTAAGTAATACGCCAGGTGTTTATGAAGAAATCGATGGGCAAAAAAACATTTACAGCACGCTTGATGAACTAAAAATTACAAGTTTGATAGAAGAAGGCACGATTAGTGGTGGAATGATTCCAAAAGTAAAAGGAGCACTTGCAGCTCTCTCAGATGAAGTATCCTCCGTCATCATTCTTGATGGTCGAGAAAAAAATGCCCTCTTAAAAGCAGTAAACCATGAACAAATTGGCACACGTATCGTTCGAAAGGAGCTTCGAGAATGTCACTAACTAAAACGTCACAAACAAGCATTATGAAAACCTACAATCGACTTCCGATCACTGCGGTAAAGGGTGCAGGAAGCTTCTTATATGATGAAAACGGAACAAAATATCTTGACTTCACTTCAGGAATCGCGACTTGTAATCTCGGTCACCAGCCGGAAGTGGTTAAAAAAGGTTTAACAGAGCAGCTTGATCTACTCTGGCATTGTTCTAATCTGTACCATATTCCAAAACAGGAAGAGCTTGCTAACTTACTTGTAGGAAAAAGTTGTTTTGACCAGGCTTTCTTCTGTAATAGCGGTACGGAAGCGAATGAAGCTGCGATTAAGCTCGTTAGAAAATGGAGCGGTAAAGACACCATAGCAACGTTTACGAAGTCTTTCCATGGACGAACGCTTGGTTCCCTTTCTGCTACAGCACAACAAAACCTTCAAGATGGTTTTGGCTCTATGCTTCCTGGTTTTGAATATTTTTCTTACAACGATTTTAGTAGTTTATCAGAAATCGAGGAACTAAAACCAGCAGCCGTCATGTTAGAACTCGTTCAAGGCGAAGGTGGCGTTCGACCAGCAGATCAGAAGTGGGTTTCTGAACTTGTATCGATTTGCCATTCTAACGATATTCTCATTGTAGTTGATGAAGTACAAACCGGGATGGGGAGAACTGGCACATTATTTGCACATGAGCAATATGGATTTGAGCCTGATATTATGACTCTAGCAAAAGGGTTAGGTTCAGGGTTCCCAATTGGAGCGATGCTAGCGAAAGAAAGCGTTGCGACAACATTTGGCCCAGGGACTCATGGTAGTACGTTTGGAGGAAATCCACTTGCATCTGCTGCTGCGACTGAAACTGCAAAAGAGATCATCTCCTTACTGAACCATGCAAAAGAGATGGGAGAGTTTATGGTAAATGCAATTCACAATTTATCTGAGAAGTACAAATCCATTATAGAAGTGAGGGGTCTCGGATTACTTCTAGGAATTGAGGTGAAGGATGCCGCACCATTTGTTAATCAGCTGAGGGAAAAAGACGTTCTTGTTTTAAGCGCAGGACCTATGGTCATTCGCATACTCCCACCTCTCAATGTGAGTAAGAAGGAAGCAGAGGAATTCTTGAAGAAATTAACAGAGGTTTTTAAGGCAGCAGACGAGGAGGATCAATCATGAAAAAAGGCTATCTTGTATTAGAAAACGGAGCAGTATTTGAAGGCGATCTAATAGGGGCGATTGAAGCTTCTGGTGAAGTTGTTTTCAATACAAGTATGACGGGTTATCAAGAAATTGTAACGGATCCTTCCTATGCAGGACAAATCATCGTTTTTTGTTACCCACAGATTGGTAACTACGGAATAAACAAACTTGATAGTGAAAGTGACCAGCTTCATCTTCATGGGGTGATTACCGGTGAACAATGTGAAGCACCGAGTCATTATTTAGCAACGGGTTCCTTTTCAAGTAGCCTTTTGCAAAATCAAATTCCTTCTTTAACAGGTGTAGACACAAGGGCTCTTGTTAAAATGCTACGTGATCATGGCACAATGAGAGGGAAAATAATGGCTGAACTTAGTGAGGACAATGATGAATGGCTATCAGAGCAGTCTTTTGTTACAAATGTTTCAGTAAAAGAAAAAACATATTATGCAGGTGATGGGCCACACATTATTCTCATGGATTATGGCTATAAGAAGTCAATTCTCACGTCCCTTCAATCTCTTGGGTGTGCCGTAACGGTCGTACCGTTTCATACATCATATGAGCAGCTTGTTGCCCTCCAACCAGACGGCGTGGTGTTAAGTAATGGTCCTGGAGATCCTGAAGCTTTATCCTCATGCTTCGAAACCATTCGACTAATTAGTGAAACTTATCCAGTATTCGGGATTTGTCTCGGTCATCAGCTTCTAGCCCTTGCACATGGAGCCTCAACACGAAAGCTGACATTTGGCCATCGAGGATCGAATCACCCGGTTAAACATTTGGAGACGGGTAAAGTGTTTATCACCTCACAAAACCATGGATATGAAGTTGTAGAAGATAGCTTAGAAAAAACGGGGTTTGCGCTAACTTTTGTTAATTTAAATGATGGAACGGTTGAAGGATTAAAACATCAGCATTACAATATCCAATCCGTACAGTTCCATCCTGAAGCACACGCAGGACCTTCAGATACAGCCTTTTTATTCGATGCATTTTTGAAACAGATAACAAGAACAGGAGACCAGCACTATGCCTTTACGTAAAGAGTTAAATAAAGTTGTGATTTTAGGATCTGGCCCTATTGTCATTGGTCAGGCAGCAGAATTTGATTATGCAGGCACTCAGGCGTGTCTTGCTCTGAAAGAAGAAGGAATTGAGGTTGTTCTTATTAATAGCAATCCAGCGACCATCATGACGGATTCTTCGGTAGCAGATCATGTCTATATGGAACCGATGACGCTTCCATACGTCGAAGAAATTCTCAAAAAAGAAAAACCGGATGGAATCATTGGAACGCTAGGAGGACAAACAGGATTAAATCTCGTGGTCCAACTTTATGAGAAAGGAATCCTAGAGAAATTAAATGTAGCGCTTCTTGGCACGTCAGTTGAATCAATACAAAACGGAGAAGACCGAGAGAAATTTCGACAGCTTATGCTTGATATCGGCGAACCAGTTCCTGAATCGAAAATAGCTGTAACGAGTGAAGAGGCACTTGCATTTGCGCAAGAAATTGGCTACCCAATTATGGTTCGTCCAGCTTATACGATGGGAGGCGAAGGTGGAGGTTTTGCTGCAGATGACGTCGCTTTGCTTGAAATCGTCGATCGTGGTCTTTCATTAAGTCCAATCCATCAGGTTTTGATTGAGAAAAGCATGCTAGGTTGGAAAGAAATCGAATATGAAGTAATGCGGGATGACAATGATACGTGCATGATCGTATGTAACATGGAAAACATGGATCCTGTTGGAATTCATACGGGAGATTCCATTGTAGTGGCGCCTTCGCAGACGTTGAATGATTATCAGTATCAGATGCTTCGAAACGTTTCATTAAAAGTGATTCGTGCCTTGAATGTAATCGGGGGCTGCAACATTCAAATTGGTTTAAATCCTGAATCAAACGATTATTACATTATTGAAGTGAATCCGCGTGTAAGCCGATCTTCCGCACTAGCTTCGAAAGCAACGGGGTATCCAATTGCTCGTATGGCAGCAAAATGTGCGATCGGGTATACGCTAGACGAACTCCCAAATCCAATAACAGGTACAACTTATGCAGCGTTTGAACCTGCACTTGACTATCTTGTCGTTAAAATACCGAGGTTTCCATTTGATAAATTTCCTGAAGGTGATCGCGTACTGGGCACGCAAATGAAAGCAACAGGAGAAGTGATGGCGATTGATCGTAGTTTTGAGGGAGCATTAAATAAAGCCATTCGCTCCTTAGAGAGTGGGCATCATTCATTGACTAGTAGTCTTTATCAGAAAATTAGTCAGAAGTATTTAAATGAACAGCTAAAGACTCCTACGGATGAAAGACTTTTTTTCATTAGCGAAGCTTTTAGAAGAGGATACTCTGTTGCAGCCGTGAAAGAATTTACAGCAATTGATAGCTGGTTCCTTCACAAAGTAAACCGCATTGTTCAAGCGGAAATGAAGACTTTAAATCAAAAAGTACTTACGAAAGAATGGTTGCTTGAATTGAAGCAGCTTAACGTAAGTGATGCGTTTATTGCAGACGCAACTGAAATAACGATTGATGAAGTTATAGCGATGTCTAAAAAGGCAAACATCAACAGAGGCATGAAGCAAGTCGATACGTGTGCCGGAGAATTCGAAGCGATTACGCCTTACTTTTATTCAACCTATTTAGGGAACGATGAAGTGGAATACCACAATGACCCAGCCATCCTCGTACTTGGTTCAGGGCCGATCCGAATCGGCCAAGGCGTTGAGTTTGACTATTGCTCGGTTCACGCAGCAGAAGCGGTTAAAAAGTTAGGGTATCGAGCAGTTGTTATGAATAATAACCCGGAAACCGTCAGTACGGACTATAGCGTGGCAGATCGTCTCTATTTTGAGCCACTTTCGCTCGAAGACGTTCTCGGAGTTATTGAGAAAGAACATATTGTTGGTGTGGCTGTTCAATTTGGTGGGCAAACTGCTGTTAATTTAGCGGAAGAGTTGAATGAGCGAGGTGTTCCTATTTTGGGTACACCAGTTCAAAATATTAATAAGGTGGAAGATCGTCATCAGTTTTATAATCTGTTGGACTCTCTTTCAATCCCTTATATTGAAGGGAAAATGGCTTATCAGCCAGAAGAAATGGAACAGCTTGCAGCAGAGTTAGGTTTCCCAATCATTGTTAGACCTTCTTATGTCATTGGCGGACAAAACATGTTTATTTTCCGTCATATGGATGAGCTGAAACGCTACTCACAAAAATTAGAGAACAGTTCAACTAAAATGTGGCCGTTTCTTCTCGATCGCTTTGTCGAAGGGATTGAATGTGAAGTTGATGTCATTTGTGACGGAGAATCAATCGCCATTCCAGGCATTATGGAGCACCTTGAACGAGCGGGCGTTCATTCTGGAGATAGCACAGCGATTTATCCTCCTATTTCCATTACAGAAGAGCAGAAAGAAACGATAACGATGTATTCTGAAAAGTTATCACATGCGCTCGAATGTCGTGGACTAATGAATATCCAATTTGTTATAGAGCAAGATGTGATTTATGTGCTGGAAATCAATCCAAGATCGTCAAGAACCGTTCCTGTCATTAGTAAGGTGACGAACGTTCCAATGATTGAATGGGCTATCAAAGCACAATTACAACCAGGCTCATTAGAAGTAACTGGATTGTTAGAAGAAAAACCTTATTATACCGTAAAGTTTCCAATTTTCTCTAAAGGAAAGTTAAAAAACGTCGATCATGTTCTTGGACCTGAGATGAAGTCAACAGGAGAAGTTTTAGCTATTTCAAAAACAAAAGATGAAGCTTTACGTAAGGCATCTTTATCAACATGGAATCCAAATAAACAGCCTTCTTCCATACTTTGTTCGATTAGTGAGGAGCATAAGGAAGCTGCCTTTAATGTCTTGATGAAGCTTAAGCAAAAAGATATTACTTTCTACGCTACACCGGGGACGGCTGAATTCTTAAACGAAAAAGGAATTCAATCGATTGTCATTCAGAAAGATTTGCATGAAGTAGAGGCGTTGATGAAAGAAGAGCTAAGTGCTGTTATATCGATTCCGACGATCGGTAGAGAAAAAGACCGTTCTGGCTTCCAGATGAGAGCACTCGCGACTCGGTATAAAGTTCCTTGTTTTACCCACGTCGACACGCTTCAGCTTTTGGATTTAGAAACTTCAAAAACGCTTGAAGTGAACAGTCTCCAACATTGGCACCAAATGAAACATATTTCAATCGGACAGGAAGGATGATTTAATCATGCAAACCGTACAATCTCAAACCATCGCTGAAGGAATGAAAGGAAAAGACTTTCTTACGATTGATGAGTTAACATCTGAAGAAATCCATCATTTATTAGATGAAGCTGCACAGTTAAAGAAGCTACAAAAACAAGGTGTACCACATGAAGAGTTGAAAGGTAAAGTGCTTGGAATGATCTTTGAAAAGTCTTCCACAAGAACGCGTATATCTTTTGAAGTCGCGATGCTTCAGCTTGGAGGTCATGCCTTGTTTCTAAGTTCAAAGGATATCCAGTTGGGAAGAGGAGAAACAATTGAGGATACTGCGAACGTACTAGCAGGGTATCTTGACGGAGTCATGATTCGTACTTTTGGTCATGAGACCATTGAACGTTTTGCTTCGGCTTCTTCAGTGCCAGTTATTAATGGATTAACGGATTCTCATCATCCAGCTCAAATCCTTGCTGATTTACTCACTATTATGGAGCATAAAGGGCAATTAAGTGGACTGAAAGCAGCCTATTTCGGGGATGGAAACAATGTGGCTCATTCTCTTATTGAAGGAGCTGCGAAAGTCGGTATGCATTTTACAATTGCCTGTCCACCTGACTATGAACCAGATGAGGCCATCGTAGCGAAAGCGAAAGAGGTGGCAAAGGAAACAGGAGCTATTATCCAAATAACTGATGATCCAAAGGCGGCTGCATCGAATGCGGATGTGTTGATCACAGACGTTTGGGCTAGTATGGGTCAGGAAGAAGAGCAAGCTGAGCGTGAAGGCGTGTTTGCACCTTATCAGATTAATGAGGAGTTATGCATAAATGCAGACGAAAATTACATCTTTATGCACTGCTTGCCAGCTCACAGAGGAGAAGAGGTTACGGCAGAGATAATCGACGGGCCGCATTCGGTTATATACCAGGAAGCAGAGAATCGTCTACACGCTCAAAAGGCACTTTTAAAACTTTTATTAAAAAGTTAAATTTTTTTCGTGCATTTTGAATAAATATACGTTATCATAGATATTAATACAAAGATAAGGAGTGGATGACATGGCAAAAGAGAAAATCATTCTTGCTTATTCCGGAGGTCTCGATACCTCCATATCGATAAAATGGTTAGAAGAAAAATATGGGTATGAGGTTATTGCGCTTGGCCTTGATGTAGGAGAAGGGAAGGATCTAGAATCCATTAGAGAAAAAGCGTTAAATGTAGGTGCATCAAAAGCATATATGATCGAAGCGAAGGAACTTCTTGCTGAGAACTATCTTTTACCCGCATTAAAAGCTAATGCATTATATGAAGGAAAATATCCGCTTTCCTCGGCGCTGTCACGTCCCCTCATTTCAAAGCTTCTCGTTGAAGCTGCTGAACGTGAAGGAGCGACGGCAGTGGCACACGGATGTACAGGGAAAGGAAATGATCAGGTTCGCTTTGAAGTATCGATTCAAGCGTTGAATCCGGACTTGAAAGTGATCGCGCCTGTTCGTGAATGGGGAATGACGCGTGATGAACAGATTGCTTACGCGCAAGAAAAAGGAATCCCAGTTCCAGTTAAACTTGATAACCCATTTTCAATTGATGCCAACATTTGGGGACGTGCATGTGAAGCTGGTGTTCTTGAAGATCCGTGGGCTGAGGCACCTGAAGCCGCATTCGATTGGACAGCACCAATTCACTTAACACCCGATGAGCCGGAATACATTGAAATTGATTTTGAAGAAGGCTGTCCAACAGCACTCAATGGCCAAAAAATGGGGCTAGTTGATCTTATTGAGAAGTTAAATGAAATCGGCGGTGTTCACGGTATTGGACGTATCGACCATATCGAAAACCGTCTTGTTGGAATTAAATCTAGAGAAGTATACGAAAATCCAGGCGCACTCATTTTGATTAATGCCCATAAAGAATTAGAATTTTTAACTCATACGCGTGAAGTATCACAGTTTAAAACGACGATTGATCAGCAGCTGTCAAAACTAATCTATGATGGACTCTGGTACTCACCACTTCGTCAGGCGCTTGAAGGATTCATTAACGAAACGCAGAAAGTAGTAAGTGGTAAGATTCGTCTTAAATTACACAAAGGGTCAAACACAGTGGTTGGCCGTAAATCAGAGAATTCTCTCTATAACGAGCAGCTTGCCACATATCTTAAAGGCGATCTTTTCGATCATGATGCAGCAGTTGGCTTTATTAAACTTTGGGGCTTACCAACGAAAGTAAATGCAGAGGTGCATAAGAAACAAAAAGTAACTCAATAAGGAGATGTTAGTGTGTCTAAGCTATGGGGTGGACGCTTTACAAAAGAAACGAATAAGCTCGTAGAAGAATATACAGCTTCGATCCAGTACGATAAAGAACTAGCAGAAGAAGATATTGAAGGCAGTCTGGCCCATGTTCAGATGCTTAGTGAATGCGGTGTGATCAGTAATGCGGATATGAAAGAAATCAAGCGTGGCTTACAGGTCGTTCTAAATAACATCCAATCAGGAACCTTCCAATATGATGTTTCTCAAGAAGACATTCATATGAACATTGAAAAAGCACTTATTGATGAGATTGGACCTGTCGGTGGAAAGTTGCACACTGGAAGAAGCCGTAATGACCAGGTTGCAACGGATATGCATATGTATTTAATGAAAAAGGTTAACCTTTTTATTTCTCATATCGAAGAGGTTCAGCAGGCGATTTTAAGCCAGGCTGAATCTCATGTTGAAACAGTTTTACCAGGATATACGCATTTACAGCGGGCTCAACCGGTATCATTTGCGCATCACATGCTCGCGTATTTCTGGATGTTTGAACGTGATAAAGAAAGATTTCAAGATAGCTTAAAGAGAACAAGTATGTTACCGCTTGGTGCAGGCGCATTAGCTGGTACAACTTTTCCGATTGATCGTCATCGTACGTCAGAACTGTTAGGGTTTGACGGGGTTTATCCGAATAGCATGGACGCTGTTAGTGACCGTGATTTTATTGTCGAGTTTCTTTCAAATGCTTCCATGCTTATGATGCACATGTCACGTTTGTCGGAAGAATTGGTGATCTGGAGCAGTCAGGAATTTCAATTTATCGAACTAGATGACTCATTCTGTACGGGATCAAGTATTATGCCTCAGAAAAAGAATCCGGATGTACCTGAACTTCTTCGAGCGAAAACCGGTAGAGTGTATGGGAATTTGTTTAGCTTGTTAACTGTATTGAAGGGACTGCCCCTTGCTTATAACAAAGACATGCAGGAAGATAAGGAAGGCATGTTTGATACAGCTAAAACCCTTGATGGTGCTCTTCAACTTTTAGCTCCTATGATTGAAACGATGAGTGTTAAAACAGAAAACATGAAGCAAGCTGTAAATGAAGATTATTCTAATGCAACGGATATTGCGGACTACCTTGTTAATAAAGGTATGACTTTCCGTGAGTCACATGAGGTAATAGGGAAAATTGTCCTTTATGGAATCGAGAGAAAGAAATTTTTACTTGATCTTACAATGGAAGAATTTAAATCATTCACGCCGTTGTTTGAAGAAGATGTATTTGATGTATTAAAACCTGCTAATGTGATGAATGCAAGAAAAAGTTATGGAGGAACGTCGCCCGAGCAAATCGCGATTCAGATTAAATTAGCTCATCGGCAGGTGAAAGAAAACGCATAAAGGGCCCTATCCGATAGGATAAGACCCTCATGAAGAAGGAAGTTATTAGCGTTTGCTAAACAAGCGATGGGGTAGAACGGTAGTTGTCTTTTGGAGACACCTCTTTCTAATGAAAGTTGTTAGAGCCTTGTTTTACCAACAGAGTAGTTCAACGCGACCATCTCCTTAAAAGCTTCCGTTTTCCTTATGCACTTTTGTTCTTCCCTCTTCACTAGTTATGATAGCCACTTTCATCTTGTTCTATACATGCCCATTCAAATTTTTTTCGGATACTTTTTTTCTGTAAGTGGGAGAATAGAAAGAGATGAAAGGAGGGATTTGATGGGCCGAGGGAAAGCATTTGATCATAAGAAAAAAGGGATGGAACGCGAAAGACCAAAAACAGCAGATCGCACAAAATTCCCTTATGAAGCTTCAACAGGACATAAAACAATTCGTAATGAAGAACGTGAAGAATAAACCGAGCTTCCTGCAAATGCAGGGAGCTTTTTGTTTTTACGAAGCTTGCTTTCTTGAGCTTCATTTCCAATTCCAGTAAACTTAGTGGTAGATGATTAAAAAGGGGATTTTAATATGGATTCAGTAGGCCTTGTATTAGAAGGTGGAGGTATGAGAGGGGTATACACAGCTGGTGTTTTAGAGTATATGATGGAGAATAATTTATACTTTCCGTACGTTATTGGCGTATCAGCTGGAGCGTGTAATGCTGCATCGTATCTTTCAAGGCAAAGTGGAAGGAACCGTACAGTTCTTATTGATTACGTCAATCATCCGGAGTACATCTCATACAAAAATTTAGTTCGGAAAAAGCAACTTTTTGGGATGGACTTGATTTTTGATGAAATTCCTTCAACACATGTACCGTTTGACTTTGATACATTTCAGAATGCTACGGAACAATTTGTGATTGGGACAACCGATATTTTTACAGGAAAACCTTATTATTTTAATAAGAAAGATGATGGTGAACAAATACTTCCCATTTTAAGAGCATCAAGCTCTTTGCCGTTTATGGCCCCTCCCGTTCAAATTAACAATCGTTTTCACCTTGATGGAGGCATTACAGATCCAATACCTGTGCATAAATCAGAAGCAGATGGTAATCACAGTCATGTCGTTATTTTGACACGTAATGAAGGATATCGAAAACAAAAATCTAAGCTCTCCTGGATGATTCAACGTCTTTATCGGAAAAATCCAGCACTCGCTTTAGCCATTACTTCTCGATACAAACATTACAACCAAACGCTTGAGCACATTGAAGCCAATCGCCAAAATTATTTTATTATTCAACCGTCTACGCCACTGGAAGTAGCGAGAATTGAAAAATCTCAAATGCGGTTAACATCGTTATATAATCAAGGATATGCTGATATGAAAAAGCGTCATAAAGAACTTGAAAATTGGTTAGAAAAGCGAGCTTTAGTAAAAGAAACTGTTTGAATATGTGATCATATGTTTAAAGGGATAGCTATTTAGGGAACAGTCCTTCAACACTATGTAGGAGGTCATTCAAGTGAAAAGCTATCAAATTTATATTAATGGTGAATTTACAAATAGTCATTCTGAAGAAATGCTAGACGTTATCAACCCAGCTACAGAACAAGTGATTTCACGTATTCCGAAAAGTGATGAGAATGACGTGCAGCGTGCTATTGAAGCAGCTAAAGCTTCCCAAAGAGAGTGGGAAAAGAAACCTTCAATCGAACGAGCAGAGTACTTATACAAAATTGCAGATAAAATAGAAGAGAAAAAAGAAGCGTTTATTAACATGTTGACTGAGGAAAATGGCAAAACAGTTGACGCTTCAAAGGCAGAAGTGGAATTAACGATTGACTACTTCCGCTACATGGCAGGTTGGGCAAGAAGATACGAAGGAGAAGTACTCCCAAGTGATCGCCCAAATGAAAATATCCTTGTCATGAAAAAACCAATTGGAATCGTTGGGGGAATTGTTCCGTGGAACTTCCCAATGTTTATCTTTGCTCGAAAAGTAGCGCCAGCATTTGTAACAGGTTGTCCGATCATTATTAAACCAAGTCAATATACACCGAATACAGCATGTGAGCTAGCAAGCATTATCCATGATGTTGGTGTTCCAAATGGGGTATTCAGTTTAGTCACTGGTAAAGGCTCAGACATTGGCACGCCACTTGCTTCTTCACCAGACGTACAGATGATTAGTTTAACAGGAAGCTACCCAGCAGGTTCAAAAGTGATGGAAGCAGCTGCTAAAAACATTACTAAAGTGAACTTGGAGTTAGGTGGTAAAGCGCCGGCAATCGTGGCGAAACATGCTAACGTTGATCTTGCTGTTGAAAAGATTACGACGTCTCGTATTACGAACAACGGTCAGGCTTGTACGAACGCAGAGCGTGTTTATGTTCATGAAGACGTAGCTGAAGAATTCATTTCAAAGATAACAGAAACGTTTAAGAATACAAAAGTTGGGGATTCATTAAACGAAGATGGATGTGACATTGGTCCACTAGCGAATAAACAGCAAATCGACTCTGTTGAAGAAATGGTAAACAATGCCGTAAAAGCCGGTGCAGTTGTAAAAACAGGCGGGAAGCGTGTAGACCGAGATAAAGGCTTTTTCTTTGAACCAACTGTTTTGACAGATGTTTCACAGGATATGAATGTCATCCAAGAAGAAATTTTCGGACCTGTGTTACCAATTGTTGTTTATAGTGATTTTGATAAAGTGCTTGAAATGGCTAACGACACTTATTACGGTCTTTCTTCATCAATCTTTAGTGATAACATGCATGAAGTCATGAAAGCTTCTAATGTTCTTCGCTATGGTGAAACGTATGTGAACCGCGAGAACTTTGAAGCCGTACAAGGTTTCCACGCTGGAATGGGCCAATCAGGTATTGGCGGTGCAGATGGAAAACATGGTCTTAATGAATACCTTAAGACTCACGTGATCTACATGGAATATGATCAAGATATTAAATAATGAAAACCGGGCATATGCCCGGTTTTCTAATGTTTGAAGAAAGTTGAATGTAGGGCGTATAATAGGAAGGCAGAACAATATTAATTTGAAGAAAAGAGGGAGAATATGTTTGATTCTCGTATTATAGAGTTTGCTGAGAAATTAGTACAATACTCAACCAAAGTTCAGCAAGGTGAACATGTGTTAATCGAAGCATTTGATGTAGACAATACTCTCGTACGCAGCATTGTGAAAGAGGTACATAAAGCGGGTGGTTTTCCTCATGTAAACTTGAGAGATAATCAGGTTCTACGGGAACTGTTGATGAATGCGACAGAAGAACAAATCACGGAGTGGGCTGAGATTGATTTAAATCAAATGAAGAAAATAGATGCTTATATTGGAATACGTGGCTCTGAGAACATTAATGAGCTTTCGGACGTACCAGAAGCGAAAATGGCGTTATATAATCAAATTTACAAAACAAAGGTTCACAGTAATCAACGTGTGAAGCATACAAAATGGGTTGTTATGAGATATCCCAATGAATCCATGGCACAGCTATCTGGCATGAGTACTGAAGCATTTGAGGACTTTTATTTCAATGTTTGCACGATGGATTATGCAAAGATGAGTGAAGCCATGGATTCACTTGTGGATCGTATGAACAAAGCCGATGAGGTACGAATTGTTTCTCCTGATACAAATCTAAGTTTCTCTATTAAAGATATTCCGGCTGTAAAATGTGCTGGCGAACTTAATATACCTGATGGGGAAGTTTTTACTGCACCAGTTAAGGAAAGTGTAAATGGTGTCATTACGTATAATACACCTTCTCCTTACAATGGTTTTGTATTTGAGAATGTTCAGCTTACGTTTGAGAACGGGAAAGTGATTGATGCTGAAGCAAATGATACAGAGAGGCTAAACCAAATTCTCGATACGGATGAAGGAGCTCGGTATATCGGGGAATTCGCGATTGGTGTCAATCCGTTTATTCGTGAGCCGATGAAAGATATTCTATTTGATGAAAAAATAGATGGTTCTTTCCATTTCACCCCAGGACAAGCATATGATGAAGCGCCAAATGGCAATGATTCTTCTGTTCACTGGGATCTTGTCTTAATACAGCGCCCTGAATATGGTGGCGGCGAAATTTGGTTTGATGACGAGTTAATTCGTAAAGATGGCAAGTTTGTCCCAGAAGCACTTCAAGTTTTAAATCCAGAAAATCTTAAATAAAGAAGAGGAACGCATCCAATGGATGCGTTTTTTCGTACAGATGACCAATCACATTTTCATCCTTTTGAATATAAATAAAGAAAACTACTTTAAGACAGGAAGTGCCTTCCAATGGAAATACATTGTGATGGATGTACGAAGGAGATGAGAGACTGGGAAACCATTCATATGGTGAAGTTCGATAAATGGTATGTTGGTCATTTCAACTGCTTATTGAACTTGAAAAAAAAATTGAATCTCAATAGACCGATTAAGTGGGATAAACTAGAAGGTAAGAAAGATAATCAGAAGGGCTCGGATGGGAAAACAGCAAATTAGATCGAGGGCAAGAAAAGACGCTAATTTTTAGTTAGCGTCTTTTCTTGTGAAATGTATATGAGACGTCTCTTTATTCGCCGCTTTCTTTCATATATGTTATTGCTTGATCTGCATGAATCGCAAAAGTGAGCGGCGTTTTTTTATGTAGCCAGCTTTTTTAAGTTCGCTAACCGTGGCGCTCACTGTTTCTCTTGTTGAACCGATCATCGTGGCAATATCATAATGTGTTAACTTAATGTCAATGGTTTGCCATTCATTCTTTCTTTTTCCGAATTTTTCACTTAGTTTCAACAGAAGAGAAAGGATTCGATATTTTACGCTTCTTAACGCAAGGTTTTCGCTCATTTCATAGATTTCTTTCAGGCGAGCTGAGAGGATTTCAATAAATTTGATAGCGAGTTTAGGGTTTTCGGATATAAGTTCTTCAAATTGATCTTTCCCGATGACGCAAATGTAGACGTCAGACATTGCCTCTGCGTATACAGAGTCATCGCTTAGCGAGAAACTTGATGTTTCGCCAAAAACATTTCCGTCTCCCAAGAGGTCAACTGTTAGTTGTTTACCTGCTGCATTTGAGCGATAAAGTCGAACGGTGCCTTTTTTAAGAAGAAATAGAGCTTTCATGGGTTTTTCAGGACCAAGTATCACCGTCCCTTTTTTTAAAGGCTGCATGTCACAAACGCGATCGATTTGCATTAAATCGTTCATTTCCAATTCTTCAAATAAGTTGATTTGAGATAACATTGTTAATTTATTGATTTTCTTCACCTGCATTCATTTAATTGTTGCTATGTTCTGTAAGTTAGCTTACAGCATCTTACTTATTTTATCACTTATACTTAGTCGTGTTAGGAGGTTAAAGGTCTAACATGGAACAGATTAAATTATACACGATTACAAGCTGTATGGAATGGCTCAAGACCAAACAACAATTAGGGTTAAAAAATGTTCCGTTTGAAGAAGTGAACATCTTGGAACAACCAGAGCGACTGGAAGAGCTGATCAGGCTCGCTGGTGAACTTTATGTCCCTTTTTAGTAGAAGGGGATCGGTCTATTTCTCTAGAGAATTTATAAATTGAACGCCAGTCACCGGAGGAGGATGAGGTGAATATTGTAGAGCATCTAATAAATGAGGTGATACAATGTTAGCTTGTCATCCTGCAATAGGTTACACAGCAATCGGTGACTCTATTACATTAGGAACAGGGACCTTATTGTTTTCTCCAACCTTTGTAGATTTTTATAAAAATGATATACAATGTTCCCTAAGAAAAACGGTGAACCTGCGTGTTTTTGCTGAAAATGGAGCGACAACGTCGGAAGTGAAAAAATGGCTATCTTGCTCGAAGATCGACCTGGAACAAACGCACATCGTTACATTAACAGCTGGTGGAAATGACCTTATCGATGCGGCTGAATCTTATGCAATAACGAAAAATGATGATGTGTTGGAAGATGCTTTGCATGTTTGCTGTCAAAATATGAGTTGGATTGTATCCTATTTATCTAATGCTATAAACCAGTCAGATGCAAAAGCGATGATACGAATTGTCAACTTGTATAACCCCATTCCTACTATTCCTTTTTCGGATTACTGGGTAAAGCAGTTCAACCGTCATATTGACAAATGTTCCACTGGAGAGTTGGTGAGAGTGGCTAACGTATTTCCCGTTTTTAAAGGGAGAGAAAAGCAATTGTTAGCTTCAGATTGTATCCATCCGAACACGCATGGGCATAAAGAAATTTCAAATGTACTTATGAAAACAGGAATATGTCTATAAATGTTTAATTTATTTGAAGCAAGGGTAAATTTTTGTGTTAATACATTATAGAAATACTGGGGAGGAACATATGGTACAACAATCGATTCAGTTAAGCGAATTACGAGAACAATTGCTTCATTCCTTTGAGGCGACACGTGCAATGACAAATACATTAGTGGAACCGCTTGAGACGGAGGATTTCACCATCCAATCAATTCCCGATGTAAGTCCTCCCAAATGGCATATGGCTCACACAACTTGGTTTTTTGAGACGTTTATTTTAAAAGAGTATAAAGAACATTATGAGTCTTTTCATAAAGAATTTGACTATTTATTTAACTCGTACTATGAAAGTGTTGGAAGTTACTTTCCACGACATTCAAGGGGATTATTAAGTAGACCAAGTATCGATAAAGTAAGAAGCTATCGTTCGGATATCGATGAAGAAATGGTGAACTTAATTCAACAAATCGATGAAGGAGATCTTCATCAAGTTGCAGATCTCGTTGAAATTGGACTAAATCATGAACAGCAGCATCAAGAACTTTTAATGACAGATATTAAATATAACTTCTCCGTTAATCCGTTGTACCCTGTATACCGTCCACTTGATGGCGAACCTAAAGCAAAAGCGACACCGCTAGAGTGGGTGTCATTCGAAGGTGGACTTATTGAAGCGGGTATGGATGAAGACGACGGCTTTTCTTTTGACAATGAGCGTCCAGTACATAAGGTATGGCTTGAACCATTTAAGTTAGCGACGAGAACTGTGACGAATGGAGAATATATGGAATTTATCAATGCTGGAGGCTATGAAGAGGCTACCTACTGGTTGTCTGACGGTTGGGCAACTGTGAAGAAAGAAAATTGGAAAGCGCCATTGCATTGGATCGAAAAAGATGATGAGTGGTATGCTTTTACACTTCATGGACTAGTGCCGGTTAATAAAGAAGAGCCCGTTACCCACATTAGCTATTACGAAGCCGAAGCATATGCGAGTTTTGTAGGGAAGCGCCTACCTTCAGAATCAGAATGGGAAGTTGCGGTGAGGGATCAGCCGATCGCTGGTAATTTTGTAGAGGATGGTCACTATCATCCGGTTGCATCAGTGAAAGAAGAAGAAGGTAACATTAAAAAAGCTTATGGAGATGTATGGGAATGGACGAAAAGTCCTTATATGCCATATCCAGGTAACAAACCTCTTGACGGAGCATTAGGTGAATATAATGCCAAATTTATGAGTAGCCAAATGATTTTACGAGGAGGGTCATGCGTCACTTCACAATCTCATATCCGTCCGACATATCGTAATTTCTTTGGTCCAGATAAACGCTGGCAATTTACAGGTATTCGCCTTGCAGAGGACGTGGAATAACAGGGGATTTTAGCCTAATTTACTGAGTTATTGGATATGACAGCCTTCGACCTCATTAGGCTATAACTTCTTAATGCTCAAATATCGTAATCTTCCTTACAGACATTAGAAGATTATTTCGATATAATTGTCACTGAAGATAAAGATAGAAGGAGCGATGATTGTGAAAAAAATTGAAACGGCTGAATCTTATCAGTCCTTTATTAACGATAAAAAGGTATCCATTCTAAAATACGAAGCCAACTGGTGCCCTGATTGCAAACGTCTTGATTTTTTTATTGATGATATTATTAATGTTAATCAAGATAAATCGTGGGCTCAAATTGACATTGAACAGTTTCCTGAAATCACAGAGGAAAATGACGTAATGGGCATTCCTAGCTTACTTGTTTATAAAGACGGGAAGAAAATTGGTCACTTGCATAGTGCAAATACTAAAAATCCTGATCAAGTGAAAGAATATCTAAGTCAGTTTTAATAATGAGAGAAGGTTGCACTTGCAACCTTCTCTCATTTTGTAAGTACATATTCAACTGTGCCATCGTTAAGTGAATGAACGTAAGCAATTGAGTAGCCGATGCTAAGATAAATCGATAGTGTTTCGGTACATGAAGGATGGAGGGGCTCAGTTGGCGCGTGAAGACTTTTGTGGAGTGCAGTTGTTTGATTGGAAAATGGTGAACAGTGAAGAAGTACAACATGTTTTCCACTCCAAGCAGTCCCGATTTGATGTCGTCTCATGACACTCTTCCTTTACCTATTTTTAGTTCTCTTCAATCACCTGCAAAAATGAGAAGCTATTCGGTTTAGACGGAAAGATTCACTTTGGTGATAGGAGTATGATATGATTCATGCAAGTTGAATGATATGAATACAACATTATTTTAAAAATATTTTGAATTTTTTCTCCATAGCTGGTATATTAGTAGCATATACCGGCAAACTTCTATTGAAAATCTGTAAATTCTTTAAAAATATGTAGGATTTCTAGGAAAATAGTCGGTGCATGTCATTTCTTAATTCTCCAGATAAGGGCAAACCATTCTAAAGAATGGGACGCAAAGACACAGGTCTAATGTTGGGTCACCAACGATGACGGCTGGTCCTCCTGGAAACCCGATAAGGAGGAGAAAAGAATGACCATGGCAGAGATTAAGCCTAAGAAAGTACTTGATCAAGAATGGGTTATTCTAATGAGGGCTGCCCGGGAGCTTGGATTACAAAAGGAAGAGGTAAGGTCATTCCTAAGACAAGACAAAAAACCGACATCTACGAATGTACATAAATGATAAGCGACCAGTAAGGTCGTTTTTTTCTGGCTTAATCCTTGACTTTAGGTGAACATTTTTTGTATCATATGTCATATCAATCTCATACATAAACCATACTAACTATGAAGGACAAATAGTAATCAGATAAACCTCATTTAAGCGATTCGGGGATGGTGAGAGCCCGAATAAGGTCTGATGAAACGGCGGTCTGGAGTTTACGTTCTGAAAGTGGATGCATGAAATGCATCAACTAGGGTGGAACCGCGGGTGCATAAGCTCTCGTCCCTGGACATTTATTGTCCATGGAGCGGGAGCTTTTTATATTGATTGAAAAAAGGAGAGAATAACATGACAATTTCAATGGATCAGATCGTATCTGTATCAAAGCACAGAGGATTTATTTTTCCGGGGTCTGATATTTACGGAGGACTCGCAAATACGTGGGACTATGGTCCACTTGGCGTAGAATTAAAAAACAATATTAAAGGAGCATGGTGGAAGAAATTTGTTCAAGAATCACCATACAATAGTGGCCTAGACGCTGCCATATTGATGAACCCTAAGACTTGGGAAGCTTCAGGGCATCTAGGTAACTTTAATGATCCATTAATTGATTGCAAAAGCTGTAAAACACGACACCGTGCTGACAAGTTAATTGAAGACGCACTATCGACAGAAGAAGATGAAATGATTGCTGACGGCCTTTCATTTGAAGAAATGGAACGACTTATTAAAAACAACAACATTACATGTCCTGAATGTGGTAGTGAAGACTTTACAGAAATTCGTCAGTTTGATTTAATGTTTAAAACACATCAAGGTGTAACAAAATCAAGCACAAGTGAAATTTACCTTCGACCGGAAACAGCACAGGGGATTTTTGTTAACTTTAAAAATGTACAGCGTTCGATGCGTAAAAAAGTACCTTTTGGTATTGCACAAATAGGAAAAAGCTTCCGAAACGAAATCACACCTGGTAACTTTACGTTCCGTACTCGCGAATTTGAACAAATGGAGCTTGAATTTTTCTGTAAACCTGGTGATGAGCTAGAATGGCATGAATATTGGAAAGAGTATTGCAAAAACTGGTTGCTGAATCTAGGGGTAAGTGAGGAGAGCATTCGATTACGTGAGCATGCGGAAGATGAGCTTTCTCATTATAGTAATGCAACAACTGATATTGAGTACAAATTCCCATTTGGTTGGGGTGAGCTATGGGGTGTTGCTTCTAGAACAGATTATGATCTTAAGCAGCATATGGAACACTCAAATGAAGACTTTACTTATCATGATCAGCAAACGGGTGAAAAGTATGTACCATATTGTATCGAGCCTTCACTAGGTGCAGATCGTGTGACGCTTGCCTTTTTGATTGAAGCATATGAAGAACAAGAGCTTGAAGATGGCACTTCAAGAAGTGTGATGCACTTCCACCCGGCGATTGCGCCATTTAAAGCAGCTGTCTTCCCACTTTCTAAAAAACTTTCTGAAGAAGCGCGTGCAGTTCATGCTGAGCTATCTAAATACTTCATGGTTGATTATGACGAAGCTGGTTCAATCGGTAAACGTTACCGTCGCCATGATGAAATTGGTACACCTTACGCGATTACGTTTGATTTTGATTCTGTAGAAGATCAGCAAGTAACAATCCGTGACCGTGATACGATGGAACAAAAAAGAATGCCGATTTCACAACTGAAAAGCTTTCTTGAAGAAAAAACACAATTTTAATTAAACTAGCCGCTCATGTACGAGCGGCTTTTCTTTACTAATGAGGAGAGTGAGTGAAAGGTGAGAATACTTTGGGATTTTGATGGGACATTATTTGATACATACCCAGCGTTTACAAAAGTGATGAAACAGTTAGTCTCCTCTGCCATATCGGAAGAAGAGATATTGAGGGAGTTGAAAGTTTCCTTTCATCATGCAACAGAAGTGTTTCAGTTAACTGAGGAGCAGATTACAGCATTTCGCAAAAAAGATAACGCCCTTTCGCCTGACGACAAACCACCATTCAGAGGATTAAAAACGATTTTGGAAAAAGCCGAGTTAAATGTGATCATGACACATAAACCACGTGCTGAAGTAATTGCTATTTTAAAGCATTTTGATATGGAACATTATTTTGCTGATCTCGTAGCAGGTGACGATGGTTTTCCACGAAAGCCCGATCCTGCTTCTTACCACCATTTGAATGATCAATACCATTTGGACCTTGCAGTAGGGGATCGCCTGCTTGATATTATTCCTGCAAAAGAAGTTGGTATGAAAACCTGTCTCTTTCAAAATGACTCTCCGGGAGCCGATTTTTATGTGACAAATTATTATGACTTAAACGAAATGCTTTGGCCTTCTAATCATTCATAATCAAGTAGTTGATCCCTTTTGTGTTCAAATGTGATAATACACATACGAACACAAAGGGGATGTTTTGGTTGGATAAAAAACTTCGGTTTATATTGATTACATTTTTGTTAGGTGTTTTTCTAGGTGCTCTTGACTCAGGCATTGTATCTCCTGCGTTAACGACCCTTATAGAAGATCTAGGAATTGACTTAAAATGGACGGTTTGGATAGTAACAATCTATACGCTTGTCTATGCAGTAAGCATGCCAATTGTAGGGAAATTTGCTGATTTATTTGGAAGAAAACGAATTTTCCTAACTGGAATTACGTTATTTGCCATTGGTTCCGTAATCGCTGGATTTAGTCAGTCACTTTCCTTTCTTCTTGTTGGTCGAGCTATTCAAGCTCTCGGTGGTGGTGGCATTATCCCTATTGCAAATGCCGTAATCGGAAACAGCTTTCCAAAGGAGAAACGGGGCATGGCGCTCGGATTTGTTGGAGCTATGTTTGGTATAGCGACGATTCTTGGACCAAATGTAGGAGGCTTTTTCGTTGCTCAGTTTAGTTGGAGATGGATATTCTTCATTAACGTCCCTATTGCACTTATTATCATCATAATGGGCTTGAAACTTCCCGATGATCGAAAAGAGACAAAAAAACCTTCACTTGATTGGGGCGGAGCAGGCGTATTATCTTTTGTTATCATAAGTTTACTGCTTGGATTAACGAATCTGGAAACAAATGAATTTGGGCAATCGATCCAATCGCTCATGGTTTGGCCGCTTTTACTTATTAGTGTTGTTTTTATTTATCCACTTATTCGAGTTGAAAAAGCTGCAAAAGACCCCATTCTTAAATTAAGTTACTTTAAAGACCGCAATATCGTGTTAGCATTACTCATTTCAATGATTACAGGAATTGGCATTATTAGTATGATTTTTGTTCCTTCATTCTCAGAAATCATATTATTACTGTCCAGAGGTCAAGGTGGGTACGTTATGACGATTCTGGCAGTAGCATCTGGTTTTGCTGCTCCTATAGGTGGAGTGCTTCTCGACAAGTGGGGAGCAAAACAAGTGGTATTACTTGGCTTTTCATTAAGTCTTCTTGGTTCACTTTCCTTTGTTTATCTAGCAGATGGATGGATTACACTATCCCTCGGGATGATTCTGTCTGGTATAGGTATAGGGTTCACTATGGGAACACCGTTAAATTATATTATTCTTGAGTTAACACCTGATCATGAAGCTGGATCAGCTCTATCACTCGTAAGTTTGTTTAGATCGGTAGGTACTTCACTTGGCCCTGTTATTCTTGCAGGATTTATCGCTATGTCAGGAGCTACATTTAGCGGAAGCAAAGTGACTGAAGCGATCAGAGATGTCATTTTATCCGGCTATCAACATATGTACCTTGCTGCCTCTGTTATTTTCTTGATTGGTCTCATACTCGGAGTTTTTCTGAAAATGCCTTCCAAAGGTTCGGAAGTTCAAAGTTCGTAGTAAATGGTAGATTCGCTGGATTTTTCCTTCATTATAATAGCATACGAAAAGCCAGATCTGAACACGTATGTTCGATCTGGCTTTTTTTATTGTCCAAACCTGTTAAGAACTTCATAGAAGTGTTTAAGAAATTCGAAAAACTTTCTTTCTGAAGGGGCTAGTTCTCTTCCTTGAGGAATAATGACGCCCACAGTCCTTGTCACGTTGGGCTCTGATAATTCAATTTTTACTGTTTCACCAGGCAACTGTTCTGAGAGTGTTATTTCAGGTAAGAGACTTACACCTAACCCTGCTGCTACAAGCCCCTTAATCGTGTCAATGTCTTCCCCTTCAAATGCAATTCGAGGTTTAAAACCAACCTGCTGACATGCTGATGTAACTAGATGATGAAGCGCATACCCTGAACGAAATAGAACAAATGGTTCATTCTTCAATTGTCCTAGTCTCAACATTGGATAATCTGCTAACTCGTGTGAGATTGGTAGAAGAGCGAGTAGTTTTTCAGTGAAAAAGATGTGGCCTTCAACATCTGTTCGATCTTTTGGTACTGGAGATACGAATGCAATATCGATTTCTCCTTTGCTGACAGCGTCCGTCAGATCTTGCACAGATCCTTGCCTTAATTGAAATCCAACGCTTGGATGCTCTTTACGAAATGCTGATATAACAGTAGGTAGCGTTTTGGCGGCTAAACTGTTCGGAAAGCCGATGCGGATTGTTCCGGTATCTGGATTTAGAAATTCGTAGACTGCTTGTCTCGCACGTTCAATCTCTGAAATGGCCGTCTCAGCGTGATCCATAAATATTTGTCCAACTTGAGTTAACTTTACGTTTCTCCCTTCCCGAATAAATAATTGTACGCCAAGTTCCGATTCAAGATTGGCAATTTGTCGACTTACAGCTGATTGAGCTACATGAAGAGAAGTAGCTGCTGCAGTCACATGCTCTCGTTTTGCAACTTCCATAAAATAATATAACTGCCTAAGTTCCATAAAAAAGCAATCTCCTTTTTGATTCATATCAATAATAGATTAATTATATCTAAATTATATATTGGAAGCATTGGTTAAAGCAATGTACAATGAGTGTAGAATATTTAAACAATTTCGACGTTATGGCGTTAAAGCGAGAAACCATAATGAATTGGGATAAGAGCGAGGAGTGGGAATATGGATAGAACAAACTTTCCAGAGAAACAGGGATTATATGATCCAATTCATGAGCATGACGCTTGTGGCATCGGACTGATTGCAAATATAAATAATGTACCAGCGCATGACATTATTGAAAAGGGAGTCTATATGCTACGCCAGCTAGATCATCGCGGAGGGCAGGGAAGCGATCCTGACACGGGTGACGGTGCGGGCATTATGCTACAGATTCCACACGAATTTTTCCTAAAGCATTCTGGGTTTAACCTCCCAGCTAAAGGAGAGTACGGGGTTGGAATGATGTTCCTACCCGTTGATAATCAGCTGAGACAGCGCGCAAAGCAAATTGTTGAAAAAGCAATCGAGGAAGCAGGTCAAGAATTTATTGGCTGGAGAACCGTTCCTGTAGATGAAACAACAATTGGAGAAGCCGCATGTATTGCTCAGCCTGTCATTCGACAGGTCTTTATTAAGAAGAGCGATATTTCTGCTGAAGAATTTGAACGTAAATTGTATGTCATTCGTAAAAAAGCAGAGAAACTAGTATCTCAAGATTCGCAGCTATCAAAGACGAAGTATTACGCAGCAAGTTTCTCAAAAGATACGATCGTTTATAAAGGAATGCTCACACCAGAACAGCTTGATCAATTTTATTTGGATTTAAAAGATCCAAGTTTTAAATCTGCTTTTTCAATGGTGCATTCACGTTTCAGTACAAATACTTTTCCAAGCTGGGATCGGGCGCATCCAAACCGCTACCTCATTCATAATGGAGAGATTAATACGCTTCGAGGAAATGTAAACTGGATGAGAGCAAGAGAAGGTGCTCTTCAATCAGAAGTATTTGGAGATGATATGAAAGACATTGCTCCAATCGTACGACCAAACGGGAGTGATTCTTCATCCTTAGATAACTGTCTTGAATTTTTGAATCTTTCAGGTCGTTCATTACCCCATGCGGCAATGATGATGATACCAGAACCGTGGGATCGTGATGCAACGATGCTTGATCCTAAAAAAGCCTTTTATGAATACCATAGTACATTAATGGAACCATGGGACGGACCGACAGCGATCGCGTTTACGAACGGTCGTCAAATCGGAGCGATGCTTGATCGAAATGGACTGCGTCCTGCCCGATACGTGATCACAAACGATGATACGTTTATTCTTTCATCCGAAGTAGGTGTCATTGAAATCGATGAAGAGAAAATAGTGGAAAAAGGTCGCATAAGCCCTGGCAAAATGCTTCTTTTAGATCTTGAAGAAAAGCGACTTGTGTATGATGAAGAGATTAAAACACAAATCGCAACAGACAAACCGTACCGCAAATGGTTAGATGAAAATTTAATGAATTTGTCTCCTAAAGCAAGTAAAACGAGAGAAATTGATGAGAAAGAGCTCATTAAAACGCAAAGAGCATTCGGTTACACGTATGAAGAGTTAACGAAGAATATTGCTCCAATGGTAACAGAAAAGAAAGATCCAATCGGCTCAATGGGGAACGATGTCCCTCTTGCTGTTCTATCTGAGCGACCGCAGCTATTGTTTAACTACTTTAAGCAACTGTTTGCTCAAGTGACGAATCCACCGATCGATTCCATTCGTGAAGAATCGGTTACTTCAACAATGACGCTGCTTGGACCAGAGGGCAACTTGCTTGAAACGGATCCAGGAAGTGCTAGAAGAATTCGACTTGAAACACCGATTCTTACCGATAGTCGTTTTGAGGCGATTAAAGCATTAAATGAAGAGGATTTTCATCCAGAAACATTAAGTTTGCTGTTTGATGCAGCTCGTGGTGAAACGGAAATGGAACATGCTTTACTTGCCTTGTTCCGAAAAGCTGATCGTGCCATTAAAAACGGGAAAAGCATCCTTGTTCTTTCAGATTTCGGGGTTAACCGTGATAAAGCAGCGATTCCATCATTACTTGCTTTGAGTGGTCTTCATCATCACTTAATTAAGAGAGAAACTCGAACGAAAGTAAGTTTAATCGTTGAAACAGGTGAGGCTAGGGATGTTCATCAGTTTGCCATGCTAACTGGATATGGTGCTGACGCTATTTATCCTTATGCCGCTTACGATTCAATTGACCAGATGATTTTGGACGGCACCATTGAAGGATTTACGTTCGATGAGGCGATTGAAAATTACATTGAGGCTGCCACAACCGGTATCGTTAAAGTTATGTCGAAAATGGGTATTTCGACTATCCAAAGTTATCGTGGGGCTCAAATCTTTGAAGCAATCGGTGTAAGCAACGAAGTAATCGATCGGTATTTTGCTGGTACCGCTTCACAAATTGACGGCATTCCAATCGATATTATTGCGACAGAAACGTTGATGAGGCATCATTTTGCTTATCATGATTCCGAATATAGTGATTTAACTCTTGAAACAGGAAGTGAACTTCAGTGGAGGAATGGAGGAGAGCATCACTCTTTTAATCCGAAAACAATTCATACGCTACAACACGCTGCTAGAAGTAATAACTATGAACTATATAAAAAATTCTCTGGAATGGCTCTTGAAGAGAATTTAACTTATCTTAGACAGGCGATTGATTTTGGTTCAAAAGAAGCGATTTCGATTGATGAGGTTGAAAGTATTGAATCCATTACACGTCGTTTTAAGACAGGTGCAATGAGTTATGGCGCTCTTAGTGGTGAGGCTCACGAAGCTCTCGCGATTGCAATGAACCGCATTGGAGGACGAAGCAATAGCGGTGAAGGTGGAGAAGATCCTTCTCGCTTTACGCCAGATGAAAATGGGGATCTCCGTCGAAGTGCGATTAAACAGGTAGCGTCAGGTCGCTTTGGCGTATCAAGCTATTACTTAAGCAATGCAGATGAAATTCAAATTAAAATGGCGCAAGGTGCTAAGCCTGGTGAGGGTGGACAGTTACCTGGTAAGAAAGTATATCCTTGGATTGCTGAAGTTCGTGGGTCGACGCCAGGGGTTGGATTAATTTCACCACCACCACACCATGATATTTATTCGATTGAGGATCTTGCCCAACTCATCCATGATTTGAAAAATGCAAATCCATCTGCACGAATCAACGTAAAGCTCGTTTCGAAAGCAGGCGTTGGTACGATTGCTGCAGGAGTAGCGAAAGGGCTGGCGGATGTGATTCTCATTAGCGGATATGAGGGTGGAACAGGAGCATCGCCAAGAACGAGTATTAAACACGCTGGTCTTCCATGGGAACTGGGGTTAGCTGAGACGCATCAAACGCTCGTATTGAATGATCTTCGTGATCGCGTGGTTCTTGAAGCAGATGGAAAAATGATGACCGGTCGGGATGTTGTGATGGCAGCCATTCTTGGCGCTGAAGAATTTGGGTTTTCAACTGCACCTCTTGTTGTTCTTGGATGTATTTTAATGAGAGCTTGTCATTTGGACACATGTCCAGTTGGTGTGGCAACTCAAAATCCTGAACTTCGTAAGAAATTTATGGGTAACCCGGATCATGTGGTTAATTATATGCAGTTTATTGCTCAAGAAGTGCGAGAAATCATGGCTGAACTTGGATTTAGAACAATTGAAGAAATGATTGGTCGTACCGATGTACTGAAAGTAAGTCGTCGTACAAAAGACCATTGGAAAGCAAGATATCTTGACCTTAAACCGCTTCTTTATCAGCCGCATGTATCCGATGAAGTCGGTAGATTCAACCAGCGACAGCAGGATCATAAACTAGATGCTGCGCTTGATAATACGTCAATTATTCCTGCAGCACTTGGAGCACTTGAGGAGCAAAAACCTTTTGAAGGCTCTTACGTTATTCGCAATACAAACCGTGTGGCTGGTGCGCTGTTAGGACATGAGATTACGAAGCGGTATGGTGCTGATGGACTTCCAGAAGACATGATTCGCCTGCATTTTAAAGGCTCTGCTGGTCAAAGTTTCGGAGCATTCGTACCTAACGGGGTGACAATGCAGTTAGAAGGCGATGCAAACGACTATGTTGGAAAAGGATTATCAGGCGGGAAGCTCATTATTTATCCTTCCGCAAAAGCAGGGTTTGCTAGAGACGAAAATACAATCGTAGGAAATGTTGCTTTTTATGGAGCAACTTCAGGTGAAGCATACATCAGTGGACTTGCAGGAGAACGTTTCTGCGTGAGAAACAGTGGGGCAAAAGCGGTAGTAGAAGGAATTGGCGACAATGGATGTGAATACATGACGGGTGGCCGTGTCGTTGTTCTTGGTGAGACTGGTAAGAACTTTGCAGCCGGTATGTCTGGGGGAATTGCCTACGTTCTATCAGATGATCAAGAAGCATTTAAGCGCAATGTTAATGCTGAAATGGTCCACATTGAATCGTTGAGCAACTATGAAGAGATTCTTGAAGTAAAGCATATGATTCAACAGCATGCTTACTTTACTGATAGTCCAAAAGCTATTCGATTTATTCAAAACTGGAATGAAGTTGTAGGGAAGATCGTGAAGATAATTCCTAAAGAATATAAGCGAATTACAGAATCATTAGAAGAGCTTAAAGAACAAGGCTATAAAGACGATGACGCAGCATATGAAGTGTTCCAACAGGCGAAGAACGGTGAAGTAAAGCCGCGTAAAAGTGATCTGGAACCGGTATAAGGGGAGGTATTCGATTGGGTAAGCCAACAGGATTTATAGACTATCCTAGAGAAAAAGCACGTGAAAGAGATCTATCAACACGATTAAAAGATTGGGGAGAATACCAACTCCCTCAATCTGAAGAAAATTTGAAAACACAGGGGGCACGCTGCATGGATTGTGGCACGCCCTTCTGCCACTCAGGAATAGAATTAAATGGTAGTGCATCAGGTTGTCCACTCTATAATCTAATTCCAGAATGGAATCATCTTGTTTATCAAGGTAAATGGAAAGATGCCCTAGATCGCCTACTTAAAACAAATAATTTTCCTGAATTCACTGGTCGAGTATGTCCGGCTCCATGTGAAGGTGCCTGCGTAGCAGCGATTCCTGATGATGCGGTTGCGATTAAAAGCATTGAAAAAGAAATCATAGACCGTGGGTTTGCTGAAGGATGGATGACACCTCAGCCTCCTAAAAATCGCACGGGGAAAAAGATTGCCATCGTAGGATCAGGTCCCGCAGGGTTAGCTGCCGCTGATCAGCTGAATAAAGCAGGACATTCTGTTAAAGTATATGAACGTGATGATCGTATTGGCGGTTTATTGATGTACGGCATTCCTAACATGAAGTTAGATAAAGAGTTGGTAGAGCGCCGTGTAAAACTTCTTGCTGATGAGGGCGTAACCTTTGTGACGAACACAGAAATCGGTAAAGATGTGACGCAAGATGAGCTTCGTGATGAGCATGATGCGGTGATTCTTTGTACGGGAGCTCAAAAACACCGTGACCTACCAATTGAAGGACGTAAGCTCGGAGGAATTCATTATGCGATGGATTACTTAAAGCAAAATACAAAGAGTTTGCTGGATTCCGAGCTTCAAGATAAGAAATACGTTTCAGCAGAAGGAAAAAATGTTATTGTTATTGGTGGTGGAGATACAGGTGCGGACTGTGTCGCTACGGCGCTTAGACACGGATGTAAAAGTGTTCACCAATTTGGTAAACATCCGCAGTTAACAGCAGATCGAATGATTGATAACCCTTGGCCAGAATTCCCGAAGGTTTTTACTCTTGATTATGCTTATGAAGAGGCTCAAGCAGAGTATGGAGAAGACCCTCGTCAATATTCCATCATGACTAAAAAATTCGTTGGTGATGAGAATGGTCAAGTAAAAGAGCTTCATACGGTTACGATCGAAAAACATGTTGATAAAAGAGGGAATGTATTCATGAAAGAGCTTCCTGGAACAGAACAAGTTTGGCCAGTTGAACTCGTCCTAATCGCAATTGGCTTTACTGGTCCTGAGGAAGGTGTTCTTGAACATTTTGAAGTAGATCAAGATAACCGTAAACGAGCGAAAGCAGAATTTGAAGATTATCGTACAAATGTAGACGGAGTATTTGCAGCTGGTGATGTTCGTAGAGGGCAGAGCCTCATTGTTTGGGCAATCAATGAAGGGCGCGGAGTAGCTCGTGAGACGGATCGCTATTTAATGAACAAAACGGTTATGCCTTAATAACAAGAAAAGCACTCCAGCGGAGTGCTTTTCGGTTTGTTACGAAGAACGATCTTTCGTGTGGATGATGGCGAGCACAAGAGCGGAAAAGCTGACCATTAACGACAGGGCCTCAAATACGCTAAGCATCACATCACTCCTTTACAAATAGAATGTCACTTACAGGGGTTGTCCTATACGCAAAAAAGCGAAGTATTTGACAGAATGTCTGGAATCAAATACACTTAAATCAAATATCTCGAATTAAAGATATTTATAACTTTCAAATTAGATGATTAAGATGAATGCAAGTCGGGAACCTTCTAAAGTGGATAAAACAATGAAAAGGAGACTTATAACTTATGAAGCATACAACAGGAATACATCATATTACAGCAATCGTAGGAAATCCTCAGGAAAATGTTGACTTTTATAGTGGGGTCTTGGGGCTCCGACTCGTTAAAAAAACAGTGAACTTTGACGACCCAGGAACGTATCATCTTTACTTCGGAAACGAAGAAGGGGCACCAGGTACAATTATGACGTTCTTTCCTTGGTCGAACGCTCATAATGGTGAAATCGGCTCTGGTCAAGTAGGCGTAACAAGCTTCGTAGTTCCAACAGGTAGCCTATCTTTCTGGAAAAAGCGTCTAGACAAGTTAAATGTGGAGAACGGTGAAATGACTCGCTTTGGTGAAAAGGTTCTCGCTTTTGATGATCCTCATGGCTTGCATCTAGAACTTGTTGAACGAGAAGAAGGTGAATCCAATACTTGGAGTTTTGGCGGTGTTAGTACGAAACATGCAATCAAAGGGTTTGCTGGTGCAACGCTATTAACAGGAAAACCAGATTCAACAATGACAGTTCTTGAAGAAGTTCTCGGGTTTATTCGTGTTGCGGAAGAAGAGGATTTCGTTCGCTTTAAATCAAGTGCTTCTATTGGTAATACGATCGACGTTAAGAAAACACCAATGGCTTCTGGAAGAATGGGTTCAGGCACAGTCCATCATATTGCATTCCGTGCTAATGATTTCAATGATCATGAGGAATGGAGAAATTTACTCGAAGAAAAAGAGTATGGTCCTACACCAGTCGTAGATCGTCAATATTTTAATGCCATTTACTTTAGAGAAGAAGGCGGAATACTTTTTGAAATTGCAACAGATCCTCCAGGATTTGCAAAAGATGAAGACCCTGATGAAATGGGGAAAAACCTTCTACTACCACCATGGCTCGAGGAAAAGCGTCCTGAGATTGAACAAGTATTAGAGCCTGCAAACGCAAGAGTGCTTGAGGGTGACAAATAATGAAACACATTTTCAAGCAAGGAAAAAAGGACCTTCCCGTATTACTCTTACTTCATGGGACGGGTGGAACAGAAGAAGATTTGCTTCCTCTAGCAGAGCTCGTGGCGCCGGGGCACTCGATTCTGAGTGTGAGAGGCAATGTTTCAGAAAATGGGATGCCACGATTTTTTAAAAGATTAGCAGAAGGCGTTTTTGATGAGGTTGATTTAATTGAGAAAACGCACGAGTTAAATGCCTTCATTGATGAATCCGCAAAGAATTATAACTTTGATCGAAATCATGTTATTGCCATAGGCTATTCAAATGGTGCTAACATTGCAGGAAGTTTACTTTTCCATGATGCAAACGCACTTAGAGGCGCAATTCTTCATCACCCAATGGTGCCACTGCGAAATCTGAAGCTACCAAATCTTTCTGGAAAGCCTATCTTTATAGGCGCAGGAGAGAATGATCCGATTTGCTCTCCTGAGGAAACGAAGGAACTTCATGAAATGCTCTCTCGTGCTGGGGCAGATGTATCTGTCCATTGGGAAAGTGCAGGGCATCAATTAACAAGGTCTGAAGCTGAAACAGCGGCAGATTGGTTTCATAAGCATTTTTAAATAGTTGAGGGAATACTTTATCATGGGTATTCAATAATAAAAAAGCGAGCATCAAATTCGTACGATTTTGATGCTCGCTTTTTTTCGGTATGCCAGTTTAGGTAGAGGAAACCTGTGTTGAACTAAGAATTTGTTGTCTAGTGATGGTTATTGGTTTATTGTTTTTGGGAACATAGAAAAATCAACAGCAGGCTAGTAGTTGTATGAAGATTAGCGGGTTGAATTAAATTTTAAAGGCGTCGCAAGTATTTATTGAAATACTTGGACGCCTTTAACGTATCTACTAAACAGCAGAATTCGTTGTTTTCTTTTCATCACGATCAATCACGGCAGCTCCAATAATGTCTCCTAGTACGTTTGAAGCTGTGCCAGCCATACCGATTAGTACATCAACACCTGCGATGAGGGCGACGATTTCTAATGGTAAATTAAACATCGTCAAAACAGCTGATAGTGTTACTAAGCCAGCAGCTGGAATGCCCGCTGTACCTATTGAGAGAAGAGTGCCAATCGCAACGATGGTCACATAATCCATAATCGAGAAGTTTAACCCTGTTACATTTGCAGCAAATACAATCGAGGCTCCCATTCTTAATGCCCCTCCATCAGAATTAAACACGGCTCCAATCGGTAAAGAAAAATTCACAATACGCTCTGAAATACCGGCTTTTTTTGCAGAGTCAATGGCTATCGGAAGAGAAGCAATACTACTTGATGTGAAAAAGGCTGTAAGATAAGCGTCCTTCGTTTGAGAGAAGAAGTTTCGAATACTCAACTTTGAGTACTTTAGAAAAGAAGTATAAATCAGTGCCCACAACAACAAAACACCCAAGTAAAACACCCCTGTAAAAGCGATGAGAGACTGGAAGGTTTGAAAGCCCTGATTACCGAATGATGTTGCGCTGATCGCAAAAATACCAATTGGTGCATAAAGCAAAATCCCCTGTAATAGCAGAAAGAACAAGTCATTTGCAGATGAGAAAAGACGATGGAGCCTTTCACCTGATTCCCGCAGATCTTTTTTCTCGGAATAACGCATTTTCCCCATCGTTAATCCGATGATCACAGCGAGAAAGAGAATGCCCATTAGCTGGCCAGAAGAAAAAGTTTCAAAAAGGTTACTAGGTACAATGTTAAGAAGCACATCAGAAAAGTCGGGTGTGTCTGGCTTTTCTACTTTAGTATCTGGAAGGGTTAAGCCAGAACCGGGGTTAATCCATAAAGCGATTGTGACCCCTATTAATACAGCGGCGGCTGTCGTTAATCCGTAATACACGAGTAGCTTCCCGCCAAGTCGACCAAAGTATTTCGGATTCATTTGATTAATTGCGAGCACTACTGTTAAGAAAATGACTGGAATTGCGACAAGGTTAAGCAAGTTGATCAAAATGGTGCCAACTGGTTTGATGATTTCAATACTTGGTCCAAAAAGAACGCCTGTTAATATACCTAATAGAAAGCCAATGGTCATTTTTAATACGAAAGAAGAATTTTTATACAATTGCCACATTACCTGCATGGTTACACCTCTTATTAAATAGTGTTATTAGTATAACAGCTAGAAAGGAACTTGTTTAGAAATTATATTTCCTTTTTAATAAAATTCATTTACAAAAGTCTATTTATCATTGGATAGGGGAGTTGTACTTCTGTTTTTAATAGCTACTTAAGAAATTTGTATCTTATTTATATATTTTTTTAGAATAGTTTTTTTGAATAGCCTATTCCTCTATTATTTGCTTTTGAAGCCAAATGGTATACTAACTAAGAAGGAATTAGAAGGAGTTTAGAAGAATGATTTATACAACTGCAGGTAGACCAACTGAATCGCTTGTGAGAGAAGCTGAAAGATTGAGCCAATTACACAAAGGCACATACATACCAAGGGAAAAACGATCGATTAGCCAACTTATGAATCTATGTGATGAACCACTTATAGTTGTTGGATTTGATCGCCTTTTTCTATACAAAGATCATGCAGAAAAACCGGTTTTCTTTCACCCGAATTCAGCGATGTTTCGTACAAAAGCTCTCTTACGTGGAGGCAGTGATGCGTTCATCCAGGCGAGCGGACTTAAAATAGGGATGAGTCTGTTAGACTGTACTGCGGGTCTGGGAGCTGATAGCATCGTTGCGAGCCTTGTTGCAGGAGAAGCTGGAAGTGTTCAAGCAATCGAAGGCTCAGACCATGCTCTTATACTTCAAGAGGGACTAAAAAATTGGCAAAGTGGCGAGGCAAAGATCGATGATGCTATGAGGAGAGTAGTCGTGATAGGGAAGCGGTATGAAGCTGTTTTACCGAATTTACCTGATGATTCTGTAGATGTGGTTTATTTTGACCCAATGTTTGAAGATACCATACTTGAATCTGATGGCGTACTAGAAATGAAGAAGATTGCCCTGTACGATGCGCTATCTGAGGAAATGATAAAAGAAGCAAAACGAATTGCTCGTATAAGAGTTGTTTTAAAAGATTCATGGAAAAGTTCACAGTTTCAAAAGTTTGACTTTCAACAACAAATTCGAAAAACATCCAAATTTCATTATGGAATCCTTGAATGTAAGGAGTGAAGCAATTTGTTACCAGATCACTTAGATTATGATTTGAAAATCCTGTTTATCGGTTTCAATCCTGGGCTTCAATCAGAAGAAGTAGGCCATCACTATGCGAATCCTACAAATCGTTTTTTTGCTGTATTAAATAAGGCGGGACTAACTGACCGGAAGCTCTCACCAGAAGAAGATCATAGACTTCTAGAATATGGGTATGGATTAACGAATATCGTTGATCGTCCTACAAGAGGAGCGAGTGACTTAACTATTGAAGATTATGTCCAAGGAAGAAAACATCTTTTGAAAAAAATTAATGTGTATATGCCTTTAGTAAACTGCTATGTCGGGAAAGGAGTATATCAGAAATTATCTGGTATAAAAAAGGTTGATTGGGGATTTCAACCGATTAATCAAGTGGAAGGTGTTCGCGACTTTGTTGCACCATCTACAAGCGGATTAGTTAGGATGTCTCTTAAGGAATTAACTGAAATTTATCGTCAATTAAAACTATATTAGAAAATTTAGGAGGGAATGAGCATGACAAAAAGAATTAAAAGTAGTGAAAGAAAAGAGTTGTTACCTGAACAAAGGGAAGAAATACTTTGCAAATTAAAAGACCGCTTTGAGAAAAATATGAACCGTCATAAAGAACTTGAATGGGCTAAAGTACGATCAAAACTTGAGGAGCATTCAGATAAACTGTGGTCTCTTAATGAAATGGAAATGACGGATGGGGAGCCGGATGTTGTAGGTTATTTCAAAGAAAGTGACGAATACATTTTTTATGATTGTTCGGCGGAGAGTCCTAAAGGCCGCAGAAGTGTTTGTTATGATCTAAAAGCATTAGAGTCCAGAAAAAAATTCAAGCCTGAGAATAACGCTATGGATATGGCAACATCTATGGGTGCTGAGTTATTAACTGAAGAGCAGTATCGCGAATTGCAAATGCTTGGTAATTTCGATGTAAAAACGTCGAGCTGGGTGCAAACCCCCTCTGATGTTAGAGAACTCGGGGGTGCCCTTTTTTGTGATCGTCGTTACGGTCGTGTGTTTGTTTATCACAATGGCGCAGAATCTTATTATGCTGCCAGGGGGTTTCGTTGCTCGGTAAAAGTCTAAAGATGCCATCAAGATGAAGGTATTATCGGGGACATCATTCGATCACTTACACTCGAAAAATATTTTTTGGACAGAGTGTCAGCCTATCTAGTAATAAGTCTTTAACTGTGAATGAAAAACGGTCACCATCTTGTCCTACAAGATGGTGACCGTTTTTTATTATACAAATCGTAGTAATAACCGCTTTAACAATGGTGTTAAATAAGCGGGTATTTCATTCGCAGAAGGAATAACAAGACTTTGCGTCCCGTATATATTTCGCATTGTATTTTTCTCTTTTTCTTGTGGTTCTCCGTTTGATAAAAAGACGCCGATTACTTCAAAGCCTTTTTTTCGTGTTTGAATAACGGCCTCATGCGTGTCGATGATACCATTTTCGCTGTAATCATATGCGGAAGGCTCACCATCTGTAAAAACAAGTAAGATTTTATGTTTTTCATTACGTTCAGCAAGTTCTTGTGCAGCTTTTCGAATCGCGTAACCATCTCGATTGTCTTCTTCCGGTTCCAATTGCATAATCTTTGCACCTTCGTTTAGCTGTGTGGAGCGGTTGTAATCAACAATTTGAAAAAGGGTATTTGGTTGTTCCTGATCATCTGCATCGAATGCATCTTCATAAAAGCCAGTGATGGAGTGTTTAATATTGAGTCCTTTTAACGTCTCATGGAAAAGCGTAATACCTAGGCGCGTTTCTTCCATTTTGTCATACATCGATGCCGAGCAATCGACGAGTAACGAGAACGTAACATCTAGTTCAGTACTAGGTGCGTTCTTTTTATAAAAGAGACGAGGATTTTCGTCTGTTAATAACCTAAGCAGCTTACGATTCAAACGTCCAAAGTGGAGGTCGCTTCTTGGAGCAATTTGTTTTTGCTCGATCGTTTTTTGGATCGCAGAGCGAAGGGACTTTTCAGCATATTGTATTTCAGCTTTCGCAGTTCTGTAATTTGATTGCTCTTCAGGTGATGGCTTTTCTGCTTGACGAATCACTTCTCTCACGTTTCGATTCGCTTCACCAAGGGGCTCATCTGCTCCTGTGACAGTTTTTGTATCATGGCTGTCAAGAATAGCTTCTTCATCAAACTGACTGCCTTCTGATTGTTTTGATGCGCCCTGTACGCTGACAAATGCCTGATCTCCTGATTCTTCTTTACGTTCACCTTCTCCAATCAGGTCGGATTTAGCGCCTTCTTCCAAATCAAATTGAAGGAAGTTGGATCCTTCTTGCTCCTGCTCTTCGTGCCACGTATTCATTTCTTCATCATACGTTTCTTTGTCTTCTTTATCAGTCGTTTCCATCGTATCGTCACTTTTTAACTGACGAGCTTCTTCATCCTCAACAAAAGCGGAGGGGGTGGGTGAGCTCCCATACATTGTTAAATATTCTGTAGTCATATCGAAATGGTCATTATTTAGCTCCTGGCAAAAAGCGTTTCCGAGAGTGGCGACGTCTTTTGTTGAACTCGCTTTAGATATCTCGATAATTAAATGGCGCAGATAGGGCTTATATTCTGCCAGGTCATTTCCGAGAGCAACTGGTTTACCGATCGCTTGGAGGTAGATTGCGCAAAACAAAGCATCAAGCAGCTGATGCTGGCGATTATGAACTTCGAGACGACCTCGGAAACGCTTCTGAAATAGCGTTCGTCTTGTATCAAAAGCAGCACTCATTCCAGGTCGGATAGTCATACAAATCTTCTCAAGTCTTATATCTTCTAATAACGCAAACAGCTGTTTACGAAAAAGAGGATGTGATTTGTTTTTGATAGAAGAAAGGTAGCGATCCACTTCATTAAAATTCGTGTAATGAACATTACCAAGTGCACGAAGGTAGATATCGCTTTTCATACCATCAAATTGCGTTCCATCAAAAATATCATTCCAATAATGACTGACCGTAATCAACTGCTCGGCCGGTCTGTAATAGGAATGGAAAGCAAACTGTACTTCACTCTCCATGTGACTTAATGTTTCCGCGAGATCAGATAAACTAAGATGAAGAAAAGGATCCGTCTGATTCTCAGCAAAGTTTAGAAACTTCATTTACGCCTTCTCCTGATAACGTCCAAAAATCGTTTCCGCAATGTTTTCTACCGCTGCTTTTTCACGCTCATCCTCGAGTTTATCAGTAATCGCACGTTTAATCGCACGTCTCGCTTCCATAAATGTTGTTAAATCGCATGCATCTAATAGAGAACGAGGAGATGCTGCTTCTTCTGAAACTTGTCCATCCCTTACTTTCGATTGAAGGTCAGCTGATAAAGTAACAAATTGATCAAGCTGCTCAGAATCATCTAGAAGAGATTGTTCGTTCAACATTTCTTTTAACGCAGACCCTTGTAAGTAAGGTACTTCTATTACGATAAAGCGATTTTTTAATGCTTCATTTAATGGTGCTGTTCCAATATATCCTTCATTAATTGCAGCAATAACACCAAAGTTCTCTTTTGCACGAACCGTTTCACCAGTGAAAGGATTTAGAACCATGCGACGATAGTCCAGTACACCATTTAAAATAGGAAGAGTTTCTGCCTTTGCGGTATTAATCTCATCAATATAAAGAAGTTCACCGTTTTTCATCGCATTTTCAACAGGACCAGGAATGAATGTAATGTGCGCATTATTTTGATCGTCATAAGTGAGTGTTTTGTACCCTAGAAGCGCTTCAGCATCAAGGTCAACGGAGCAGTTAATCGAGTACATAGGTTGGTTAAAGAAGTAGCTTATTAGTTCAGCCAGTTTTGTTTTACCAGCTCCAGTTGGTCCTTTTAGTAACACATTTTTTCCTAGAATTAGAGCCGTTACAGCATCTTTTACAATCGACATGTCCGGTGCAGTGTATCCTTTAGATCCGATGAGATAGTGATCTGGGTTTGTATTGGCATCTCGTCTGTCTTCAATACGATCTTGTATTTTATCTGGAATATCAAACGTTTCATATAATTGCATCTGTCATACCTCCGAGTTTCAAATTCACATCTATTCAAAAGTTAACTATAACGGAAAAAAACAGTCCCTGTCTAATGAAAGTCGTCCAAAAGCCAACGTCAATCATTTTACCGGGCGGGATAGATGAGCTATACTAGTTCTAGCAAGTAGGCCTAAGAAAGAAGGGGGCATAAGAATGAAGCCTATTCAAATAGAAAAAGTACAAGAAATTCTTGAAACATTTGAAAACAAAGACTTATATTTCCATCTAGAAACAACGAGTGGAGCCTATGCGGCACAAGATAAAGACAAGCTTGCAGTCGGAGCTTACATAAGAAATGGTTCGATCAAATTCACCAACGTCAAAATGGCCGGGAGTGGACCATTTCGCGTTGGGTTTAAATTAAATGAAGGCTGGATGTATGCTGAAGGATTAACGGATTATCAGTTAGATGATGGTCGGTTGTTAATGGCAGGCCATGACTCAAGCGGACGTTTAGCTGTGGCCGTTCAACTAAGCTATACACCATTCGATTAAGGAGGAAATGATTATGGAGAAACAAGTCCTCGTTATCTTCCCGCACCCGGATGATGAAGCTTTCGGAACTGCAGGGTTGATCACGAAATTTGTCAATCAAGGCGTGCCTGTCACTTATGCATGTGCAACGCTAGGAGAAATGGGACGCAATATGGGTAACCCATTTTTTGCGACAAGAGAAACCCTTCCAGAAGTGCGTAAGAAAGAATTGCAAGATGCATGCAATGCAATGGGCGTAAAAGATCTTCGCATGCTCGGTTTTAGAGATAAGACACTTGAGTTTGAAGATCCTGAACTGCTCGTATCAACAATTGGAAAGCTTGTTGATGAATTAAATCCATCATTAATTATTACTTTTTATCCGAAATTTGGTATCCACCCCGATCATGATGCCTGCTCTGCAGCTGTCGTAGAAACGTTAAAACGGATTCCGAAAGAAAATCGTCCAACGGTTTATGCATTGCCAATTACTCCGGATCGTGAAGCAGTACTTGGTAAGCCAGATAAAGTATTTGATGTAACGGATGTGTTAGAAACGAAGATTAAAACGATTGAAGCACATCGTTCTCAAACGGAAGCAATGGTTGCAAGACTTGAAGATGGTTCAATGGATCCTAACTCCGAAATGATGTCGTTCATTAAGCAAGAATCCTTCTGGATCTACCCATTTGATGAATAAGATCTGAAGCGTTCATATCTATTCCGAACAGAACGTGATATAATTTGCACTATAATATGATAGATGGAGGAATACGACCTAAATGATTACAGTTACAGATGTCGGCTTACGATATGGTGATCGTAAGCTTTTTGAAGATGTTAATATTAAATTTACTCCGGGAAACTGTTATGGACTAATCGGAGCGAATGGTGCTGGTAAGTCAACGTTTCTAAAGATATTGTCAGGTGAAATTGAACCGCAAACAGGCGATGTTCATATGGGACCTGGTGAACGTCTTGCCGTTCTAAAGCAAAACCATTTTGAATATGAAGAGTATGAAGTGTTAAATACCGTTATTATGGGTCATGCACGTCTTCATGAAGTGATGCAAGAAAAAAATGCGATCTACATGAAAGAGGATTTCTCTGATGAAGATGGTATGAAAGCTGCAGAGCTAGAAGGTGAATTTGCTGACCTTAACGGGTGGGAAGCTGAATCTGATGCAGCCGTATTGCTGAAAGGTCTTGGAATTTCTGAAGATCTTCATTACAAGAAGCTTGCAGATCTTACCGGTTCTGAGAAAGTAAAAGTTCTTCTTGCACAGGCGCTATTTGGTTCCCCAGATATTCTTCTTCTGGATGAGCCTACGAACAACCTGGACCTTAGTGCGATTCAATGGCTAGAAGAGTTTCTTATTAACTTTGAAAACACCGTTATTGTTGTATCCCATGACCGTCACTTCTTAAACAAAGTATGTACGCACATGGCTGACCTTGATTACGGTAAAATTCAAGTGTATGTAGGTAACTACGATTTCTGGTATGAATCAAGCCAGCTTGCTCGTACGATGAAAGAAGATGCGAACAAGAAGAAGGAAGAGAAAGTAAAAGAACTTCAAGCGTTTATTCAGCGTTTTAGCGCTAACGCGTCGAAGTCCAAACAAGCTACATCTCGTAAAAAACTTCTTGATAAGATTACGCTTGATGATATTAAGCCCTCTTCAAGAAAGTATCCTTATGTAGCATTCACACCAAATCGTGAAATTGGAAACGATGTGCTTCACGTTGAAGGTTTAACAAAAACGATTGATGGTGTAAAAGTCCTTGATAACGTGAGCTTTATGCTCAATAAAGATGATAAAGTAGCACTTGTAGGTCGTAATGAAATTGCGAATACGGCGCTAATTAAAATCTTGATGGGTGAAATGGAAGCGGACAGCGGTACGTTCAAGTGGGGCGTAACGACTTCTCAAGCTTATTTCCCTAAAGATAACTCGGAATACTTTGAAGGCGTGGATACAAATCTCGTTAACTGGCTTCGTCAATACTCTCCAGAAGATCAGAGTGAAAGCTTCCTTCGCGGTTTCCTAGGAAGAATGCTTTTTTCAGGAGAAGAAGTGTTGAAAAAAGCAAGCGTCCTTTCTGGTGGAGAAAAGGTACGCTGTATGCTTTCGAAAATGATGCTAAGCGGTGCGAACGTTCTTGTACTTGACGATCCAACAAACCATTTGGATCTTGAATCAATTACAGCACTCAACAATGGTCTTATGAACTTCAAAGGTGCGATGATCTTCACATCTCATGACCACCAGTTCATTCAAACGATCGCAAACAGAGTAATTGAAGTGACACCTAAAGGGATCATTGATAAAGAAGCAACTTATGATGAGTACCTCGAAAATACAGAACTACAAGCTAAAGCGCAAGCGATGTATAATTAATAAGTTAAAAGCGGGTTCCCTAAATGGGACCCGCTTTTATTCGTATATCGTTCGTTTTGATTTTTGAACATGACGCAAACGAAGAAATAAGGTAATGGCCGCAACAAAAAGTCCGGCGCTAAGGCCGACCCAGTACCCATATGGACCAAACGCAGAGTATTTCGCTAGTAAGTATCCTGAAGGAAGACCAATCACCCAATAAGAAATTAAGCTCATAACGAGTGTCACATTCACATCCTTATATCCTCGGAGTGCTCCCTGAATTGGAGCAGCAACAGCATCTGAAAGCTGGAAAAAGATCGCGTAGATTAAGAATACTTTAATCAAATCGAATACGTTCTGATTACTCGTATACCAGCTTGCTACAGCATCATTGAAGAGATATAAACAAAGAGCTGAAAACAGAGCCATACCAACCGCAAAAGCGATGCCCATGTAACTGTAGTGCTTCGCGTCTTGTAATCTTCTTGCGCCAACTTCAAATCCGATGGCGATCGTTAAAGCCATAGAAATACTAAGTGGAATCATATATAGAAGAGAAGCGAAGTTTATGGCTGCCTGATGAGCAGCGATCGTTTCGGTTGAATACATACTCATTAATAGCGTAACGGCTGCGAAAATACTAACTTCAAAAAAGATGGAAAAACCAATGGGTACACCAATTTTTAACTGTTCTTTCCAAGTGGAAAATGAGATTGGATAAAAACGTTTGAAGATGTCGTATACTCTAAAAGGTCTTACTTTTATCACGACGAGTAATGCGATTAAAAGAATAAACCAGTAAGTAATCGCTGATGCATATCCGGCACCAACACCACCTAATTTAGGGAATCCCCATTTTCCAAAGATGAGAACGTAGTTGAAAAATACATTGATTGGAAGCGATGTAAGTGTAACGAGCATCGTGGTTCTTGTCTCTCCAAGTGCGTCAAAGAAACTTCTTAGTACGGAGTAAATAAACAGTGGGATAATCCCAAATGAAAGTCCGATTAAATACTCTTTTGCAATTTGAGCTACGTTGTCTTGAAGATCCATTGTATTTAAAATAGGATCCAAAATGAAACTCCCAACTACTAAAATACTAATCGATAAAGCAATGGAAAGATAAATGCCCTGCAGGACTGAAAAGGAAACGCGTTCTTCCTGTTTGGCCCCAATATAGTGTGATACGATTGGAGTTATGGCAAGTAAAATGCCGCTTAAGCCTGTGAAGACAGGTACCCAAAGGCTTGAGCCAATCGCAACCCCGGCAAGATCATTTGCTCCAGCTCTCCCGCTCATGATCGTGTCTACAAAATTCATTGAATAAAGACCAACTTGCGTAATTAAAATCGGGTACAAAATCACAAATAATAGTTTGATTTTTTCCTTGAGTGAATGAGTTGGATACATGGTGCAACATCCTTGCTATGTAGAATACTGAACACGGAAATTATAGCACATTCTGCATCAACAATTAGAAAGTTATGCTACACTTAATATGTGAAATGGTGAACATATAAAAATGAGGTGTTAAAACGTGAAAAATCGAGAAGGCGTGGATACAAATATCATTCTATTTGATGGGGTTTGTAATTTATGCAATGGATTAGTAAAGTTTATGTTTAAATACGATAAGAAAGCCGTTTTCTCTTTTGCATCTCTTCAATCAGAAACGGCAGAGATTCTTCTTAAGAAAGCTGGTCTTACAGAAGTCCCAGATAGTGTGATTGTGATAAAAGAAGGGAAGGCGCTCGTTAAATCCGAAGCGGCACTTTCGATCATTAAACAACTTGGTGGATTGTTTAAGCTTTTGCTAGTATTTCGCTTATTCCCACGTTCAATTAGAGATCGGATCTATGACGAAGTAGCTAAACGTCGTTATAAATGGTTCGGAAAAAAAGAAAGCTGTATGATCCCAACAAAGGAACAAAGAAAGCGATTTTTGTGAAGATGAAAATTCTGATGGTACTGGAAATAAAGATTGAGAGGATTCCCGTTAAAAATGTTGAAAAATAGGTTTCACATAATAAAACAACCTTTATTTTAATGATTTTGATTAAAATACGAACGATTACGTAATTTTATTAAATAATATTCATATTTTAGTTGAAGATAGATTATGGGTTTGTTATGGTAGGTAAGTACTAACTAAATCAATTTTCACTCGTATATTCTCAGAAATATGGTCTGAGCGTTTCTACCCGGTTCCCGTTAAAGTACTGGACTACGAGTTGAAGTATGCTGATAACTGTCTTTAACTTTATGAATAAGAATTAGATGACAGCTATTTTTTGTATACTTGAACTTTCGTAGGTCTGGAGGGTAGAACATTTTCTACATAATCCAGACTTTTTTTATTTTCATGAATACGAGAATGATCATCTAGAAGGGAGCAGCAAAAGAAAAGGTTAGTCAGTCACGATTAACGTGTTTATTTAAAAGAAGTATCCGAACTTACATACTAGGGAGAGAGCAACCATGAGGAAACCATTGATTAAAAAATACGTAGCCACAACTATGATAACTTTACTTTTGCTAAGTGTTTTGTCAGCATGCAACACTGAATCAAAATCTTCTGCAGAGCAAGAAGCAACGGAGCGGCCCATTCTTGTTCAGGGGCCAATGCCAATTGAAGCAGAAGAATTTGCACAAAAACTAGAGAATGTAACGGAAGAAACTTCAGGTTCGTTTGTTTTTTATAAAGGAACGGTAGATAATTATCCAGTTATCGTTGCAAAAACGGGCAAAGGCATGGAAAATACGGCAGCCGCTACTGCCGTAGCAATCGAGAAATACAATCCACTTGCGATTATCAACCAGGGTACTTCGGGTGGCCATGACCCTGAATTAGAAGTATTTGATATTGTTTTAGGCGAAAGAACGACGAATATCGGATCTTTAAAAACGGTTAACTTGAATGAGGATGAAGGTATAAAGCCAACGGAATGGAAGCCAATGGATTTAATGGCGTCTGAAGGTAGCGCAGGGGAGGATCCTGATGCAGAAAACATTCGGTACTTTGAAGGAGATCAAGACCTACTTGCTGCAGCAAATGCTGTGAAGGATGACTATCAAAAAGGAAAAGTTGTGGAAGGAACGATTGGTTCTGCCGACGTGTGGAATAATGAAATTGATCGTATTAAGTGGTTTCATGAGAAGTATGGTACTTCCGTTGAAGAAATGGAAGGCGCTGCAGGAGCACAAATCGCTCAAGCCTACGACGTACCTTTCCTTGGGATTCGTATTCTTTCAAATAATAAAGTAAACGGAGGAGAATACAACCCAAATACTGCTGAAGCTAATCAGGAGTATGTTTACAAAGTTGTCCAACAGTATATAAAGAATCAAGAAAATAACTAAAATCCCGCCGGGTTTAAACAAGAAACAGCTTAAGTAATAAGTGCATTGTAAGACGCACTTTTCTTAAGCTGTTTTTTTATTTTCTTATCTATCTAACTTTCCTGCTTGCGACAGTATGCTAGTTTTTTGTGCTTTTCATTTTACACTTTGTATAGTGTATCAAAGAAATGAATCTTCTACACTTTTATTAGAAAGAAAATTCAGTTAATTACTCGAATGGGAGGGTATACATATGTCAGATTCAGTGAAAATTGGGTTGATTCAGGCCAAAAATGATGTCGATGGTAACGAACCGGTTGAGCTGCATAAGCAAAAAGCGATTGAAAAACATATTCAGCTTGTAAGAGAAGCAAGTGAAAAGGGAGCTCAAATTGTCTGTTTACAAGAGATTTTCTATGGACCGTATTTTTGTGCAGAGCAGAATACGAAGTGGTACGACGCTGCAGAAGAAATTCCTGAGGGACCGACGACGGTAAGGTTTCAAGCACTTGCTCGTGAACTTGGAATCGTGATCGTATTACCTATTTATGAACGTGAAGGTATATCAACCTATTACAACACAGCTGCTGTCCTTGATGCGGATGGTTCATATCTTGGAAAATACCGAAAACAACATATTCCGCACGTAGCGGTTGGGGACAACGGACACGGCTTCTGGGAAAAGTATTATTTTAAGCCAGGAAACCTTGGATATCCTGTGTTTGATACGACTTTCGGAAAAATTGGCGTATACATTTGTTATGATCGTCACTTTCCTGAAGGAGCGCGCTTACTTGGGTTAAACGGAGCAGAGATTGTTTTTAACCCTTCCGCTACAGTAGCTGGACTTTCTAAATATTTATGGAAGCTTGAGCAGCCAGCTCATGCTGTTGCGAACGGCTACTATTTAGGAGCAATTAATCGCGTCGGGACTGAAGCTCCATGGAATATGGGGGAATTTTATGGCCAGTCATATTTGGTAGACCCACGTGGCAACTTTGTTGCGATGGGCTCGCGTGATGAAGATGAAGTTATTATCGGTGAAGTGAATAAAAAGATGATTCGTGAAGTTCGAGATACATGGCAATTCTATCGTGATCGTCGTCCAGAAACTTACGGAGAAATGACGTCGTTATTGCCTTAGCGAGCAGGTGTGGCTTGGCCACCTGCTTTTTCATTTAAAGCTCTTGCAGAAGAGCTCATTTAATTATAGGGGGGGACCCATATGAGTACTAGCGAACCAATGATTCAAAGGGAGCTTCAGAAACGATTTACCGAGGTCACACCACCGCTCACGAACCAGGAAGCGTTTCAAGAATCGCAAAGGTGTCTGTATTGTTACGATGCTCCGTGCATCCAGGCGTGTCCAACTGGCATTGATATTCCTACCTTTATTAAGAAAATAGCGTCAGATAATATGAAAGGTTCCGCTAAAACAATTATGACAGCCAATCCAGTAGGAGCAAGCTGTGCGAGAGTTTGTCCAACTGAAGAACTATGTGAAGGTGCTTGCGTACTTAACCATTCGACTAAACCGATTTTAATCGGAAACCTTCAAAGATATGCCACTGATTGGGCAATAAAAAATGATCAGGTACTATTTAAAGAAGGTCAACCGAACGGTAAGAGAGTCGCCATTGTAGGTGGAGGTCCAGCGGGATTATCTGCTGCTCGCGAGCTTGCTCTGCTTGGGTATAGTGTGACGGTTTATGAAGCTGAAAAGCAAGCTGGGGGTCTCGATACGTATGGTATCGTCTCATTTCGCTTACCAAAGGCAATATCTTTATGGGAAGTTGAGCAAATCGAAAACCTAGGCGTTACGATTAAAACGGGTGTGAAGATTGGCAAAGATATCCCCTTTAATGAGCTTCTCTCAACGAATGATCGCGTGATTTTAGCAATTGGAATGGCAAACGTCCCTGATCTTCAAATTCCAGGAGAAAATGCGGAGGGCGTTTATGATGCGATTGAACTCGTTAAGATGACGAAAGACGCACCATTCCCAACTCACTTAAAAGATAAGAAAGTTGTTGTTATTGGCGCGGGCAATACTGCAATCGATGGTGCTACTTGCTCCGTTCGACTTGGTGCAGAAAATGTGAAAATTCTTTATCGTCGATCCGAACAAGAAATGACCGCCTATGATTTTGAATACGAGTTCGCCAAACAAGATGGCGTTGAGTTTCGCTGGTTAACACAGCCGGTCGAAATCCTCACAAATGAATCAGGAGAAGTAAAAGGAATGAAATGCGTTAAAATGAAGCTTTCAGAAGCGGCTGAAGATGGGAGAAGGAGAACAGAACCTATCCCGAACTCTGAATTTTTAATTGAATGCGATGCGATCGTAAAGGCAATTGGTCAAAAGCGCCATCTTTCTTTTATTGAAGATCTTGGTCTTGCGCATAACGACGGTGTTATTTTAATTAACCCAGATACGATGGAAACATCCAATCCAAAAATCTATGCTTGTGGCGATGTGATCTTTGGAAAAGGTCAGGGGGAAGCCATGGTTGTTTCCGCAGCACAACAGGGGAAAACGGCTGCTTATCATATGCATGAAAGCTTAAAAGAAACGTACTCAGCGTAACTGGAGAAAGGGGAATATCGATGGCAGATCTTAGAACGAATCTTGCGGGGATTACTTCACCGAACCCATTTTGGCTCGCATCTGCACCACCTACTAACTCAGGATATCAAGTGCAGCGTGCGTTTGAAGCAGGATGGGGAGGGGCTGTTTGGAAAACGCTAGGGGATCCGATTTTAAATGTTTCTTCAAGATATGCAGCCGTTCACTTTAATGGGCAACGAGTAGCAGGGTTTAATAATATTGAGCTCATCACGGATCGACCGCTGGAAGTGAATTTGAAGGAAATCTATGAAACGAAGAAAAAATTCCCGAATCACGCCGTAGTTGCTTCGTTGATGGTTGAGCCCAATCAAGAAGCATGGCATGAAATCGTTAAAAAGACAGAGGCTGCAGGTGTAGATGGTCTAGAACTTAACTTTGGTTGTCCTCATGGAATGGCTGAACGAGGAATGGGGTCAGCGTCTGGGCAAGTGCCTGAACTTGTAGAAAAACAAACCTATTGGGCAAAAGAAGCGGCTGAAACACCAGTTATTGTTAAGTTAACACCTAATATTACGGATATTACCGCTACTGCTGAGGCTGCAGTTAGTGGTGGAGCCGATGCGGTGAGCATGATTAATACGATTAATAGTCTTGCAGGAGTAGATATTGATACGTGGCTACCCATTCCGCATGTTGGAGGAAAAGGAGCCCATGGTGGCTATTGTGGACCTGCCGTGAAGCCTATCGCATTAAACATGGTTAGTGAATGTGCAAGAAACAGTCGTATTAATGTTCCGATTTCTGGTATGGGTGGCGTATCTAATTGGCAGAATGCGATTGAATTTATGTTAATGGGTGCAAGCAATGTACAAATATGCACAGCAGCGATGCACCACGGTTTCCGCATCGTTGAAGATCTTATCGACGGTTTGTCTACTTACCTTGATGAAAGAGGCATTCTTTCAGTTCAAGACATTATTGGAAAATCTGTTCCTACCTTTTCAGACTGGGGGAACCTCGACCTCAATTACAAAGTTGTCGCGCGGATTAATAATGACGTTTGCATCAATTGTAACAAATGCCACATTGCCTGCGAGGACACTTCTCATCAATGTATTGACATGTTAAATGATCCAAATGGACATGCCATTCTTCAAGTAAGAGAAGAGGATTGTGTTGGGTGTAACTTATGTTCAATAGTATGTCCTGTTGATGGAGCGATTGATATGGTAGAGCTCAAAAGTGATCTACCACAGATGACGTGGAATGAACGTCAATCTCTTATCGGTTCGCTTAAAGACCGGAAAGTAACCAAATAAGTAGGAGGACTTTAAATGAAAAAGATCATTCGAAATGGAACAATTGTAACAGCAAGTGAAACGTACCAGGCAGATATTCTTATATCAGATGGCGTCATCTCTTCTATCGGAAAAAGCATTGAAGTGGAGGGTGCCGAAGTTGTTGATGCTACGGATCGCTATGTTTTTCCTGGAGGTATTGACCCTCATACACATCTTGAAATGCCATTTGGAGGCACAGTAACTAAAGATGATTTTGAGACTGGGACGATAGCGGCAGCGTTTGGCGGAACAACCTCGGTCATTGATTTTTGTCTCACTGAAAAAGGAAAACCACTTTCTCACGCAATTAAAGCGTGGCATGACAAATCAAAAGAGAAATCGGTTATCGATTATAGCTTTCACTTAATGATTAGTGAAATAAATGACGCTGTTTTGGATCAATTACCTGATGTGATCAATCAAGAAGGAATAACATCTTTTAAAGTATTTATGGCCTATAAAAATGTATTTCAAGCCGATGATGAAACACTTTATCGTACCCTTTTAGCAGCGAAAGAGCATGGGGCGCTCGTCATGGTACATGCGGAAAACGGAGATGTTATCGAGTATTTAACGAAAGAAGCGCTAGCAAAAGGACAGACAGAGCCGATTTATCATGCTCTTACAAGGCCACCGGAAGTTGAAGGAGAGGCCACTGGGCGTGCTGCACAATTAACAGGACTCGCCTCTTCTCAATTATATGTGGTGCACGTAAGTTGTCAGGAAGCGGCGGATAAAATTGCGGAAGCAAGAAAGAAAGGCTATGACATACATGGAGAAACGTGTCCGCAATACCTTGTTCTAGACCAATCGTACTTAGAGAAACCCAATTTCGAAGGCGCAAAATATGTGTGGAGTCCACCTCTGAGAGAAAAATGGAATCAGGAAGCGCTCTGGAATGCACTTAGAACAGGGCAGCTAGAAACAATAGGTTCGGATCAGTGCTCTTTTGACTTTAATGGTCAAAAAGATTTGGGAAGAGATGATTTTACAAAAATACCAAACGGCGGACCAATGATTGAAGATCGATTTAGCATTCTTTTTTCAGAAGGTGTTCGAAAAGGTAGGATTTCATTAAACAAATTTGTTGATATTACTTCTACAAAATCAGCAAAGCTATTTGGGTTATTCCCTAAGAAAGGAACCATATCGATTGGAGCAGATGCCGATTTAGTCATTTTCAATCCAGAAACAAAACGAAAAATTTCTGCCGACACTCACCATATGGCCGTTGACTACAATGCGTTCGAAGGGATGGAAGTGACTGGTGAACCTGAAACAGTACTTGTAAGAGGAGAGTTTGTTATTAAAAACAAACAGTTTGTTGGAACACCGGGTTCAGGACAGTATCTAAAACGAGCAAAGTATGGCAAGACGACAAATATGACAGACAAGCCGATGATGATCCAGTAAGAGACTGAAAAAGGAGATAGCTGAATGAAAAAAGAGGAAAGCTATTTAAAATCACCTGATCTTTTGCCAATTGCTCATAAGGATAAAAAGATCGGGACCGGCGGGTTTGCCATGATGTGGGTTGGAATGGCTGTTGTGCTTGCAGCGTTCGCAATTGGTGGAGCCGGGGTTCAATCCTTATCACTGACATGGGTCGTCGTTGCAACGATTATTGGAACCATTGGAATTGGGTTGTTTATTACGGTGATAGGTGATATTGGCATTGAACATGGGTTATCTTTTCCCGTTTATATGAGAGCGCCTTTTGGAACGATTGGAACCCATATACCCTCAATCGTTAGAGGACTTGCAGCATCATTCTGGTTTGGAATCAACACTTACTTTGGCGCGACCGCGATGAATGCGATATTAAACGTTCTATTTGGATTTGATAACTGGTTCGTCTGTTTCCTTATTTTTGCTACTGTTCAGCTTGTTAATACAGCGCTTGGCATTAAAGCTGTGGAACGATTCGCAGATCTTGCCGCCCCGGTTATTATCATTATTTCGGTTTGGATGTACGCTTCTCTTTCAGAACAAGCCATTTCTCAAGGCAGAGAAGTGTGGGCTTGGATTGAAAGTCCCGTAACAGGTGGTGCTGCAGTAACTGCCTTTCTCGTCGTCATCTTTAGTAATATGGGATTTTGGGCAACGATTTCAGCTGACATTCCATCGATCTCTCGCTTCATAAAAGCCCCTAAATTTGAACGAAGCTGGGTAAAAAGAAATAAAGGAACACTTGTCGGAAGTATGGTTGCGTTACCGATTACCCAGACCTTCATGGTCGTGATCGGTGGTGTGTCTTACATTGCTGTATCAAATTACGATCCAGTAGTTGCGTTACAAGAAGCCGCGACGGGTTTGGTACTAGGTGTCCTTTTATTAATGATTGTACTTGCACAGTGGTCAACAAATGTTTCTGCAAATCTTGTGCCAGCAGCAACGATTTTTTCAAATGTTGGAGGCCCAAGAGTACCGTTTTGGGCTGGGGTATTCATTGCAGGGATTGTCGGATCGGTAGTTCAGCCTTGGAGTCTATTTAATATACTTATCCCTATTCTATTGATCGTGGGTGGGATCTTATCCGCTATCGTTGGTATTCTCTTTGCTGACTATTACCTTTTACGAAAAAGACGAGTAAATGTGCCAGACTTGTATGAGAAAGATGGACAGTATCGCTATATGAATGGGGTTAATGCTGCTGGTTTTATCGCCTGGTTCATCGGGGGATTGGCTGCCTATTTTCTTTCTAACTACTCGTTTTTAGTCGGCTTTCTTGTAGGCGCCGGCACTTATTACGTATTAGCAAAGTACTGGTGGTTCAAAAAATACAAACAAGCAGAAATGCTTGATCCGAGTGATGAGAAATATCTCGGCATTACAGTTGGGCGTGATTGGATCATCGGAAGTGACAGTGAATCTCAAGCTGTGCAAGAAGTTGGTAGTGGACTTGATGAAGGGAGGTAAGGTGATGAAAGAACATCAGCATTACTTAATTGAACGCGAGAAGATCGACTATTTTATTGATCGTGGCTATCATATTAATGGAATTACGGAAAATTTAAGTGGAGCCTTCATCGAGTTTGTTCTAAAGGACGTAAAGTCAGGTGAAATTTCGAATGAAATTCTTCATATTCAGACAGCAAATGGGAGAAAATATTTCTCAGCTCTTCTATTAAAACAGATCCAATCCGTTACTTAAGTGAGGAGGGAAGAGATGGAGTACAACTTGTATTCAAAAGATAGCGCCTATCCATGTGAAGTGACGATCGACGAGGAAAACGGTCGCTATATGATAAGAAAAGCGGATACGAGTGGAGAAATATTTAATTCAGCAGCGGAATTAACTTCATGGATTCGATCCAATTGGAAAGAGACTGACTTTAGAAGTAAAAAACAGTATTATTATCTCATGGAACTATTAGATGAATATGAATGGGAAGTAGAATCCGGGCAATAGTTGCCCGGTGTTTTTTTGATCATTAATTAAATTTCATATACCGTATTAATATAAAACAATTAAAATCTGTCATTATGACTAATAGTGTCACAATATAGAGAATAACTAGAAATGACTTTGATGATATAGTAAAGTTATTCTCAAAAGATGTAAGCGCTATCATAAATGATGACTGAAAGATAATCTTCCGTAATGCCCCACCATTACAAATCTTCATGGTTAGATTAAACATATAATCTTCAGAAGAGGAAGTGATCGGATGCTGCGAATGACCAGTTTAACAGTCCATGAAGTGTTAGAAAGAGATCATTTTCAACATGCTACTGTCATAGCTGGCAAAGAGGGCTTAGCTAGACGTATTAAATGGGTGCACGTGATGGAAGTAACTAGTGTTAAACAATTATTACACGGTGAAGAATTAATTCTATCAACTGGTTTTGTATGGAAAGATAATGTGCAGGTTTTTCATTCGATCGTAAATCAATTGATACAAAGTCATGCTGCGGGTCTTTGTATTGAAATTGGTACATATATGGATCATATCCCTAAAGAAATTATCGAACTTGCTAATCAACATCATTTCCCCATCATTGTATTTACAAAAGAAGTTCGCTTTGTAGATATCACGCAAGACCTTCACTCCCTTTTAATTGCTCATCATTATCAGATGATTTCAGATCTCGAACAATTTTCACAAGAACTCAACCGTCTCCTTCTTCTACCAGGCTGTTTAACGAAGATTTTATCTCTATTGTCTACTAAGACAGGTATGCAGGTCATTTATAATCCAAAAGAAGCAGCGCCTATTTTTGTGCCAGAAGCGACAGAAGAAAAACGAGAAACTTACTTGCATTTTCTGAAAATCCAACCTGACGGGAAAGGGCTCGTGCTCCAACCCGTTCGTGCAATGGATTATCATTTTGCGAACCTTAGCCTTGTTCCAGCACAGCATGCGTCTGTCTCAGATTATGACATGCTACTACTTGATCGAAGCGCAACCGCAATTGCTCAATATCTTCTACGAGAGCTATATATTGAAGAAAAGAAGCGAGCACTAGAGACAGAGTGGTTATATGAATGGCTTGAAGGCAAGCACACGGAAGAACGAATTTTATCCTATCTCGTTGACGTAGACGAAACGCTCATTCCACGTGGACTTCATGTCTGTACATGCAAATTTAAAAAGCCTCATGATTCATATACATCTTCTCAAATGACGTATTTCATGCTTCTTATGCGTTCAATGTTTGAGCAAGAAGGTTTTTTTATCTTATCGTTAACAACTCGGAATAAGCTGATCATCATCGTTTTAAATCGACGGACAGAAGAAAATGTGGAAGAGCGTTTGCGTGAAGCTTTTAACCGTTTTCTACAAAGTGATATTTTACAGAAAGAAACAGTACCTGAAGTTGAAAAAGTCGGTGTTGGTAAACATGTCCGATTATTAAAAGACATGCATAAAAGCTATGATTCGTCGCTTGAAACCATCATGATGAATGACAAGATACCGACACAATCTTCACTCGTTACCTATTACAATGACTTTCATATCTACCGTATGATCTTACACCTGGCAAGAGGTAAAGAGCTAAATGAGTTTATGTATGATTATTTAGATCCAGTTATTGAATATGATATAAAGAACAATAGTAACCTTTTAAACACATTGAAAGTCTATATGTGTTGTAATGGTTCAAAAAAGGAAACTGCTGAACAACTTTATGTAGTGAGACAAACACTCTATCATCGCTTAGAAAAACTAGAGGAATTGCTTGGTCAAGATTTCATGTGTTCTCCGAAACGATTAGCAATCGAATTCGCTATTCATGCATACAGTTATTTAAAACAGCAGGGTTAAATGTGCAACGTGTACAAAACGTAACATATCCATGTTACGTTTTGTCTAATGAATGAAAGCCGTTACATCCCCTACAATGAAAATAGGAAAGATTAAAGGAGGGCATGTAATGACTGTTGTAAAAAAGGAAACCACTTTATTAAAAAACTTTGTCAACGGAGAATGGGTGAGCGCCAAAAGTAAAGATACGCTTGAGGTGCCAAATCCTGCAACAGATGAAAACCTAGCATATGTGCCACTGTCTTCAAAAGAGGACGTGGATCTTGCAGTTAGTGCTGCATCAGTTGCCTTTCAGACGTGGAGTAAAGTACCTGTCCCGAAAAGGGCGCGCATCCTTTTTAAGTATCACTCCCTTTTAATTAAACACCATGATGAACTAGCGGAACTAGTTGTAAAAGAAAATGGTAAAAGTTTTAAAGAAGCTCATGGAGAAGTGCTTCGAGGTATTGAGTGTGTGGAGTTTGCAACAGGTGCACCTTCTTTAATGATGGGAGATAATTTATCGACAATTGCGGAAAATATTGATTCAGAAATGTTCCGTTATCCAGTAGGAGTAGTCGGAGGAATTACACCTTTTAACTTTCCAATGATGGTGCCTCATTGGATGTTTCCACTTGCGATCGCGTGTGGCAATACGTTTGTCTTAAAGCCTTCTGAACGAACGCCAATTCTTGCTAATCGTATGGCTGAATTATTAACAGAAGCAGGATTACCAAAAGGCGTATTTAATATCGTTCACGGAGCACATGACGTTGTGAATGGCTTATTGGAACATGATGACATAAAAGCAATCTCATTTGTAGGATCCCAACCGGTCGCGAAATACGTCTATGAAGAAGCTGCTTCTCGTGGTAAAAGAGTGCAGGCCCTTTCTGGAGCCAAAAATCATCATATTATTATGCCCGATGCTGATATTGAGAAAGCTGTACAACAAGTCATAAGCTCAACATTTGGTAGCGCTGGCCAGCGGTGTATGGCTTGTAGTGCTGTTGTGATTGTTGGAGACGGTGAGTCATTTATTACTGCACTTAAAGAAAAAGCAGATGATTTAAAAATGGGAAATGGTTTAGATGACGAAGTTCTATTAACGCCTGTTATCCGAAAATCTCATCGAGAAAAAGTAATCGGGTATATCGATAAAGGATTAGAAGAAGGGGCAGCGTTAATTCGTGATGGTCGCAGGGAAATGGATGCCCACGAAGAAGGGAACTTTCTTGGACCAACAATATTTGATGAAGTCACGCCTGAAATGACGATTGCGAAAGAAGAAATATTTGCACCTGTTCTAAGCTTGCTACATGCAGATTCGATCGATTCCGCTCTCGGCATCCTTCGTAAATCGCGATATGGAAATGGTGCGACTATTTATACGAAAGATGCAGGTGTGATTAGGCAATTCCGTGAAGAAGCAGATGCGGGGATGCTTGGTGTTAATGTTGGTGTACCAGCACCTATGGCTTTTTTCCCTTTTTCCGGATGGAAAGATTCTTTTTATGGAGATCTGCATGCAAATGGAAAAGATGGTGTGAATTTTTATACGAGAAGAAAAATGATTACAACTCGCTTTGACTACTAGAGGGGAGTGAAGAGTATGCAAACTGCTCACGAGAATCTTGCAGGAAAAGACGAGAAATACGTTTGGCATGCGATGCGACCATATGATCCGAAATCGACAATGGTAATTGAAAAAGCAAAAGGCGCGTGGTTATCTGATTACGATGGGAATAAATTTCTTGATGCTATGGCGGGTCTTTGGTGTGTTAATGTTGGATACGGTCGAGAAGAGCTCGCTCAGGCAGCTTTCGACCAGCTTAAAGAACTATCTTATTATCCCTTAACACATACACATGCTCCGGCGATAAAATTAGCGGAAAAGTTAAATGAAATGCTTGGTGGAGGATATGTCATCTTTTTTTCAAATAGTGGTTCTGAAGCAAATGAAACTGCTTTTAAGATCGCCAGACAATATCATGAGCAAAAAGGGGAAGGAAGCAGACATAAAGTTGTTTCACGCTATAGAGCGTATCATGGGAATACGATGGGGTCATTAGCTGCAACCGGTCAGGCGCAGCGGAAGTATAAGTATGAACCGCTTGGCCAGGGCTTTTTACATGTGCAGCCACCAGATACGTATCGTGATGTTGAAGACGATCGAGTTCAACTTGCTTCTGTCAAAGCAGTTGACGATCTGATGACCTGGGAACTGAGTCAGACAGTAGCAGCAATGATCATGGAGCCCATCATCACAGGTGGAGGAATCATCATGCCTCAACAAGATTACATGAAATCCGTAAAAGAAGTATGCGAAAAGCACGGTGCTCTTTTAATATGTGATGAAGTAATTTGTGGTTTTGGAAGAACAGGGAAAGCATTTGGTTTTATGAATTATGATGTAAAACCGGACATCGTAACAATGGCAAAGGGGCTAACAAGTGGATACCTTCCTTTATCTGCTACAGCGGTGAAAGAAGAAATCTATGAAGCATTTAAAGGGAAAGATTCATATGATCACTTTCGTCACATAAATACATTCGGGGGTAATCCTGCATCATGCGCACTTGCTTTAAAAAATCTAGAAATTATGGAGCAGGAAAAGCTTTTTGACCGGTCGCAAGAATTAGGAGAAAAGCTGAAGCGTCAATTAACAGAACAGTTATCTTCTCATTCCAATGTCGGTGATATCCGTGGGAAAGGGTTGTTGATTGGAATTGAGCTTGTTGAAGACAAAAGGACAAAAAAACCGCTTGACGTGGGTGAGCTTAATAAAGTTATCGGTTATTGCAAATCGAAGGGAGTAATCATCGGAAAAAATGGTGATACCGTAGCAGGTTATAATAATGTGCTTACGATGGCCCCTCCATTAATGATCGAAGAAAAAGACATCGATTTACTTGTGGAAACCATTGTAGCAGGATTATCCCATTTATAAAGTGCGCTTCGCGCGCACTTTTTCCTATGAGCTTGTTATAAAAAAGATTGAATAATTAAAATAATTGGTTTATAGTAAAGGTGTTACATACCGACTGGTTAGTTAATAAAGGAGGATGGAAATGAAAGCGATTCAATTAACAGAGTTTGGTGGCCCGGAAGTATTAAAACTAATCGACTTGGATGTCCCTGATCCAAAAGGACACGAAGTATTGATTGAGATTCAGGCAATCGGAGTTAATTACGCAGATACCGCAAGAAGAGAAGGCCAATATGTTGTGGAAACACCTCTACCATATGTGCCAGGATCTGAAGTGGCTGGTGTTGTAAAAGCAGTTGGAGAAAAAGTGACTTCTGTAAAACCAGGCTCTTCAGTGGTTACATTATTAGGAACGAAAAATGCAACAGGTTATGCAGAATATACGTTAGCTGATGAAAGAGGACTCATTGCGATTCCAGAAGGCGTTGATCCTCAGTATGCAGTAGCTCTCCCATTACAGGGATTAAGTGCTTATCACACACTTAAGACAATGGGGCGTTTTGAAAATGGTGAAACGGTTCTGATTCATGCTGCAGCAGGCGGCGTTGGAACAATTGCCGTACAGCTCGCCAGACTATGGGGAGCTAAAACCATTATTGGTACAGCAAGCAGTGAAGAGAAAAGAAAGCTTGCAGCTGATATGGGAGCAGATATTACGATCGATTATACGAAAGAAGGCTGGGAACAAGAAGTTTTAGAAGCTACGGAAGGTAAGGGAGTAGACGTTATTCTTGAAATGGCAGGGGGAGACGTTTTCAGAAAATCGTTGAATTGCCTTGCTCCTTTCGGACGACTCGTCATATATGGGGTAGCAAGTGGAGAACAAAGCCGCTTTTATCCATCTTCCTTAATGGAGAAAAATCAGTCAGTTGTAGGCTTTTTCCTACCACAGATGATGCGTAAGCCGTCTCTTTATCAGAAGAGTCTAGAAGAACTCCTAAACTATATGCAGACTGGAGAACTTAAATTGACCATCGGTGGAGTTTTTGAATTAGAAAAGGCAGCTGATGTGCATCGTATGCTTCAAGGACGTCAAACAAAAGGGAAGTTAATCCTAACTCCTTAATTGCAGAAGGAAGCGTACATCAAACAAGACGACCGAATTTGGTCGTCTTTTTTACATGGAGAAATTAGTTTTGATATTCTCTGTTAGAAAATCGATATTGCCTATTCACTATGTTAACACTTTGTGGTAATTTAGTATTGCACTGTGTTAATATTCGAAATATTTTTCAGTGAAACTTTGATGTTATTGAAATTTTTTTCGAAAATTTGCTTGAAAGTTTTGTGAGCAATCTAATACTATGCTAAAATATCAATGAAAGCGTTTTTTTAAAAGAATGTTTCAAAAAGTGAAAAGAGTGTAAAGAACTAGTAAGAAACCAAACATTAATAAAGTTAGAAACGGTTCAATGCACGATTTGAGATTAAACCCAGCAGGGAGGTAGCATGCTTTGAATACCAAACAGTCCAGAGTGGAACATCCATGGCAAGAATTTTATGGACCAAACCTTGGCTATGCCATTGAATTATACGAGAAATACCAGGAGGATCCTGAGTCAGTTGATCCTGAAATGCGCCAAAAATTTGATCAGTGGGGACCTCCACCTTCATCCCAGGAAGTCATTGAATCTACTAGTCAGCCCGCCAACCTCAAAAAGGTTATTTCTGCTGTTAAATTAGCCGACAACATTCGTACATATGGGCATTTAGCAGCTGCAATTAATCCGCTAACAAATGAAAAATCTGATCAAGATTTCATGACACCTCAAAAATACGGGCTTTCCGATGAAGACTTGAAAGCGATTCCTGCTCAGGTTATTTGGGAGAATGCACCAAGAGATGTCACCAATGGATTACAAGCAATTCAAAAACTTCAGGATCTTTATACAAAGTCTATGTCTTATGAGTTTACTCATGTTCATGCTGAAGATGAGCGTAAATGGTTAGATGAGATGGTTGAGAACGATTCTGTAAGCCGTACGCTTACGAATGACGATCGTATCGCACTGCTAAGAAGGCTAACAGAAGTTGAAGGCTTCGAAAAATTCCTTCATAAAACATTTGTTGGTCAAAAGCGGTTCTCGATTGAGGGCGTTGATGCTATGGTGCCAATGCTTGACGATGTTATTAAATGCGGTGCAAGTGATGGTGCGAAGAACGTTATGATTGGAATGGCTCACCGTGGTCGTTTAAATGTTCTTACACACGTTTTAAATAAGCCATACGAAAAGATTTTTGCGGAATTCCACCATGCACCAAACAAAGAACTAGTTCCTTCTGAAGGTTCAATGGGTATAAACTATGGTTGGACAGGCGATGTCAAATATCACATGGGTGCTGACAGACAAATCGAGGATTCGGAAACAGCTAGTGCAACGATTACACTGGCCAATAATCCAAGTCACCTTGAGTTTGTTGATCCTGTTGTAGAAGGCTATGCTCGCGCTGCACAAGAAACACGTAATGAAAAAGGTGAACCGAAGCAAGATTTCACTAAATCTTTTGCGATATTAATCCATGGTGACGCTGCTTTTCCAGGCGAAGGTGTGGTAGCAGAAACGCTAAACTTAAGTCAGCTAAAAGGTTATCATACGGGTGGCACAATCCATATCATTGCCAATAACCAGCTAGGATTTACAACTGAAAGCACGGATTCAAGATCTACAAAGTATGCAAGCGATCTTGCAAAAGGATACGAAATTCCGATTGTTCATGTGAACGCGGATGATCCGGAAGCTTGTCTTGCAGCGATGCATCTTGCTTATGAATATCGAATGAAATTTAATAAAGATTTCCTTATTGATTTAATTGGCTATCGTCGGTTCGGTCATAATGAAATGGATGATCCAGCTGTTACTCAGCCACATTTATATGAAAAAATTAAGAATCACCCTACTGTTCGAGCAAGCTATGCAAAGTATTTAACAGAGCAAAGTGTGATCGAAGAGGGTCAGGGTGAAAAGGTAGATGAAGAAGTACTTTCTGAGCTCCAGACCGAATACGATAAGATTGCTAAAGGTGGAGACGGCGATGGCGAAGTACAAGAGCTTCAACCACCAAAGGAAATTGTGAAGGGAATCCCTTCTATAGATACAGCTGTTTCACTAGAAACGCTAAAAGATATTAACAACAAGCTGTTAACCCGTCCAGATGGATTTAATGTCTATCCTAAGCTTGAGCGCATTCTAAAACGCCGACTTGATATGTTAGAAGAAGGCGGTAAAGTAGACTGGGCGCTAGGTGAAACGTTGGCATTTGCTTCAATTCTTAGCGACGGAACGCCAATTCGTATTACAGGGCAGGACTCTCAGCGTGGAACATTCGCTCAGCGTCATCTCGTTCTTCATGATAAAGAAACAGGCGAAACTTTTTGCCCACTACATGAATTACCAGAAGCTGAATCATCCTTTGCGATTCACAATAGTCCACTTTCTGAAGCATCAGTGGTTGGATTTGAATACGGATATAACGTATTTGCACCAGAAACGCTCGTTATTTGGGAAGCGCAGTATGGTGACTTTGCGAATGCCGCTCAGGTCATTTTTGATCAATTCGTTTCGGCCGGTCGAGCTAAATGGGGACAAAAATCAGGAATGGTTCTTTTACTACCACATGGTTACGAAGGTCAAGGTCCTGAACATTCAAGTGGCCGAGTTGAACGCTTCTTGACATTAGCTGCTGAAAATAACTGGACAGTTGCTAATTTAACGAGTGCTGCACAATACTTCCATATTTTAAGAAGACAAGCGGCTATTTTAGAGAAACAGGAAGTGCGTCCACTTGTTATTATGACACCAAAGAGCCTTCTTCGTAATCAACGCACATCATCTCCTGGCTTTGAATTTAGTCAGGGCCAATTCTTGAGTGTTGTTGAGCAAGCAGGACTTGGTGAAAAGAAAGATAAAGTGGAGCGTATTGTTTTATGTACTGGTAAAGTAGCTGTGGACCTTGCAACTGAAATTGAGTCTTCTGATGAGAAGTACGATTGGCTACACGTTCTTAGAGTAGAGCAGCTTTATCCATTCCCTGAAGAAGAAGTAAAAAATATATTTGAACGCTATTCAAACGTCAAAGAAATTATCTGGTTGCAAGAGGAACCAAAAAATATGGGATCTTGGAATTACATTTCGCCTCGTTTGCGGGAGACGGCACCAGAAGGCGTTTCTGTAAGCTATGTAGGACGTCCGGATCGTTCAAGTCCTGCTGGCGGGGAACCGAATGTGCATAAAAAAGATCAAGAACGAATCATTCAAGAAGTACTAGAACCATCTAAAACTGTTTCCCATCAAGGAGGTAATCGTCGTGATTGAAGTTAAAGTACCAGAACTAGCAGAATCCATTACAGAAGGTACCATTTCTCAATGGTTAATCAAAGTAGGCGACAAAGTTGAAAAAGGTGACAACCTCGTTGAGCTTGAAACAGATAAAGTTAACATTGAAGTGAGTGCAGAAAACGATGGCGTCATCGAAGAGCTTTTGAAAGAGCCAGGCGATAATGTAGAAGTTGGAGAAATTATTGCTTATCTTGGCAATGGAGAAGGTAGTTCTTCTAAGTCGTCAGATCAAGACTCTTCTGGAAAAGAAGAAGCAAAAAAAGAAGAGAAAGAAGCCCCTGAAGAAGCAAAATCAAACGATGAGTCAAAGGCGCATGCAACAGAATCTTCAGAAGAAGAAAAATCTGAGAATGGACGTACAGTAGCTTCACCATCTGCAAGAAAGCTTGCACGTGAACTAGGCGTTGATTTGAATAATGTTGAAACGCGTGATCCATTAGGTCGCGTTCGCCCAGACGATGTGAAGGCACATGCAGACAAAGCAAACCAAAAAGAAGCGCCTAAAGAAAAGAAACAAGAGGCACCTAAGCAACAAAAGCAATCTCCTGAAGCGAATGACGGGAAACCGGTCGAGAGAGTTAAGATGTCTCGTCGTCGTCAAACAATTGCGAAACGTCTTGTTGAAGTTCAGCATACTGCAGCAATGCTTACAACGTTTAACGAAGTAGATATGACGGCAATTATGGAACTTCGTAAGCGTCGTAAAGATAAGTTTCTTGAAGACAATGATGTGAAACTTGGCTTTATGTCTTTCTTTACGAAAGCAGTCGTTGGCGCACTTAAGAAATATCCACGTCTAAACGCTGAAATTCAAGATACTGATATTGTACTGAAGAAATTTTATGATATCGGTATCGCCGTAGGAGCAGAAGAAGGACTAGTAGTACCAGTCGTTCGTGATGCAGACAAGCTATCTTTTGCAGGGATTGAACAGGAAATTGGTAATCTTGCAAAGAAAGCACGCGACAATAAACTAAAGCTTGATGAACTACAAGGTGGTTCATTTACGATTACAAACGGTGGGATTTTTGGATCAATGCTTTCAACACCAATTCTAAATGCACCTCAAGTTGGTATACTAGGTATGCACAAGATTCAGTGGCGACCTATGGCCATTGATCAGGAACGAATGGAAAACCGTCCGATGATGTACATTGCACTCTCTTATGATCATCGTATTGTAGACGGCGGAGAAGCAGTTAGCTTCCTTGCTAAAATTAAAGAACTTCTTGAAGACCCAGAGCAGCTTCTTCTTGAAGGATAAAACGAAAGAACCTGAATCAGTCGATTCAGGTTCTTTTTTGCATTTTTAAAAGGAGAAGGTGGAGCCTTTATCTTATCGCTCCTGTCATGTAAAATAGAAAGAAAGTTGAAAGGGGTGAAAGAGTTGATTCATCAAACATGGAAAGAGACATCGACGATTAAAAAGGTGAAATGCATACATACTGATGCAAAGAAGTACATGGTTAACCGCGTTTTAACAGAAGGTCAAACTTATGAAGTGAAAAATGAAACAGAAGAATTTTTATTCGTTTTAGACAATAGTGGTAAAATCGGTGGGTTTTATAAAGAATATTTTGAAGAAGTAGAGTGAGGGTATGAAGCCAGATCAAAATTGATCTGGTTTTTTATTTTTTTAACGCAAAAAGGGACATTGGATTATATCCAATGTCCCTTGCGTAATTTAACAAAATTGATCATTTTTATTAGGGTTCTTTAAACCGAAAATTGGTCTTAAATAAAGAGCAAGATAGGATCCTGCCAGAGCGACGATCATCCAAACCCAGCCGTGGAGACTAAAGGAAGCAATTCCGCCAAAATAGGCACCTATATTACAACCGAAGGCTAGTCTAGCACCGTATCCCATTAGGAGTCCTCCAATGATGGATGCAGCTGCTAACTTAAATGGCACTCTCCTCATAATAAAGGCACCGCCAGCGCCAGCTGCTACAAATGCACCAAGAATAACACCAAAGTTCATGACGCTTGTTGAATCAGTAAGAATCGATTGCTGGAGTGCTTCACCTTTCGCACCTGACCAATATCCCCATTGTGTTACATCGATTCCAAGAAACAAAGCGATTTTTGATCCCCATAAAGCAAAAGCGGATGTAATTCCCCATGGATTACCGCGCGATATCAATGTGAGGGCATTTAAAACAGCTAATGCGATTGCTGCAATCCAAATCGGCCATGAGCCACGAAAAATTCGCTTCCATCCTGATGTTGTAGGAAGAGGTTTCATTTTTGGTGGCTGTCGTTTTTTAGCGATAAATTTTACAGCGAAAAAGATAATCCCAAATAATGCAAGTTGCACAATCCAGGCACCAAAATATCCTAATCCAGTATCTTCAGCTAAGGAAATAGCTTGAAAAGAAGGCATTTGATTTACCCAGAAATCAAAGTGCCATGCACCGATGACAGATCCGACGATAAAACCGAAAAGAGTAAGTAGCATTTCAGTTTTTCCCCACCCTACTGTATAGAGCGTACCTGAAGCGCATCCGCCGCCTAGCTGCATCCCAATTCCAAATAAGAATGAACCAACCACTACGCTTGTTCCAACAGGAAATACATATCCCGTTGGAGTCGTTCCAAATAATCCAAAGCCGTTAGAGAGAATCGGCGCAAACAGCGTGCTAGCTACCGCAAGCATCAGCATATGCGACTGAATTGCTGTTCCATTTCCTACACTTAATAATTGTCTGAAAGCAGAAGTGAAACCAAATCTTGCATGCAATAAACAATAGCCAAGTAATAATCCTAAGGCAAATAAGACAAATTGCTGTATACCTTGGTCCACCAATAATATTAATGCGAGTAGACCAATGACCAAAAAGCCTCCTGTTAAAACTGGCTTTTGAGGAGCTTTTAAGAAAGGTAACTGTAAATTTGTTTTTGAAGAGTGAACAGGTTGTTCCATTGCCATGTATAATGCACCTCATCCCGATGTATTTAGTATGAATTGATTTGTATATCCTACATGAATTTTTTATATCTGTAAACTATTACATACCAAATCTTTTCAAACCTACCATTGAAATAGGCAATTCTTTTTCTACTTGGCGATTGTGCTATAATTACACGTGTATTAATTGAGATTAATTCTTTCATCAGGAGCTTAAGATTAGGTTTTAAAACCGTCTCAGGCTATGGAGGTTGAGACAATGGAAAATGAGCAATTAATAGAAAAAGTATTTGATTTTATTAATCAAGCTTATGCTGAACTAACAATCGAACCATCTCGCTTAGAAGAGCGTAAAAAGGAAATTATGCATGAAATTAAGACAACAGGTTCCTATACACATACATATGACGAACTATCTCAAGGGGCTAAGATGGCCTGGAGAAACAGCAATAAGTGTATTGGTCGCCTATTCTGGAATACGATGACAGTGTTAGATGCAAGGTATGCTACGAAACCAAAAGAAGTAGCGGGTGCACTACTGCACCACATTCGCACCGCGACAAACGGGGGAAAAATCAAGCCAACAATTACTATTTTTCAGCCAGGTAAAGTTCGCGTTTGGAATCATCAGCTTATTCGCTATGCAGGTTATGAAACGGATAAAGGTATCATTGGGGACCCAGATTCACTCGCTTTTACTAAGGAAGTCATGAAACTTGGATGGGAAGGAAAGGGAACACAATATGATATACTTCCGCTTGTTTTCTCAATGGATGGAGCTTCACCAAGTTTCATTGAAATTCCTAATGAAGACGTACTACAGGTCGTAATCCAACACCCTGAATACGATTTTGCTCCTTTAAATGCCCGGTGGTATGGCGTGCCCATCATTTCAGATATGCGATTAGAAATTGGAGGTATTAGTTATGATGCTGCGCCATTTAATGGCTGGTATATGGGCACAGAAATAGGGGCAAGAAATTTAGCGGATACTGACCGGTACAATCTTTTGCCGGATGTAGCTAAACTCTTACAACTAGATACAAGTTCAAATGCATCTCTATGGAAAGATCGGGCATTAGTTGAACTAAATCGGGCTGTCCTTTATTCCTATCAAAATGATGGGGTAAGTATTGTTGATCATCATACAGCCGCAAAACAATTTCAAAAATTTGAGCAAAATGAAGAGAAGGCGGAGCGAGACGTTACTGGAAATTGGACATGGCTAATTCCACCTGTGTCGCCAGCTACTACTCATATCTTCCATAAACCTTACAAAAACAAAATTGTAACACCGAACTATTTTTATCAATCAAAACCTTATTAAGCGAGGGAGAAACTTGGTTATTGAAAAAGCTTATTTCACCATTCATGAAGGTCTTGAATCGAAATTTGAAGCGACATTTAAAGAAGCTGTACTTTACATTGCAGAAACAAAAGGATACATGAATTATCGCTTGTTGAAATCAGTTGAAACAGAGCGTAAATACGTCATTCTCATTGAGTGGGAGACACTTGCCTCACACACTGAAGGCTTTATGTCATCCGATCGATTTGATAAATTTACGTCTTTAGTGGATCCATTCCTTGAAAATGTAGAGATGGAGCATCTTGCACCCCTTCACTCAGATCAAAAAACCCACATCTTTGTGGGTTTTTTAGATGCAAAAAACTATACATTCGATTTAAAAAAGGGTATGGTAGGATATAGTTATATTCCTATAAGAAAGGTTGGTTTTGGAATGCCTTCATCTATCCCTAGACCACTAGTTCGGTTAAATCAATCGTTTATTTTTATATTTGCTACAGGTTTTGTATTCTTTTCAAATTGGCTTTTTCTCATGATCCCACTCATTGCTGGATTGATGGGCTTGATACTACATTTTAATCCAGTGCTTAAAGTGGGAAAACGATTTTTAAAAAAACCACTGAATCAATATATTCCTGAGGATGCCGAGCAACAAAATTTCAATCAAAAAATAGCAGTATCGCTTCTTACAATTTCTTTTATAGCTCACATGTTTTCCATTGAATGGTTAGCTATCACAGCTGCAGTCCTAGTAGCCTTAGCTTCGTTTATCGCTATTCTAGGGTTCTGTATTGGTTGTTTTGTTCGTTTTCAATGGAAGCAGTATCAATATAAACGGTCACAGCACTCTTAAAAGGCAGCTTGGCTGTCTTTTTTTTAACTGAAAAACCTGAAAAGTTAATTTCTGATATACTTAAGAAAGAGAGAAGATGAAGATTAGAAAGGATAGGTTTGGATGAGAGAGAATATTTATGACTTAATCGGTGTAGGAATTGGACCATTTAATTTAGGATTAGCTGCATTGTTGGATCCAATAAATGAAGTGGATGCCTTATTTTTTGATCAGAAACATGAATTTGATTGGCATCCAGGTATGTTAATTGAAGGAACCAGATTACAGGTACCTTTCATGGCGGATTTGGTCACAATGGCGGACCCAACAAATCCATATAGTTATTTAAATTATTTGAAACACCAAAACCGCTTATATAACTTTTATTTCTTGCAACGACTTGAAATGCCTCGAAATGAATATAACCACTATTGCCAATGGGCAGCAGGTCAGTTGGAAAGCTGCCGGTTTGGGACAAAAGTAACGAGCATTGTACCTGTAGGAGATCCAGTTGAACATTATGAAGTGGTTGTTGAAAACCTTGAATCGCGAGAAGTGAATACGTACTACGCTAAAAATATGATACTCGGTGTTGGAACCGTGCCTTCTTTACCTTCATCACTTCAGGGTATGAATGAAGAAGATGTATTTCATTCATCAACATTCCTTCAGCATACTAATCGCTGTCATGAGGCAAAAAGCATCACTGTTATTGGGTCAGGGCAGAGTTCTGCAGAAATTTTCAGGGAACTTTTGAAAGATCGAAAAGAGCATGGATATTCACTACATTGGATGACACGCTCACAAGGGTTTTTCCCAATGGAGGAAACCAGGTTAAGTCTTGAGCATTTTTCACCCGAGTATGTCGATTATTTCTATGACCTACCTCAGGATCAAAAAGATGACATTTTTAGCGGTCAACAACTTCTCTACAAAGGGATTAGTCCTCATACAATTACTGACATATATAACCTGTTATATGAACAGTCTGTAGGTGGCGAAAAGATGGATGTCACATTAATGCCGTTAACTGAAGTAAACGGGATCAAAGAAAAAGAAGACGGTACTGGTTATGAATTAGAATGTCGTCAGTGGCAGAAAAATGAAAAGTTTCTTATTGAAAGTGAAGTTGTTGTTGCGGGCACTGGATATCGTCCTTTAATTCCTCACTGCCTTGAAGATCTTAAGCATCTAATTGAGTGGGATGAAAAGGGACGCTACCATGTAACTAAGGATTACCGTCTTCAATTAAAGAAAGAAGCGAATTCGAACATCTTTGTACACAGCGGCATGCAACATACGCACGGAGTAGGATCAACAAATTTAGGACTTGCAGTTAATCGAAATAAAATCATTATTAATGAGCTTTTAGGAAAAGAGTTTTATCCGATTCTTGAAGGAAATATTTTTCAACAATTTGAAGTGAAAGAGTAGTTAAACTTTCTATTTATGGGTGTAATGATAGCGTTTGAACCTGGAATTGAAACGGGAAACCGTTATGAAAACCTCCCAATAACACCAGAGAATGGTGATCCTTTTACGTGGGAGGAAGATACCATCACACTTTTAAATCAAGAGTTAAAACGAAGTGATGATATGGTAATGAAATTGGTTCAAGAATTAGAAGAACTTAAAAATCAAGTTGATAATCATTAGAACTAAAACCAGCCTGGCAGTGAAGGGCTGGTTTTTGTATGAAATTCAGAATTAATCAGAAACTAAAGACAAAGGGGTGAAAAATATGGAGAAAAACGCTAGAGGATATGTTCAGGAGAGTTCTCAAGCTCTAGAAGAAGCAAGTCGTTGTTTACAACAAGCTTTATCAACAGTAGAGAAGGGTCAGAATCGAGATCGAATACAGCAATCATTAGACGGACTAACAGCTGTTCAATCTCATTGTAGTGAAACGGCAAATGTACTTTCACAACAATAAATTTTTTTTTGAATAAATTTGAAGAATGTAGTTTTAGAAGAAATAAAATCGGAAATGGTGGACTAACGTTACACATAAGGAGGGATAAATCATGAGTCTTTTGTTTGGCAAAGGCATGCAGGCATTCGAACAAGATGCAAAAGCAGAGAGAGAAAAAGTACAAACTTCTCCAATTGCACACTCGAATAAAAAATCTAGATTAAAACAGAAACCGACTAAATTCTAGCCATCCTTTTGGATGGTTTTTTTATTGATTATTGCTTTTCCCCTTGAATGAAATAAAATAATTATTATTCAAACGAATCATACATGATTTAAAACTGTAAAAAATGATTAGATTATGATAAGAATGGGAAATGTCCTCTTGTGAGTATCAGAATAATGGAGGAGATTTCAAATGGTTAAACAATGGACAACTACAACATTGCATAATGACGTAGAAATGCCAACGCTTGGTCTTGGTGTTTGGAAAATGGAGAATAACGATGAAGTAAAAACAGCGGTCAATGCCGCAATTGATGCAGGTTATAAAGCGATTGATACTGCTGCTGCATACAAAAATGAAGAAGGTGTTGGTGCTGCTATTAAAGAAAGCAGTACACCACGTGAAGAACTTTTCATTACATCAAAAGTATGGAATGATGATCAGGGCTATGATTCAACCCTTAAAGCATTTGAAGACACGGTTTCAAAGCTTGGAATTGATACGTTAGATCTTTATTTAATTCATTGGCCTGTAGAGGGCAAATATAAAGAAACGTGGAAAGCGATGGAGAAACTCTACAAAGATGGTCGAATTTGTGCCATTGGTGTCAGCAATTTCCACCCCAATCACCTTGAAGATTTAATGAAAGATGCAGAAATTAAGCCGATGGTAAACCAGGTAGAATTTCATCCACTTCTAAATCAAAAAGAGCTTCGCGAGTATTGCAAACAGCATTCTATTCAACTAGAAGCATGGTCGCCGCTTGCTCAGGGAAAACTATTGGATCATGAAGTTGTGAAAGAAATTGCAGAACAGCACGGTAAATCTACTGCTCAAGTGATCATTCGCTGGGATCTTGAACATGAAGTAGTGACAATTCCTAAGTCGTCAAATCCCGACCGTATTAAACAAAACTTTGATGTTTTTGATTTTGAATTAACACAAGATAATATTCGCGCGCTTGATGAGTTAAACCAGAATGAACGAATGGGTCCTGATCCAGACAACTTTGATTTTTAAGACGAAGCCGGCCATGTGCCGGTTTTTTGTATGCAACCATTCCTTATTTGTTACGTCTGTATTGTGAAGGGAGAGAATAAAATGAGGAAATGGCTATATGGTTCTGTACTACTTGTATTGATCGTAACTTTTTTCTCAGGTGTGTGGTATACGATGATTCGAGGATCGAGTTTAGAAGCGGTGAATTCTGAAGCACCTATCGCTAAGACTCAGGCAGATCGTGAGTACTATGAATTTGGTGAACCATACGTCGAAGAAGATATGGATGGGGAGGAGCTTTTTCGATTAGAAGTTAATGTGTTGGATCAATTGCCTGAAGAAGCCAAGTTAAAAGAATTAGATAAAACACAAGAGTACATTGGATTTGAACTTTATGCGAAAAACGATCAAGAAGCTGGTCTCGATTTCAAGCCTTATTATTCAAAACTAAAAGTAAATGGTTCGCAAGTAGAACCTGCCGACTTTGTAATAATTGAACAAGACGGTTGGAACAAATTCATGATGAAAAGCAAAGGTTCATTTCGGCTTGTGCTCATTTATCCTGTCGATCGAGATGCAAAGGAAATGACGCTTGTGATTTCCCCTGAATTCTACTATAAGGATATCTTGTATAAATGGATGAGGTAGCATTTTCATTAAATTTGACAATGTTACAGAAAGGAGATAAAATTATCTCGAATTCGAGATATTCAAAAGGAGAGATGAGTCAATTGCGTATACAACGTTTTCGTGTAAATCAGCAGGGCGTAGGAGAATTTGATGGTGGTAAAATTACAGAACAAAAGCCAATTGGCTTTCCAGGGGAAGGATCAGAGGTAAAACGAGTTGGTCCTTTATTTTATTGGGCATGGGCTAAAGCAGAGCATGAAGGGTATATCCCTCTCCATCCACATCAAGGTTTTGAAATCATTACGTATGTTATTAGTGGCAAAGCAGAGCACGGAGACTCACTAGGAACTAGAAGCGTCGTGGGAGCCGGTGGCCTTCAAGTGATGCAAACAGGATCGGGTGTTTCTCATGAGGAAGGGTTCGTAGGTCCAGATATGCAAGGGTTTCAAATTTGGTTTGAGCCTCATTTACGAGAAGCGCTGCGACGCAAACCAACGTACCAACAGTTTGAACATGAAGAGTTTCAAACAATCGTTAAAGATGGAGTAAAAGTAAAAGAAATTCTAGGAGATGATTCCCCTGTTTCATTCGAAACAGATGCACTTATGTGGGATGTTTTGATAGAGGACGGAATTATGTTTCAACAATCCTTAACTAAAGGACGCTCGCTCACTGTTCTTGTTTTAGATGGTGCTGGTGAACTAAATGAGCATGTTTATGAAGTGAAAGATTTTTTTGTTATTGATGGGGAAGAAAGTGTTGAAATGATCGTTCGAGCTAAAGAAAAAACACGGCTTTTAATGATTGAGGTTCCGACATCAGTCAGTTATCCATTGCTTCGAAAATAATCCTATATGCTTTTTCCGATCGATTTACTGGAGATTAATTCCTCTTGTAGTGTACGATAGATAGTATACATCAATTGGAAGGGCTGGAATCTTATTATGAACCACTTGTATCATTCTTATATAAAAAATGATCGGCAGAAGAAATTACTAGAGATGGCGAATACGCTCGCAGATTCGTTTTCAGTGAGGGCGGATGAAATCGACAAAGAAGGTCGTTTTCCTTTTGAGAATTTCGAAGAATTAAAGAACTCCGGATATGTTGCCTTAACTGTTCCAGCAAAGTTTGGTGGAAAAGCGATTGATTTATATGAATTTGTTATGCTTCAAGAGCGTATTGCAACAGGAGATGCTGCTACCGCGCTCTCGATTGGTTGGCACCTTGGGCTAATGCTTGAAATGAGAGACGAGCAAACGTGGTCAGATGACGTTTTTGAACGTCTTAGTCGTCTTATTATGAAAGAAAATGCTTTGTTTAATCGAGCCGCTTCTGAGCCTGCGACAGGAAGTCCGACCCGTGGTGGAATGCCACAAACGAAGGCAACAGAAAAAGATGGGAAATGGATTGTTAACGGACGAAAATCATTTACTTCAATGGCACCTGGACTTCAATACGCGCTCGTTTCTGCACAAATTGAAGATACAGGTGAAAAAGGCTTTTTCCTTATTGATATGAATCTGTTAGGTGTGAAGGTTGAAGAAAAATGGGATACGATCTCGATGAGAGGGACACGGAGTGATGATCTCGTACTAGACGATGTTCTCCTACCGAAGGATGCTTTAGTGGAGGGTCCTCAATCTCCTGAGAGTAAGCTACCAAAAGCGTGGCTTCTTCACATTCCTGCATGTTATTTAGGAGTTGCAATAGCTGCTCGAAATGAAGCGATCGCTTTTGCATCTACGTATTCTCCGAATAGCCTACCGGGGCCCATTAAAGAGGTACCTGAAGTGCAGCGGAAAATTGGCGAAATGGAACTAGAATTGATGCGAGCACGAGAAATGATGTACTCCGTTGCTTTAAGGTGGGTTTCGGAACCTGAAAAAAGGTCAGAAATGGGACCTGAATTAGCTGCTGTTAAACATGTTGCGACAAATAGTGCAGCTAATGTAGTAGATCAGGCAATGAGAATTGTTGGGGCTAGAGCGTTATTTAAAGACAATCCAATGCAACGACATTATCGAGACGTAAGAGCAGGTTTACACAATCCACCTATGGATGACGCTGTTATTTCAATGCTTGCAGGGAAT